>NZ_CP050804.1:1570587-1941174 GCF_012563545.1 Arcanobacterium buesumense
AATATCAAATGGTCGATCACGATCTGCACCAGTTGCCAATAAGACCGCGTCATAGTGCTCATGTAGCTCGTCGAATGTGATGTCTTTACCAATTTCTACGTTACCAACAAGTCGAATATCGCCACGCTGGAGCACATTGTACAACGCAGTAATAATCGCTTTAATCCGCGGATGGTCAGGCGCCACACCATAGCGAACAAGACCATAGGGGGCAGGAAGCTTTTCGTACAGATCGACCTGCACGTCCAGATCCGACTTCGATAGAATATCTGATGCGTAAATGCCAGCTGGGCCAGCACCGATCACCGCTACTTGGAGTGGACGTTGAGTCACGATTACCTCTTTCAGCCGCCCAAGACGGCCTCGACATTATTTGGAAGAAACCACACACAATACTAACGGACGATTACTCAACAGATAAATAGCGGGTGAGGATATCAACACATAAATGAGGCACGTAACATCGTAGCTACGTGCCTCATACGTATGAGAACTTGTTATTCTAGGTTATTCGGTTTCCCCAGGGCCATGATCGATAGTCTTAGCATCGAGACGGATCACTCCATACGTCCACCCACGACGGCGATATGCTGCACATGGCTGGGAGGTTTCTTCGTCAATAAACAAGTAGAACGGGTGGCCAACAAGTTCCATTTCGTCTACTGCTTGTTCAACTGACATTGGCTTTGCTTCGTAGAGCTTTTGGCGAACAATAACCGGCGAATCTCCAACTTGAGTTTCTACAGTTTCCCCAACGACAGTGGGGCGAGTTGGCGTTTGTGTAGGCGCTTCTTCGCGCTCTTGAGAAGACGTCACTTCCGCGAGCAATTGATCAACATTGAGTTCACCAGCATCAACATCTTTAACAACATGGTGCTTACGGTCCTTCATTCGCTCACTCTTGCGGCGTAGTCGTTCAAACAACTTTTGTGCCGCCAGATCAACTGCAGCATACCGATCTGAGGTAGCTGCTTCAGCACGAACCACTGGTCCTTTATCTCGAACGGTGATTTCGATACGTTCAGAGATTTCCGCCTGCGCCGGATTCGGCTCATGAGTTACTTCAACTTCAACGCGTTGGGCACGTGGTGCAAACTGTTCAATCTTTGCCAGTTTTTCTTCCACAAACTCACGGAAGTTGTCACTAACTTCGGCATTGCGACCTTTAACTACGAATTCCACGATGATCTCCTTGGGTCGTGAGGGTAGTATCACCATAGATACTACGTTGAGGGACTACACTCGCTTAACGCGAGAAAAACACTCATCACCTACTTTCACAGCTATTGCACGACATCATAACGATGAACGTAACTTCATAGCTTCCACTACTAAGTATAGTGCTTCATGTCACAAAAGTGAACTGTAAGACCCTCCTCATCAGCATATTCAGCGGTGAGCATACTTCCCGCATATCTACGGACGATCCGTTACCGCCAAAACAACAGCTCCGACAACTCGCCCACCAGCCTGACTCACTGCCCGCTGCGCACCCAGCAGCGTCGCCCCCGTCGTCAGCACATCGTCAACCAAAATAACGTCATATCCCGAAAAACTTTTTACCGCGCGCTGTGCCCGCGACTTTCGCCCACGTTCAGCCACGTTACCGCCACCACGCCGGCTTTTCTTCGCCCGCAAGGCGTCAACAAAATCAACTCCAATACACTGAGCAAAGCTCCGCCCAATCACCCCGGCGACGAATCTACCGGCACGCCGGCGCGAGTTATGTGAAGCCACCGGAACAACCACGACATTAGGCCACTGCGCCGCTGGAAATGCATCCTCAATCTGCAAGTCACCAACAATATCTGCTACCAGTTGCGCAAAAGCCGCATCTACCCGGCAATCGTTCATGTTCTTCCAACGCACCAGAGCTGAGGCGACTGAACCGCTATACCATGCGCGTGCCCACACCGGAAAAATGCTCAAGTCATCACCTTGATCGTCAACAGCTAACAGATAACGCGCTCCGCTCTCGGCACGCCACCATGGGCCACGATGCCACAACCATGTACAGGAATCACACAAACTAACGTCAGGCGTCCCGCATCCCACGCACCAGCGGGGATAAATAATATCCGCTACCTGAGCGAAGAACTGCCGAACAGCGTGGACCACACCTACCATCATCGTTCACCCAGGAAATGTTGGTGCTATAGCATTCTCTAAAATCCGACGCCAACCACCAGCATCATAGGCATAGACATCATTAGCCGCAGTATGTAACACGATCGAATCATCATTGCGGCCGGCCGTCACACTCGTCATATCTTCGAGCGAAGACATAACCGAAATGCTTTCTCCCAAGGGCACCGAATACAAAGCATTCATCGACGAGGTTTGGCTCTTCCCAATAACCACTAATCGGGAATCTGACACCCACGCCACATCCGTCATTTCACTCAGACGCTGCCCAACGCGAATTGGTTCAGATAGCGACTGCGGAACCCCAGCTCCATCACGCACAATACCGGCAACTAGAGCCTGAGAAACTCCTTCATGCTCAGCGAGCATCACAATCCGCCCGCCCTCACGTGATACTGCAAGTGAGCGAATCTTATAACCATCAAGCCACGTTGCTTCTACCCGCGCCCGTTGGCCAGAAGACATATCAATTGCGGTCAACTGCTGATCTGGCGAACGCTCAGCAGTCCACACAAAACGATGACGATCAATCGATGGGGAGACTAATTCTTGCCCAGATAACAATTCTATTGGCACCCCAGCTGCATCTATCCGATAGATTGTTTGCCCACCTTGTCCCAAAGCCACAAAATCGGCTAATTTCTCACCATAAGGTGTGGCTAGATCAGACAGATCTAAGCTGGCTAAACCCTCCGAGTTCGGCACAAAATGTAGGCCATCATCTTTAACAACTGCAGGCTTGCCATCGGATAGAACAAGCATTTCCGATCCAGAATATGGATAGCTTGGAATATCAGCAATATTTTCACTTTCGAGCAAAGCTCCGTTAGCTAACAGCTCCACACCGGAAACTCCAGCTAGCGACGTGAAAGTTTTCATGAATTGGGTGTACAAAATATTGCGAGCCCGCGCCGGTAATTCTGCTACATCACTACTCAAATCAATTCGCGCAACACCCCCGTCAACGTTCACTACCGGATTAGTTAACGTTGTCCCAGCCGGCAAAATCGTTGTCACTGACCCCGCTAACCATTGCGGCGGCCCATCGACAATTCCGCGCGCTGCCGCAGAAACCACTTGAGAACGAGGGTACCATCGCACATCTGTGACGAATGCACTTTGATCTTGGATTGGGAAATAAAGCGCAGTACGCACAAAAAGTGTTTGGAATAACGAATCTGGCATTGTTACCCCGTCAGGGACGACGGCGATCCGCCACTCCCCCGACTTTTCGCGCACCAGTGAAAACTCGCTTGACAGGGTGGAATCTGCTGTTGCGGACGTATAACGACCCGTTGAGTCGACAATTCCACTCGCACCTACACTTACTCGGTATGCTCCCGAACGAGTTTGACTCACTTGCTGATTTTGTGAATCCGGATAGATACGTACCTGAGTTGTCGGATTCCAAACTTTAGCAGCGCCTGCGGTCAAATATTGACGCGCGACGACGAAATTATCCGAAAACCCAGCAGAAGAAGCTCGCATGAACCCTACAACAATATCTTCTGGTTCGGCATCTTCAGCTGGTCCTTGCGGATCCAGTACGATACCACCACTGGTTTGTTGCGAACGCTCCACAGCCTGCGGCAACCCTGACATCGGAATGCGTGCACACCCGCTTATCAATACGAAACACACAATCGCAGCAAGTATCTTTTTCATTCTTCCTCCACGCCTTGTGCGATCGGCATTGGGTAGGGTTCCGGAACTTCTAGCGGTAAGGGCCGAGTGAAATCATGACCAGGCAAGCGAGGAATGGTTAAGAGAAAAGTTGATCCTACGCCCAGCTCACCGATGGCCTCGAGAGTGCCACCGTGAATCAACGCATCCTCTTTTGCAATCGTTAACCCAAGACCTGTTCCCCCAGATTTGCGTACACGTGATGAATCTGCCCGCCAAAAACGGTCAAAAACGTGAGCTGCATGATCTTCAGATAACCCAACACCGTTATCTTGCACTCGTACAGCCACAGCGTCCCGCCCGCCAACAACAGACACCTTGACCGGTTTACCTTCCGCATGTTCTAGGGCATTCACCACCAAATTACGGATAACGCGCTCAATACGCCGAGGTTCTACTTGTGCATGTGTATCTCCGGCTATGTCTAAACGCACAATCACCCCGTTATCCACCGCTAACGGATCAGCCATTTCAATAACATTGCGGGCAATATCAGCAATATTCTCATCTTGTGCTGCCAAAGCCATTCCGCCCGCATCATAGCGCGAAATCTCAAGCAAATCAGAAAGCATCGCATCTAAATTACGCAACTGAGTATGCTGCAATTCTGCACTGCGCTTTAACGCAGGCGGCAAATCCTCACGCTTATCGTAAATAAGCTGACCAGCCATACGAATTGTTGTCACTGGGGAACGCAGTTCATGCGAAACTGCTGAAACGAAATTCGTTTGCACCGCTGACATTCGCTGCATCTTAGTAAACTGCTCTTCGAGGGAAGAAGCCATCGTATTAAACGACTCGCCAAGTTGTGCTAATTCATCTGATCCATAGACCGTCATCCGGGAATCAAATTCACCCTCAGTCAACTTTCGTGCATTGGCTGCTGCCGCCCGGATAGGCCGCAAAATAAAACGCACCATCAACCATGCCACAATAACGATTAATGCCAGCAAACCAACCATACTCAACGATAGCGCCCGCATTGTCGCATTCAATAAATCCTGCTGATTTTTCAACGAAAAAACAGCGTACAATTCATAGTCACCCGAACCAGGAATCGTGATCTGCTTACCCACGATAATCCCTGGAATATCATCATTTTTAGCTGAACTAATCGCTACCGACTGCCAACTCAAATCCGCATCACTACGTACAATTTCTCGCAACTGTGGCGTCACCAAAGAACGCACCCGCGTCGTCGTCGCTGTCTCTGGCTCCAAAATCGGCGTCCCCGTAAATTCTTGATCTGGGGAACGCAACAACACACCACCCAAAAGCTCACGAGCCGGATCATATAGCGAAGCCACTAATTCCAAAGCAACCCGCTGAGACTGCGCCGTCGTTGGGGAGACCGCAACTGAAAAACGTTCCTGAGCTAACTGGGTATCGGTCGCAAAACGTTCGATATCAACTGCAACCGTTCGATCAAAAACCGCATTTTTCACTTGGGATGTAATCAACGTACCGGTTAAGGCAATACCCACCAAGGACACACACGCGATAACCGTGATCGTCCGAATTGCCAAGGACGAACGCCACCGCAAACGATAACGGGTAATAACCTGTTCAATTCGGTCAAAAAAACTCTGCTTGCGTGATTCCGTCGCAACCACGCGAGTCATTCCTTAGCAGAACCTGCCCGATATCCCACACCGCGCACAGTCAGGACAACATCGGGATTTTCTGGATCACGCTCCACCTTAGCGCGCAACCGTTGAATATGAACGTTAACCAACCGGGTATCCGCAGAATGGCGGTATCCCCACACTTGTTCCAAGAGTTCTTCACGAGAAAAAACCTGATACGGTTTGCGCGCTAACACGGTCAGTAAATCAAATTCCAGCGGTGTTAAATGCAAAATTTGCTCACCACGTTTAACTTCATGAGCCTTAAGATCAATAGTTAAATCAGCAACCCGTAAGGTTTCCACTTCATTTTCCTGCCGGCGCAAACGCACCTTCACTCGTGCGAGTAACACCGAATTTTCAAAGGGCTTCGTCACGTAATCGTCAGCCCCAGCTTCTAGCCCAGCAATCACATCAACAGAGTCAGTTTTGGCACTCATCATAATAATGGGCACATCAGACTCTTCACGCAATTGACGGCACACCGAAACTCCATCGAGGCCTGGCAACATAACGTCTAACAAAACTAAATCTGGATGCTCGGCACGAAACAACGGCAAAACATGAGAGCCGTTAGCACATACCGACACCTCATACCCTTCGGACTCCAGCAGAATGGCCACCATCTCGGAAATGCCCGGATCATCGTCAACAACTAAGATACGCATTGTTTTGTGCCTTTCACATTACTCGACTAGCTCTAGTCTACCGGAAGGTCTCGGTCAGGTTGGTCTTCAGAAACAGCTGAGAGTTCATTAGTAGGTTCGGTCTGGGCAGAATCTTGCGCACCACCATCAACAACAGTGAAATGCGGACGCGGGCGCGGACGGGGCGTGGCCGAAATATCCATCGATGTACGCCGAATCTCACGTTGGGCTGGCTGTGGCGGGGGCACATCTTTACGGGATGCTTCTCGAATAGCATCCGCGAGCGCAGTGAGATCATCAGTAGACGGGGCAACCGGTTCAAATTCTGTTTTGAGCCGAATCATTTGCCAGCCAACTGGCACCGTTACCGTGTGGGCATGCTGGACACATAGGTCAAACGCCCCTGGCAGTGGCACGGGTGATAACGGCCCTAGGACTGCAGTTGCTTGCTTATAGTCATAGGTCATCGTGGCAACAGCTGCGTTTTTGCAGGCGCCTCGGGAACAATGTCGAATTGGACTCACATCTCCTAGTCTACATCTCTCGTCTTCTTCAGTAACAGTGGCGTAAAATAAGTTATGTGACTACATTACCTAAACGCGATCGTGGGCGTCGCCGTGATCGACATGGTCGCGGGATGCGCGGTCCACTTGTCAGCTCGCAATCGCCAGCCTACCGGACACGTGCCCAAAAATTTGACGATATTTTAGCGTTGGAATTGGCGGCATTTCGCCGCCATCTGGGCCGCCGTTTAGACCGCTACGATTTCGCCGTTTTAGATGTTCCTGCTTCAGATCCTGCCCCGTGGGAAAATGGGATTCCGTTAGCTCGTTTTTTACCTTTTGAGCGTCCTTCTCGAATTCTTGGCCGCTTAGTTTTTTATCGTATGCCACTGACAATAGCTGCTGACGACGACGATGATCCACGCATGTTTATTCACAACGTGATGGTGAGCCAGATTGCCAGTGCGCTAGATATCGATCCTGCTGAGGTGGAATATCTACAATAGCTTTTACGGATTAACGCTAACCCGCATCGCTTGAGCATCGGCTCCCTGCGCAGTCAAACCGATGACGTTAATTCCTCGTCCAGTATTGAGATCTGCAGTGGAATATACTGCAGCAGCTACCGGATTAGTAGCCGATATCCAGACGAACTCGAGGTCGTCAGGTAAGGTCAGCGCGGCGGTGTGCGTTACCGTTTCGACTTTCCGATATTGTTCTTTACCGTGAATATCATAGCCAGTGACAGTCACTGCGGTAGAAGAAGGAACATTCATCATCAATGTTGATGAGCCATTGAGGGCTGCACCACCAGCTTGGATCGGAGTTTGAGCGCCAATCCATGTTGTGTCAGTCAATGCCCCGTAGGTGAGCGACATATTAATCGCAGCGGTCACTGGTTCATCTGCCCTAACGCGCACGGTATAAGCACCCGGATCAATACCATCAAGGGTCAAATCAAGTACGGATTGAGCTGGAATAACGAGGTTATCAGCACCGGGCAATGGGTACTCTTTGTCACCGATGAGATCGACGTGAACTGTTGTGTCATTCTCATGCGGATTAACCAACCGTAATGTTGCTGTCGTTTGTCCCGGATCTGAAGAATTTTCCGGAGATTCGCCACCTTCTGCAGATGACTGGACGTCAGATTTAACAGCGCTGCCCTGGGGTTCACTGACCTCAAAACCTGGAATAAACACTTCTCGCCCGAGCGCGGCATGTCCGATAAAAGATAGCCCTTGTGGGGTAAACCCAGATAATACGTTTGTTTGCATCGATGCCCCAAATGCCCCTGAGTCTGATGATAATTCGAGAGCTAATTGGCTAGTATCATCAAGTAAACCATCAAGATTGACAGTTATTTTTGTACGCGCAGCGACGCTGATTTGTTGACGTTGTCTAACTTCCACGGGGCCGTTTGGACCAAAAGCTCTAAGGTAAACTGTGATCGGATTGTCTCCAGGATTCAATAGGCTTAACACGTTATAGGTCCCGACACCAGATTGGCTGCCTACGAGCCATTGAGTTTGCCGAGTCCACTGGCAGGGATTCGTTGCCAGACCGCGCATATCTCCGCCACCAACTTGCACCGTCGAGGCGCCAGTAATATGGCCATCCTGTACCTGTGCGTTAGTCGCATAAACAACACCAGTAGCGTCAGTGACACCTAGTTCTGACACAGCTGTAGGAACGACGGTAGTTGAGTCACGATCAGTTTGGGTAAGGATATCAAACCAGTGGGCGCCGTCAACAAAAACAACTCCATGCCCGGTAATAGATTCAGCTTCATTTGTAACGTTAACGCCCTCCGCCACTGTACGGATAGCTCCGCCTAAACAGGCTAATGAAAATGTTTGGTCTGTTGGAACATATTCAGTACTTTTAGCCGCCATTTCGGCGGGCGCAGGAAGGCTCACCGCAATAACGCCTACCGCGCTAGCTAAAGCCAGAACCGCAATACCCGACACAATTGGCTTTATTCTCATCGACTCCACCTCCGGCGGGTAATCGGAACGGCGAAAATAGTTGTAATAATCATCGCCACCAACTGTCCTATCGCTAACGGCGCATGCATTCGATCGTTATAGGTCACAGTTAATTCACCATGCGAGCCTGCCGGCATGATAAATACCTGCTGCCAATCTCGTTTATGACCAGCAATTTCAGTTCCATTGATACTGGCATGCCAATGTGGCGAGAAACGTTCCCCGAGCACGACTATGCGATCTGTGGAGCTCGGATTGACATGTTGAGCATGGCCTGCTCGAGCAATAATTATTTCATCTTCAGCTGGTTCTACCCGCCAAAAATCACCAGCTTCATGCCCAGAAACATACGAGATATTAGTGATTGCGTTTAACGCGCCAACAAGTTCAACCCGATTAAAATCTTCACTCACTGGCACCACGATCAGAGATATTCCATGCGCCTGGAGATCCATAGCAACTGAAGCCGAACGGCCCATAATATTGGCAACTGTTTGGCCGAGATGATCACGGGCCTGCGAATCAGCTGGACGGGCTTGTGCCACCATCGTTCTATCCGTTAGCTCGATACCATAACCTCGCCATAGTTCAGCTTCGATACCTGCTGGCGTCGGTTCCAAAGATAATACTTTTGCTCCAGCTCGCTGATCTTCAATTCCAATAGCAGGAAGAAGCGTAGCTGTTTGCGGGTGTAGTTGACGAATCTGTGAACTGGCCAGAACGAAATGCGTTACCGTTGCAATTAAGCCACAACACAATGCGGCACCGACAACACCAACACTTAGATGTTTAATACCAAAGGAGGATGATCGCAGCCACGAACGCGTCCCGGCAAAACCACAAGCTATCGCCATCACTAGACTGATCCAGGCAAGCTCTTGGCCAAATCCAGCCCAAAGATACATTGTTGCCACGGCGAACTGCGTCGTCACCAAGGCCCAGACAAGACCCAATATCGCAAACAACCATGCCAGACGAATCCGCCCATATAACGTAAGCCGCCCAAGTGCTATCACCGCAACAACAACAATCATCAATGGCAAGACATAGGCCAAAATGGCCGGAAAATCCCACGACATTACTTCATAAGGAACCAGCGATACAACGTCGACTGGATCTGCTTGGGAAGAAACTGGGTTGCCTGGCATCGTCAGGAGATAACGCCACCCGGCATATCGCAAGCCTGGAAGGTGAATGATAAGCGCCGGTAGAGGTATGAAAATCCAGCGCCACGCAAATTTTTGCCAAACGAAACTGCCAATGCCGATAACAGCGATAATAAGTGCAAAAAGTGGAGATGCCAGCGAAGAAACCATGGCAAAAAATGCTAAAAAGCCACTGTCTCGAACCGACCCACGCCACGAACCGCCAATAGCGTAGGCACATCCAGTAAGACCGATATATGCCACTACTCCAGCGATTCTGCCACTAGCTAAGGCATCGAGGAAGGGCGGAGAAACCAACCAAACAAGTGTGAGCACCACCCGTGCCTGCCAGCCAACGATAACCCGTCCCAATGCGGCATAAGCCAGTAAAGCAACCAGTGGCAATGCACAATACAACATGATGGTCACTAGCTGAGCTATCGTGAGATGCAAGGGCTGGAAAATAACCAAGGGCAATGCGGCGAACACCCATAACGGATCGACGGCTCCTGGGTAGCCATCCCCAGCAGGAATCCATCCTGACAGTGCCATCCGAATCAGATCAAGGCCAGTTTGTGACCCATATGCTAAATCACCGCCACTCAGCGCACCATTAAATGCCACGGGAATAAACAACACCCCCGCAAGGCCAAGAGCTCCCACGATGGCGATAGCACGACCAATCCGGCTTACCCGCCGATATTGTGCGTATTCTTTAATAGTGAATTGGTCTGGCACTTGAGCCATAAAACGAGCATCTGCATGTGCCCGCCGAGAATGACGTTTTGCTTGTTGGATAGCCCAAGGCGCTGCTTCGAGTTCTTTTAATGCTTTGCGGGGAACTTGGCGAACAGCGCGGATACGCAATCGTCCTCGTATTACTGCTTTAAGAGAGGCGATGGTTGCCCATCCAGCACCCAATTCAGCACGTGCATAAGCCGCATCTTTGCTGAGCAATCGCAACAAAGCGCGCGGAATACTCCCGACAACATATCCCAGCCAAAGAAGCGGTACCAGTAATGCGGGGGCGGCAAGAAGCGAGTTATAAAGTTGAGCCGAACGCCGGCGGGCAAAGGATGTGACAAGAGGTTGTCCCAGGGAAACTTGACCGTGACGTACCACTGCTCGTGGTTCGACGACGACGCGATATCCCGCTATCCGAAGCCGGCGCGAAAACTCTAAACCGTCGCCAAAAGGACCTAAGCGAGGATCAAATCCACCCAGATGCTGCCATGCGTGAGTACGCACAAGCATTCCGGCACTGCCGACAGCAAGTACGTCAGTACGATAATCCAGCTGTCCCTGATCCAGCTCTCCTGCCTCAATTTCCGGGACTCGGCGAGCAGAGCGGGTAGCATTAATACCTACTTCCAGTAGCTGGCGTGGATTTTCATCCCAGCTCACTTGCTTTGGGCCTACGGCACCAATCTGATGAGATGTTTCTCCAGTACGGAGAAGAAAGTCTAACGCTGAGGGTTCTGGAGCGGAATCAGCATGCACAATCCAAAGCCATTTATCAGTCAATTCCACCTCTGCTAGGAGCTGTGTAATCGCCACTCCTAGCGAAGGTTGCTGGCCCACAATCCGAACCTCAGCCATTGGTAATGCCCGCTGTAAGAATGGCAGTTCAGCTTCATGCTCCAGGCCTATAATGACCCGATCAGGCTTGTGCGTTTGCTCGGCAATAGCCGCAAGAGTTTGAGCTAGATATGGAAAATCACGGCTTTGTGAAAGCACAATAGCCGTGACTTGATCGCGGATTTTCTCCTGCATACTCACACTAAGCCTTACCCACGCAGGCCCTGGGCTACCTTTCGTTCGCGAGCTATTCGCTTACGATCATTATCAGAAGTACCACCCCAAATACCGTGACGGATATCGTTAGTCACAGCGTATTCGAGGCATTCAGCGCGCACTGAGCAACTTGCACATACTGATGTGGCTGGCGCCGTGGAGCCACCTTTTTCCGGGTAGAAAATATCTGGATCGGTTTGCGCACATAGCGCCTCTTCCATCCAGCTTAAATCCTCAGCTCCCTGCGTACCGTACCCGAGGTTAAAGATACCCTGCATGAGGGTTTGGGCGCTGCGAGCATCGGAAGAAGCTTCCGCCGTCGTAGCCGTTATATCCCACATACCAAGATCCCTTCGAAAATATTGCACTATGTAAATTACACGCGTGTCATACCCCAAAAGTCAAGGCGATAAGGCAAACTGCCCTCTAGCATTCGAAATAATCACAGATCTACTAATTGACTTGCATTATTCCAATTACGCGAACCGGACTTAAAATACGAAACGAGTTATCATGAATCAAAGCACCCACACTCTGATGGAAGCACTGCTAGAACGCGGAACTTCACCTGCCTTAATTTGGTATGGCGTATCCGAACGCATTGAGTTATCGGGCAAAGTATGCGCTATGCACATATCAAAAATTGCCCAATACCTTTCCGACGATCTAGGAGTTGATGGGGATAGCCATCTTTTTCTTGACCTCCCGGCACACTGGAAGTCAGTGTTGTGGAGCCTAGCTGGCCACGTTGCTGGATGCCATGTCAGTTACACACCTACCGAATTATCCTGGAACGACGTCGTCGTCACTGCACACCCCACACCACCACAAGATCAAGCCACCCACCTTGCACTAACTCTTGCGCCACTAGCTTTCGCATGGCCCGGAGACCTGCCCGATGAATACGAAGACGCCGCTAGTGCCCCTATGCGCTACCCAGACACTATCGACTTAACAACCTTCACTCCTCAAGATATCGCCGTTGAGAATCCACCCACCTCGTTTTCAACCTATGCGGTTGGCGCAGATGACCCACAGCGCCTTACCGCGCAATTCGCTGGGGCCGTTTTCAACCATGCCGCCCTAGTGATTATCACCCCACAAAACAATATTGAAAACATTCTTGCCACAGAAAATGCGCATGCGTGGGATATAATTTAAAGACGTATATTCTCCCGTGACTTGGGGGAGTAAAATTGACCGTGCGAAAAGAACCAGGAGCATTGCGTGGAAAAGTCGAATTCAACCGCCGAACTCCCCCACCGCTCAGCAACGCATCAGCGTAAAAGTGGCCCATGGCGCAAACGCTTACGCATCTTCGGATTAGCTGTTTTGGCCTTCACTCTTGTTAGTAGCAGTGCGTTAGCCACCATGGTTTACGAACTCCAACGTTCTATCGTGCAACACGATCTTTCCGCGTTAGTACAACAAAAAGAACGGCCTACCGAAAACCAAGCTCCACTTGATCAAAAAGCCGGCAAGCCATTAAACATTCTACTTTTGGGGGCTGACTTGGCTGACGGCGGTAGCCAACGCTCCGATACCACGATGCTGATGCATATTTCCGCTGATCGGCAGCGCATTGACGTCGTTTCCATCCCACGTGACACGTTAGTGGACATCCCACCGTGCGTTATGGGCAACGAAGATATGTCCTATCCACAGCATGACGCAATGTTCAATGCCGCATTCTCTACCGGAGGTACCTTCGGCGGAAGCGTTGCTCAAGCTGCCGCATGTACCTTGCGAACGGTTGAAGAACTCACGGGCGTCTACGTTGACGGATTCGCCGTTCTCAACTTCGACTCTTTCCGTGATGTTGTCGATACCATTGGCGGAATCGATATGTGTTTCAACGAAGCAATCGATGATCCACATTCCGGTATCCAGTTAGAATCCGGGTGTCATCACCTTAATGGCACCCAAGCATTGGGTATTGCCCGAGCTCGCTACTCTATTGGAGACGGATCTGATATTGGCCGTATCTCACGCCAGCACCAAGTTGTTACCGCGATTGCAAAAAAGACCTTCTCGCTCAATGTATTCACCGATATTCCAACACTCTATGGAATCCTGAAAGATGTCACCAGCCACATGGATCTTTCCAGTGGTCTGGGAGATATTCAATGGCTTGGTGGACTTGCCTATTCACTGCGCAATGTAGATCCTGATGCGATTAATTTTGCAACGATGCCGTATTATCCTGATGGTGCACGGGTTCGTCCATCACAAAATGCACAGCGCGTCTGGGATGCCCTTGTTAATGATCTTCCAATCCCCGAGGACGCCTCAGCAACCGATTCTGGTCCAGATATTGTTCGTAGTGTTACCCCTGAGCAATTAGATGAATTTACAAAATCTATTGGCTCAGGTATTGCGGACTAAGACCGATTGGATGATCAGTGACTCAGCCTCCTTCATTTGAGCCTCGCAAACGTCGTAACCGTCCCAGCGCACAAGGCGCCCGTCGAGTCGGGCGGCCAGCGCAGGCACGCCCTGCTCCGCCTCAGACGCCCACAGCGGGACGTCTGCCTCGGCGAACGGCTGGACCTAGCCCAACACCGGCCGTTATTCCACCGGCGTCAACTCCGCGCTCTTCGGCACGTCCGAATGGTCCACGTGGCCCTATACGACGTTCCGCCTTCACAGAGGCCTCACCGGCCACGCAACGGCCCACACCGATTGCCCCACCACCACAGCCAGTTACTCCAGCTCCACCACCAATACACGCTAATCAGCCCGCGCCAGTGAGCCGGATGAGCTCACCAGTTTCATCGCCTGCGAGCTTTATCGCTACTCGCGGAACACAAACACGCACTTGGCGTTTTTATGCTCGTTCAACAGGCATTATTGCCTTATGTTTTATTCTTTCGGTACTTATCTGGATCTACTATCTCTATAGTTTTGGCGATTCGCATATCACGCGTTTATCGGCACTTACTGGCCGTCCTGACACCCCAGGAACAACCTATTTAATCGTCGGCTCCGATGAACGCGGTGGAGTTGTTTCCGATCCAACTGAGGGGCATCGTGCCGATACAATCATGCTGCTTCAGGTTCCCGAATCGGGCACTAACTCGTTGGTTTCAATCCCGCGTGACACGTTGGTGGACTATCCAGATGGCGACTCTGGAAAGATCAACGCCGCCCTTAACATTGGCGGATATAAGTATTTAGTTGGAACTGTTGAATCATTAACTGGTTTAACCGTTGATCACTACGTGCAAATCGGTATGGATGGAGTTAAGCAATTAACTGATGCGGTAGGCGGAGTTAACCTCTGTCTCGACTACGATGTTGATGATCCGTACTCCACGCTTGTCTGGCAAGCCGGTTGTCACGATGTTGATGGCACAACCGCACTAGCTTTTTCCCGTATGCGCTATGAAGACCCTCTCGGGGACATTGGCCGTACGGCACGCCAACGCCAGGTCGTATCGAAAATTATTAGCAAGGCGGCCAGCGTATCTACCTTCCTCAATCCGTTCAAACAGCGTGAGTTAGTCGGCGCAGCGAGTGATGTTTTGACAGTTGACACCAATGATTCGCTTTTCGATGTAGCGTGGGCTGGCTTGGCATTGCGTAATGCCATGGGGCCAGACGGTGCGATGGGGCCACCGCCAATCAGTTCACTTAATTACATGGGCTTCGACGGGGCTTCCTATGTTCTTTTAGACGAGGATGTTGGGCCTACATTTTGGTCGCAAGTGACAGACGGCAGTGTAACGAAGGATTCCTTCGCTTCCTTCTCAGATTAATGCCAAAGGATTAGCGACGACGACGGCGTGAACGTAACGATATGAGTGTTGCGTGCCCATTATGTTGGCTAGCTTCCATCTGTTGGGGCGCCGCTGCCAAAGTAAGGGTGAACTCAGCTGGCTTACGAACAGTGAGTTCTAAACGTCCCCCATCATTTGAAGCTAATTCTCGGGCTACCGCCAATCCAATTCCGGTTGACCCACCAGTTGAAACGCCTTTGAGGAAGATTGAATCACCGAGCTCATCAGGAACTCCAGGGCCCTCATCACGAACTTTGATATGCACCATACGCCCAGCTTTGATTGGCGTAATTGTTGTTGTACCAGCCCCGTATTTTAATGAGTTCTCAATAAGGGTTGCGAGAATCTGTGACAGTGACCCAGGAGTAGCTAAAATCTGCTCATAATCCCCATCGTTGAAGACCAATGTCCGCCCAACATTGCGGAAAACTGGCTCCCATTCATCGTATTGTTGAGTACAAATATCGCGAAGATTCACTATTTCAGTAGTTCCTGAGGTACCGGTGGTTGAGGTACGCATCAGTTCTGTGACAACTCCGCCAAGACGATCTATTTGTTCAAGTGCTCGTTCACTTTCTTCTACGATATCTGGATCATCGGCGAGCATCTGGATTTCTTCGATGCGCATCGATAGCGCAGTCAGTGGAGTGCGTAATTGATGCGCGGCATCGGCGGCAAATTGGCGCTCAGCAGCGATACGGCTGGCCATCCGGCTGGCCGTACGTTCTAGCTCTTGGTAGACCAAATCAATTTCTTCAATACCGGATGCTGGCATCCGGGGACGGACCTGACCAGCTCCGATTTGTTCGGCCGTTGCAGCTAAGAGGACAAGTGGGTCGGATAGGATGCGAGCGCGTTGCCGAGCAAAGTATGCCCCAACCAGAAATGCAGCGACCACCAAAATAGCTACTGCTCCGAGAAGTCGCGCAATATTCGCTATCGCTGCATATTTTGGTGCAGAAATAGTGACGAGCGCGCCTTGGGGTGAGAATCTGCGCAGTTCAAAGCGGGAAGAAACAGCTGGATTAAGCGACTCAATGGTTTGTCCGTCTGGATATGTTACCGAGATATGAACTCCAGATAGACGCGAGGATTCTGCCAGAGAATCAAGCAGATTGGGCCACACTTTAGAATTATTCAGCTCTAGCCGACCAATTACTTCTACGACAGCTTGCGATCTCACTTCAACTGTTGTTTCGGCGTCTTTCCAGATCAAATAGCTTCCCAAAAGCATGCCTGGAACCGCTAGTAATAACACGGACACTGCAACAGCAACTCGTACTAGAGTAATAGTACGTTCGCGCATCCCACACCTTCTTTGGGGCTAGATAGTTTTATCTAACTTCGAACCGGAATCCCATCCCGCGAACAGTTGAAATGTAATGTGGCTCAGTGACATCATCACCAAGTTTGCGACGCAACCACGATATGTGCATGTCAAGTTTCTTCGTTGACTTCTCAGCATCTTTGCCCCACATCGTCGTCATCAACGTTTCGCGCGAAACAACCGAGCCAGCCGAGCGGATCAAAATTGTCAGGAGCTCAAACTCTTTACCTGTTAGCTGTAACTCTTTGCCGTCAATGTAGGCGCGGTGTGCAGCAATGTCGATGGTGACGTCTTGCGCTTGTAGCGTATCTGCCGGTTCATCAATTGCTGAGGAGCGACGCAGTAAGGCACGCACGCGTGCCAACAGTTCAGCTAACCGGAACGGCTTGGTAACGTAATCATCTGCTCCAGCATCTAAACCAACAACCATGTCGACTTCTTCAGCTCGGGCAGTAAGTATCAAAATTGGGAATGTTTGTCCCGCGGTGCGTGCTGCACGTGCCACATCTAGCCCGTCCATATCTGGTAGGCCGAGATCTAAGACCATTAAATCAATCGGTGTGTTCACTAAATTAACTGCTGCCTGTCCGGTATCCACTGCGGTGACGTCATATCCTTCACGCGATAATGCGCGCACAAGTGGAGCGGAAATGGCCGAGTCATCTTCAACTATTAGTACATTCGTCATTTCTATTCCCTTTATTTGTATTAGAACCAACAGTATATCCGTATATACCACTAATTCCCATAGTAAAGGAATATTCAGAGCTATGCTGATTAGGATTCGGGTTTTTCGACGACGTGAAGTTGAGCAGCATCGATACTTCCAATTCCTTGCAAGTTTGGAGTACCAAAAGGTTCAATACGATAAGCATGTTCGTCAAGCTTTTTTAAGGCTTCTGCTGTTGGCCGGTCCACTAAGATTCCCCCAACTGGAGCTATCGAGCACAGTCGGGACGCAAGATTGACCTTTGGGCCAAAAACATCCCCAAATCGGGAGACTAATCCACCCCAGACCATCGAAGCGCGGACGTGTGGCATCCCCGGAGTTGCACGTAAAGCTTTAACAATTTCCGATACGACGGTTGCGCCAGTTGCTAGATCGTCAGAAATATAGAGCACGGCGTCACCAACAGTTTTAACTACCCTAGCTCCATATGAGGAAATAACATCACGGGAAGTAAATTCAAAAGTTTGGATGAAATCGACAAGCTGGTGGGGAGATAATTCACCAGATCGCTGCGTAAACGAGACAAGGTCAACGAATCCGACTGCACGAGTTAATGGCATCGCTTCATCGCCAGCGTAGGACATGCCTTCTAGTTCAACTTCGGTGCGTCGCAAGAACGCAGTTAAGTGGCGGCGCCAGGCATATTTTGTTTGATATATCAAAAACTGTTCATAGTCTTGAATATGGTCAAGAACCCAGTAACGGGCGGACACTTCGTCCAGTCCATACCGATTTTCAGCTTCTTCCACAAGCGCTTCGTACTGCCATAAAACGATACGATCCGCGAGATGAGATTGGGCACGAATAAGGGAGTTTTGAGTATCTTCGTCCATCTTTCCACGCGCGACAAAATCTTGATGGGCGCGCATCACGTCAATGTCATATTCCGTGAAAAGAATACTATCTGGATTGGAGATATAGGGAAATCCCATGGCTCGCCAGAACCGACGAACTGTGTCAACATCCATTCCAGCTAGTTCAGCAGCTTGATGCACCGCATATTTTGGGGCACCGCCAAGGAGCCGTCGAGCGTGTTTTTCAACGGTCGTCAGCTCTTCTTCCGAATTATCATCATGTGTGTCCAGCATCACATCACTACTTTAGCAACTTTTCCCATTTTTGAAAACTCACACCATCTTCTATCCACACCCACCCTAGAGTACTACTATTTTCTTCGCCTCGTATGCCGGTAGACTATAGCTATGACTAGACCAGTAACAAAAATTGATGAACTTGCTAATAAATTCAGCCAACAAATTCTTGATAACTCCCCCGAATCTGTCACGTCCCTTGGACTGCCCGGTGCCGATGAATCAACTTTTTCCGATTATTCTCCGGAAGGATCGGCGTACATTGCCGATATTCAACGTGACACGCTAGCGCAATTAGCCCACCTTACCCCAGTTGACGACGTCGATCGCGTCACGGTCGCAGCTATGCGTGAACGACTAGGTCTTGAACTAGAAGATTACGACGCCTACGAATTTGGCGACATCAACAACATCGCTACCCCGCTGCAAGGCATCACCGAAGTTTTTGATCTTATGCCTACGGATACTGCAACCGATTGGGAGCTTATTGCCGCTCGTTTACATAACATCCCCCAGGCACTAGCCGGATGGAAGCAAACCCTAGCTTTACGTACCAACCAAGGCCCCGCTCACGCAAGCCGACAAATCGAGTTAGCTATTGCTGAAGCTATGCATGTTGCTAGCGAGGCTTCCGCACTAACCGCCCTTGCTCAGCGTGGTGCACACGCCTATCCACAGCTGGCGGCCACCCTCAATGAAGGAGCTAACCTAGCCCGCAAAGCTTATGGCGAACTCAGCGATTTCTTGCGTACTGATATTGCACCCCACGGCAGCGAGCGCGATGCTTTTGGCCGCGAGCGCTACGAACGCCGTATACGACAGTTCGTCGGCGCACGTCTTGATCTTGATGAAACATACGAGTGGGGACTCTACGAACTTGATCGGATTATCAACGAACAAACTCGCATCTCTGAAGAGCTCTACGGCCCAGGCGTAAATGTTACCCAAGCAATGGAACGGCTTAATAATGATCCTGCCCGCCAACTCCACGGAACAACACAACTCCAACAGTGGATGCAGCAAATATCGGATCAAGCATTACATGACCTCGACGGCACTCACTTCACAATTCCGGCCCCGATGAAAAAAATCGAATGCATGATCGCCCCTTCAGGCACCGGAGCAATTTACTACACCGGTCCTGCTGATGATTTCTCGCGCCCGGGTCGCATGTGGTGGTCGGTTCCCGACGGCACGGACACTTTCACCACCTGGCAAGAAAAGACCACCGTCTATCACGAAGGAGTGCCCGGGCACCACCTACAAGTCGGTTATGCTACCTACCTTAAAGATCAGCTTAATATGTGGCGCCGGAATTTCTGCTGGGTATCAGGACATGGCGAAGGCTGGGCACTATACGCTGAAGGTTTAATGCGCGAACTGGGATACATGGATGAACCTGGTGACTACATGGGAGTCCTAGACGCCGAACGTCTGCGCGCCTCACGTGTTGTTCTCGATATCGGAGTTCACCTGGAAAAACCCACCCCTTCCCGCTACCAGCACATAAGTCCGGTGTGGAACCGTGATGTGGCGTGGCAGTTTTTACAAGATAACGTTGCGATGGAACGCTCCTTCTTACAGTTTGAGCTCAACCGTTATCTAGGTTGGGCTGGCCAAGCCCCATCATACAAAATCGGCCATCGGTTATGGAAGGAATTGCGCACCCAAGCAGAACAGAAACACGGTGCATCCTTTAACCTTAAAGATTGGCACACCCAAGCACTTTCTCTTGGATCAGTCGGATTAGATGTTCTGCGTGAGGCACTGGCATGAAAAAACTCCTTTTAGGATCTGCTTCCCCGGCCCGCCGGCAAACTCTTATCAATGCCGGTATCACACCCATCGTCCGCATTGCTGACTTAGACGAAGACGCCATCATCAATGACTTCGCCACTAATCATGCAGAGCTCAGCCTACGCCAAAAGGCTCAGGCAGAAGTTCAGCTGCTTGCTACCAGCAAAGCCCAAGCAATTTATGCACTAGTGAAAAACGACGAACCCGCACCCACCGTCGTCGTCGGGTGTGACTCAATGCTAGAGATGAACGGGCGCATCGCCGGGAAACCACACACCCCCGATATTGCTCGTCAACGACTACGAGAAATGAGCGGAAAAGCCGGATACCTCCATACCGGCCATTGCGTTATCGATACCGCAAGCGGCAGGATCGTTGAAGGCGTCTCAACAGCAACAGTTCATATCGCACACCTGACCGATCACGATATTGAGGCCTACATCGCAACCGGAGAACCACTCAATGTGGCCGGATCCTTCACTATTGACGGGTTCGGGGGCCCATTTGTCGAACGAATCGAAGGCGATTATCACGGCATAGTCGGTTTATCATTACCGCTTTTGCGAACTTTACTCGCCGAACTTGGCCACTCCATCACGGAGTTCTGGTCACACTAACCACAAGTAAGGGGGCGTATGTACATACGCCCCCAACTACTCCTACACTTGGTAATCTAACGGTTCTTTAAATCCCGAATAGCTTTTCGTGCGCTGTCCCAACGGCACCCAATCACGCAACTGTGAACCAATATACACTTGGCGCGGCCGGCCGATCTTTTGCGTTGGATCGTCCACAAGCTCGTGATATTGCGCAATCCAGCCCGGCAATCGCCCTAAAGCAAACAACGGCGTGAACATCTTCGTCGGAAAACCCATTGCCTTATATATAAGACCAGAATAAAAATCAACATTCGGATAAAGATTACGTCCAATAAAGTACTCGTCTTCAAGCGCAACTTGCTCTAATTCACGTGCCATATCGAAAAGTTCTTCATCTCCAGATAAGGCTCCCAGCACATCGTCGGCAATACCTTTAACAATCGTGGCTCGCGGATCATAATTCTTATAAACCCGGTGCCCAAATCCCATGAGTTTAATATGATTCTTTTTATCTTTAACTTGAGAGACGAAATCACGGATCGGGGTGCCAGAGTCCCGCAAATGAGACAACATTGACAGCACTGCTTCGTTTGCGCCCCCATGGAGCGGCCCCGAAAGAGCTCCTACCCCAGCAGCTACTGAAGCATAAATATTTGCCTGCGAAGAACCCACCAACCGAACTGTTGACGTAGAACAATTTTGTTCATGATCAGCATGCAAAATAAAAAGCTTATCTAACGCATTGACGATAATCGGATCGACGTCGTTATTCTGGTAAGGAAGAGCGAAAGTCATCCGAATGAAATCTTCTGTATAGGATTTAGCTGTATCTGGATATAGCAACGGCAACCCAGTAGCTCGTTTAGAAATATAAGCAACCATCGTGGGCAATTTAGCCAACAAAATGACCGTAGCTAGGTTGCGCTGTTCGATATCTGTTGGGTCGAGAGTATCTTCATAATAAGTTCCCAGACCAGCCACACCAGCTTGCAAAATCGACATCGGGTGGCCCGAGGACGGAAAAGCAGTAAAGAATGATCGAAAATCTTCATGCAATAACGTATGGCGTTTAATCCGATGCGTGAAAGATGCCAATGATTCTACGTCAGGTAGCTGACCATAAATCAATAAATACGCAACCTCCAAAAAAGAGCAATGCGCGGCAAGTTGCTCAATAGGATACCCGCGATAACGTAAGATTCCAGCATCACCATCAATATAGGTAATCTCTGAAGTACACGATGCAGTATTAGTAAACCCCGGATCTAGCGTTACCGTGCCGGTACTGGCTAACATCGAGTTAATTTTAAAACCATCATTGCCTAATATCGCTTCAACGCGTTCGAGTTCCAGATTTTGGCCGTCAACTGCCAGATGTGCATTGCTTGCCATTCTCCGCCTCCTTTTATCGTCGCTACCGTTCGACGACGAATCGGTACGATATAGATCACATTACCGCAATTTCTTCAAAATGTTTTGATATTGAGATAAATTAGTGGAATAAAAATCCCCGACCCAGCATGCTTAAGCATTGACTGAATCGGGGATAGTACCGATTTAATCGTTGATTCCTTGCGGAAGATCGGCAATTAACGGATGATCCTTTGCAATCGGGCCAAGTTTGGTCGCCCCGCCAGGAGAACCCAAATCATCAAAGAATTCTACATTCGCCCGATAATACTCGCTCCACTCTTGTGGAAGATCGTCTTCATAATAGATTGCTTCAGTTGGACACACCGGCTCACAAGCTCCACAATCAACACATTCATCTGGGTGAATGTAGAGGGTTCGTTCGCCTTCGTAGATGCAGTCAACGGGACATTCGTCAACGCATGCCCGATCTTTGACATCTACACACGGCAATGCGATTACGTACGTCATGAGATCCTCTTTCTATTCTTCACGCTGTATCAATTATCAGCCCACGTGCGCTATAACGCTAGTCGACTAGTCATTCTCGGTCGTTTACCTCATTTTATTGACATGTCACTGCATGAGTAGGGCTGTAATGAACAACCTTTCGTGAATCTTCTACAACTTCGCCATGCAAGGACACAGTTCGCCCAACTTCTATCGAAAAACCATCCTTCTTATATGTTGACGGTTCACAATCAGCAGCTGGATTAGTCCTCGTTTCTGCCGGAACCACCCCATAGGGTTGACCTTGATGAATGGAAACATCAAAATACTTCGTTGACCATAGTCGAGTAGTAAGCTTTTGACCATCAACAAACGACTCAAGCACTACTCCATATGGGGTGGTATTCTTCCACTTCACATAAATGTGGTCATACCACAAAGTTGATTCAAGGCCTTTAGGATAACGATCATAATAAACCGTATGCGGCGTGTGCGCGACATCTTCTAATCCCGCACGATAGCCAACATTAAACACATTCGTTGCCAATTGAGATAAGCCACCACCTAATGCGGTAGAAGCAAATCCGTTGACAAAAACTCCAGACGAAACAAATCCCCGCGATTCTTCCAACGGACCCAGTGCCGTTTGTAAATCAAATGTTTCCCCCGGGCGCACAAGTGTGTTCGCCACATATTGAGAACCCACGATAAGATTCGTTGTCCGCACCTGATCTGAGGTAATCGGCGTCGAAATTTCGGACACAATTTCTGTAATTCCAAGTTTTTCAATATCTGCAGTACTTACTTGGGGATTAACCACATCAATACTTGCAGTTATCGTCCTATTTTTTGTACTCACCACTTGACGAAGATCAGCAGTAAATGATTGCGCATTAAGAGTTTCGCCGTCACTTGCTGGGGTAATCTTAACCGCAGAGTTTTCAATTTCAACCCGTGCATCAGAAGGAAGCGCCAATAGACCTGGCTGTAAATTATCGATTAAAGCACGCAACTTATCGCCGTCTACCGTGAATTCAACAGAATCTGAATAGGTAATATCAATCAAGTCACCAATATTCACCGGCGTCAATTGCACAAGATGATCTTTCACGTTAACCGATATGTCATCACTTAATAGTGGCGTTAGTACCGAGTCGATAAACTCTTGTGCCACTGAGGATGTAATGTGTGCTTCTTGAGAGGTTGAGGGAAGAAGTAACGGATCTCCTCCAGCTAGCCACGATTGAGCAATCACTTTTTGTGCCCCTTGCTCATCTAGCACAACCCCATCGCGAGCTTGTGACAAGCTAGCCTGCCCCTGTTCAATGGTGATATGCGCATCAAGAGCCTCTTGATTCACCGCAGTTGCGAGGGCCTGAAGCTGGTCCATAACCGCTTGAGAATCACTTCTCACATAGGCAAAATAGTTTTCACCGCCGAATAAATGCCGCCAGATGCGTGCCGGATTTAGGGAAAAACCGGTCAAGCCGGTGAGTGTCTTATCGTAGTCAACCGCTAAGTGCATTGCTTGCGGATCAAGGAAAGCCTGATCATGGTCAATACCTGCGATAGTAACTTCACGAGGTTGTATTAGTGCTTCATGGAGTTCAGTTTCTAACGTATGACGTGCTTGTTTCGCCGTCTGCCCAGAGACATCCACCCCTGAAATGGTTGTTCCTCCGGGGATTTGCCCAGCTAGCGAGTACGCTAAACCAACGTATAGCATAACGACGATGGCGAAAATTCCGCCCACGAGGAACATCCGTGATCGCACTAGCGAAGAATTTTTATGGTTCGTCACTACTTCTCAATTTCTGCAGTGCTCGTCTGACAACCTTCTTCTCGTCTACCACGATCAAACAAAGCCGGAAGCACACTGCTCACTGCTAACAACACAAGCCAAGCCTCTAAAGCCCAGGAATGATCAGTGTACAAGATATCGTCACTGAGTGGTGTAATAAGCATTACTCCAGTAACAATAACCAGTGTTAGCCCGTAGCACAGCCAACCGAGCCGATCTGCTATCCGATAAACAAACCAGGCACCGGAAGCTACTAACCCGGAGGCCATAATCAACCCAATAATTGGTTGATCAAGCGGGCCGGAATAGGCAACAAGAGATAATACTGCAGAAAGGGCTCCAACTAGTATCCCACTAATAGCGCGCAGCATATTATTGTGTTTACTTTCCAGCTGCCCGCTTACGGCGTGCGGCTTCACGTAAACGTTCTGTGGTATTGAGAATAACCTTTCGCACGCGCACAACTTCAGGTGTTACTTCAATGCACTCATCATCTGCAGCAAATTCGATACATTCTTCAAGAGTCAGCTTGCGCCGTGCTTGAAGCGTTTCAAAAGCATCTGCCGTAGCCGAACGCATATTCGTCATTTCTTTAGCCTTGACGACGTTGACTTCCATATCTTCGTTGCGCGGATTCTCACCCACGATTTGACCTTCATATGTTTCTTCGCCTGGATCGACGAAGAACGTTCCGCGATCTTCTAGACGTTGGAGTGAGAAGGCGGTTACTTGACCGGCACGATCGGAGACAAGTGAACCCGTATTGCGCGATTCAATTGTTCCAGCCCATGGCGCGTAACCTTCTGAAATAGAGGCCGCAATGCCGGTTCCACGAGTTTGTGTCAGGAATTGTGTACGGAATCCAATCATTCCACGCGAAGGCAAACTAAATTCCATACGCACCCAACCACTTCCGTGATTGGACATAGTGATCATTTGGCCTTTACGTGCTGCCATTAATTGGGTAACTGCACCAAGATGTTCTTCTGGTACGTCGATTGTGGCACGCTCCCAAGGTTCATGAATGACACCATCGATAACTCGTTTAACAACTTGTGGTTTACCAACAGTGAGTTCAAAGCCCTCACGGCGCATGGTTTCAACCAGGATCGCGAGCGCGAGTTCACCACGATCTTGGACTTCCCAAGCATCTGGTCGATCAGTGGGGAGCACGCGGATCGAGACGTTGCCAACGAGTTCTTGTGTGAGACGATCACGAACTTGACGTGCGGTAAGCTTGTGCCCTTTTACTTTGCCAGCTAATGGCGAAGTGTTAATTCCGATAGTCATCGAGATAGCCGGATCGTCAATATGGATCCTAGGCATTGGGCGTGGATCTTCCAAATCAACTAAGGTTTCGCCGATCATAATATTGGGCATTCCAGCAACCGCTACGATATCTCCAGGTCCGGCTGTTGTGGCTGGAACACGTTCCAGACCTTGGGTTCGTAAAAGCTCGGTAATGTGGACACGTTCAATGTCCGAATCTGGACCATTAGCTAAACCAACCCAAGCGCCTTTCTTCAACTCTCCAGAATAGACGCGGATGAGCGCTAATCGGCCTAAGAACGGCGAAGCGTCAAGGTTAGTCACTTGCCCAACAAGTGGTGCGTCTTCTTCATAAGTTGGCGCTGGGATATGTTCCAGAATCGCCCGGAAGAGGGGTTCAAGATTTTCATTAGCCGGCAGTTGGCCGTCTTCTGGCTGTACGGTATCTGCGCGTCCAGCTTTAGCGGCAGCAAAAATTACCGGAATATCAAGGATTTTATCCAAATCAAGATCCGGATTATCAATATCGGAAGCCAAATTGAGCAATAGATCTTGAGCTTCTTCAATAACTTCAGAAATCCGAGCGTCTGGCCGATCTACCTTGTTAATGACTGTAATAACCGGCTTATTTGCTTCTAGTGCTTTGCGTAGCACAAAACGGGTTTGCGGCAGCGGACCTTCCGAGGCGTCAACGAGAAGAACCACACCATCCACCATAGATAGTCCACGCTCTACTTCACCGGAGAAATCGGCGTGCCCAGGGGTGTCAATAACATTAATTGTGATGCCTTCTGGCGCCCCGAAATCTTTAGCTGACGGACCATGATAGGTAATAGCGGTGTTTTTGGCGAGAATGGTGATTCCTTTTTCCCGTTCCAAATCCCCCGAATCCATGACGCGCTCGCCAGTTTTTTCGACTGTAGCACGCGCATCAAATGCGCCGCCTTGCCACAGCATGCCATCTACGAGTGTGGTTTTACCGTGGTCAACGTGTGCAACAATAGCAACGTTTCGCAAATCGGCGCGTGTTTGAATCATAAAAGTCCCTTGATATAAATTGTTTTTACCTAGTGCAAGTCTACGACGCTACCGGCATACACTTCGCTTAGATACAACGAAATGCGAGCGAACGAACAACCTGAGAGAATAAGAGATATGAATGTAACCTTACGCGGTGAAAACAGCCACTTTTGGGCTTATCTCTTATGGATCTTATCCCTTGTTATCCTTGGAGCTTCGGCTTGGAACGGCGGATGGCGAGAGTTGCTTTTTGCTCTTCCAGTTGCCATGTTCTTGTCTTTTGTGGGCTGGGTTGGCTGGTGGAACCCTCGCCTTATTGTGCGTCCACAAGGTTTACATGTCATTAACTTAGCTCGGGAATACTATATTCCATGGTCAGATGTCGTAGAAGTGATGAATCGTTGGGGGCTCTATATTCACACACGTTCGGGAAAGAAGATTCCGGTGTGGGTGTTGCCAAGCCGTGTGGGATTGTTGTACAACTCGTGGCGTGAGCCAAAGCGTAGCTTGCCCCATCCGATCGATTGGACTGCAGCTGAACCGCAAGAGCTCATCGTTCCATTGCCGTTCGTCGCCGATTCGTTAATGGCTCGTACCCACGCAATCCGCTCTGATTCGTCGTTACGACGACGGTTAGCACTCGAAGGCGACACATGGGAAACGACGACGGTGCGCTTCCTTCCGCTTTCAATTTTAGGAACATTGATTCTTTTTATCTGCGCCGTAGCAACCTTTATCTTTTAGTCTTGCTGCCAGGTGTGCCAAAGTTTTGCGTACTGCCCACCTTGAGCAACAAGCTCGTCATGGGTTCCTATCTCAGCTATTTTTCCGTCAATCATCACGCACACGCGATCAGCGTCGTATGCCGTATAAAGCCGGTGCGCAATCGAGATAACGGTTCGTCCAGCCATCACTTTTGCTAGGGCTCGTTCTGTTGAACGTGCCGCACGCGAATCGAGTAGCGAGGTTGCTTCATCTAAAATAACCACATCTGGATCAAGCAAAACAATTCGCGCTAATGCTAGCTGTTGTGCCTGGTCTGGTGGCAGGTCACGGTGACCAGAACCAACAAGTGTTTCTAAACCATCTGGTAAGTCACGCACCCATGTTGCCTCAACAGTATCGAGCGCATCCCATAGTCGTATATCGCGTGCGTTCGCAGCCGCAAACCTCAGATTATCAGCGATAGTTCCAACAAAAATATGATTTTCTTGGGTTACTAGCGCCACTGTGGAGTGCATATATTTTTCTTCTATTTCCGTCACCTCAACACCACCAATACGCACATGACCTGACGATGGTGGGGTCACTCCAGCGATTAACCGGCCTAGTGTTGACTTACCTGCTCCCGATGGACCAACAATAGCCAGCCGTTCGCCAGGCTTGATATCTAGGGTGACATCCTTGAGAACCGGAGTATCTGCCCGATAAGCGAATGAGAGCTCCTCGATATTGATTGCTTCGCCAATCGGCAAATCTACACCAGCCACCCGATCTGGCCGAACTTGCGCAACTCCAAAAATACGCGCCAAGGCAACTGCAGCGAACTGTATTTCGTCAATCCACCAAGAAAGCTCATCAATGGGACCACGTAGTTGTTGGGCATACAGTGCCACCGTTGTCACCGCACCTACCGTGACGTAGCCTAAACCAATAAGCCAGGATCCCCACACCACCGCGATAATCATCGGAGAATACAGCACAACGATCATGGCAAAGGAGAAGATGGCCCGCATTAAGGCGGTGTATCGCTCATTTGTCCACTGCTCATTGAGTAATGTCATCGTTCGCGAAATACGATGATCGCGCATATTCAAAGCGTCAACTGTGCCAGCTTGTTCTACAGTTTCGGTAATATCGCCTGATATTTCAGCTTCTAACGCGGAAGATGCTAGGTAGGCAGCAATTGTGCGTCGTAAGTACCGGCGCACAATGAAAAATACTGGCACGAATGACAAGCTGACAACAAAACCAACTCGCCAGTCCACAAGTAGCGCGGCAATCACGGTGATGACGATTTGCATCACTAACATCACGATGCGGGAAATCCCTCGGCGTACCAAGAATTCGATACGGTTAACATCGGTTGTCGTCCGGCCAAGCAGATCACCAGTACCAGCAGATTCTACGATTGATAGTGGCAAATGTGTCACGGCACTGACTAATTCGACGCGCACATGATGGAAGACTTTTTGCCCTAATACTCGAGAAGCATACTCACCGGCTCCAGCAGCTAAGGATTGAACAATAACCGCTACAACCAAAATAATAATATTGGTGCGAATAACCGATAAGGGCATACCAGCGTTGACAGCATCAAACGAATGGCCAATGATCCATGGCGTAACAACACTAGCTATCGCAACGAGTGACTGAATGAGGAGCACACCAGCAACATCAGTTTTGAATTTTACGACGAGTTGGACGAGCCTACGCCTGATAGTAGCGTTTTGGGCAATAGGCAGTTTCACTTTTGCTCACCCCTTTCGCTGTTAGCCTCACGCCGATGTACCAGCGCCACATAGGACGGGTCTTTACTCAGCTCCTGATGCGTTCCACGCAATCGTTGACTACCGTCGTCGTTGAGCATTATGACGGTGTCAGCGTGGTGAAGCATGATTGGCGAAGATGATACGACTAGTGTTGTTTTATCTGCCCGGTATTGAGTCAAGGCCTGGGCAATACGCATTTCCGTATGTGAATCAACGGCCGAGGTTGGCTCGATAGCGATAAGAATCGGAGCTTGGGTAAGCACGGCGCGAGCTAATGCCAATCGTTGGCGCTGACCGCCTGACAGAGAGCGTCCACGCTCAGCTACGTAACCGTCTAAACCACCGTCAAGCCCATTCACAATATCTCCGGCTTCCGCAACCTTTAACGCTTCATAGAGCTGAGCATCATCGGCTGCTAGTGGATGGAAACTATGTTCTCGTGTTGCAATCCCAGAACCGTCACCAGTATCTGCCATCTGCACCGCAATGGGCCGTGGGAGTAAGTTATCTGCACGAGCACCCTGAAGATTTGATCGCAACCGCCCCTGAAATAGTTGTGCCACAGCATCTGATAACACAATTGCATTGCGCACATCGGGCAACGGCAGTTGTGCTAATGCGACAACATGAGAGCCATCATCAGCACGAATATCATACGAATCGTCAGTGCGTGCTAAACGCCGCGCGAACTCAGCACCAGCCTCTGGCCGGCCACATACCACAACCGTCAATCGGCCTGGATATATGCTTATTCCCGTCATGGAATCGGTCAGCGTTGCTTGGCGCCAGTCAATCACTGGTGGCGAAGTAAGAAGTTGGGCGTCGTTCGTCGTCGAACCAACGGATAAAATCCGGGAAATCCGCCGAGCACCTACTTTGGCATCCGCTAATACTTGAAAGAATTGTGTTGCCGCTGACACCGGAACTGAAAGGTAGGCTGTATAACCATAAAAGGCAACAAGTTGCCCATAGGTTAACTGCTCTTGATAAACCTGATAGATCCCTAACGAGATAACAATAGCGGAAAATAGCGCTGGCACGGCAGTTGTTAATCCGCCTAGCACAGCCTGGATAAACGAAGCTTGAATTCCAGTTTCCATAACATGGTGTGATTGGGCGCGATAGCGTTCGTTATACACATCCTCACCACCAACACCCCGGATAACACGTAAGCCAACCACGGCATCAGCTGCCAACGTCGTCAGCTTTCCGCGTTCTTCTCGATTAACATATAACCGTTGTTGGAGTGGACGAATTAAGAAACTCATTAATCCCACAACAACCGGTAGCCCGAGTGTGACAACTAAACCAAGAGCAACATTGGTACGGATCATTATCACTGCAATAACCGCAAATGCAACTGTTGCCGCTATTGTCTGTGTAATACCACTAATAAAATTACCTATTTTGTCAGCGTCAGACGTGGTTGCCGAAACAATTTCACCTGCGGAAAGTGGTTCTTTTTTAGTCAGTTGTCGCCCAGAGACATGACTAACGAGACGACGACGCCAGCTGTAAGTGCCACGGAGCCACACGAGTAAGACGAATGGCCCGCTTAAACTGCCAACAGCTCGAACGAAAATAACTCCGCACATGAGCAGTGCACCTGGTAGTAGCGCTGATGTCAGTCCGCTCTCAATACCAGAATCTAGGAAAATGCCCAGCGCCCACGGCACTAAGGCAGAACCGACGAACATGAGTAAGGAACCGAGGATAGCAACTGTCAGTAATTGCCAATTATCTCGCAGCGTTGAGGAAATGATATGTACTCTATCTGCACGAATCTGTTGTGGAAAATCGCTAAATCTCGGCCATGTTTTGGGCTGGGGGCCAACTTCATAGATACGTTGAGTGACAGTACTATGAGCCTTCTTTTTCATCTTACATGTCCTCTTTTCATTGACCTATTCCCCGCTCTGTATTGTCACTGTTGTTATAAAACAGTTGTGATGGCAAGACTGGTTTCCCAGTCTTGCCATCAGAACTGTTTAAGTACCTAGGTGTGCCTTAACACATTAGGATGCTCACTCGGTGTAGCCGATCTTCTCTGGAAGGAAGGTCTCGAAGGCCTTCGCACCGTAGTTAGCCAAGTTGGCTGGAACAGCGGTGAGGCTTGCACGGTAGTAGAGCGGGATGGTCATAACGTTGTCCCAAATGATCTTATCGACTTCATTGGTCATCTCGATACGCTTCTCGTTATCAGTTTCAGCGGAGATCTTTTCGACGTATTCGTCAATCTTTGGATCGGAAACCATGGAGAAGTTCGAAGCTGAACCAGTGCCGTAAATCTGACCGATGTTCGCCATTGGGTATGGCGTTCCGCGCCAACCGAATGCGATTGACTCAAATTCGCCAGCCTCAAGGACATTGGAGAATTCTGATGGCGGTACATCAGCGAAGACAACATTAATACCGATGTTCTTCATGTGCTCCTTAAAGAGCGCAGCAGCAGATTCGGATGTTGGAATACCAGTTAGACGGGTGAACTTAAAGGAAAGTTCCTTGCCGTCCTTTTCGAAGAACTTGGTGGTCTCGTTCATCTTGTAACCGAGATCTTCCAGATCCTTCATTGCGCCTTCTGGATCGAACTTCACTGAGTGATCTTCGTATCCGGCCTGGCCTGGCATGAAGAAGTGGTTACCAAGCGAAAGATCGAGTCCTTCAACTGGGAGACCAGCCATGTCAGTGGTCAGGAAGTCTGCCGAGTCAATACCCTTTTGTACTGCTTGGCGAACCTTAACGTCCTTGAGTGCCTCAGCGTTAGAGTTGAGGGTGATGTGGCGCCAAGAGGTTGAAGCCGACTGCTTAATTGCAGCGTTCTGGCGGCCCTTAACTAGCTCATAGGTTGCGGCATCAATGATTTGGTCAACGACGTCGAGCTCGTTATTAGCAAAGGCGTTTGCTTGTGCCTTGTTATCAAGAACTGAGATCGTAATAGTATCTAGCTTTGGCTTTTCGCCCCACCACATGTCATTACGCTCAAGAGTAATACGCTTGGTACCCTGGTCAATGCTCTTAAACTTGAACGGACCAGAAATAAGGTTGTTCAGAACGTTGACATCTGGAACCCAGCCTTCATTGAACATAGCTGGATCGGAGGTACCTGCAGCTGGCAGTGCGCCACTGAGGACTGATGACCAGTCTGGGTATTCACGATCGAACTTAGCGATAACTTCAAATTCGTCCTTACCCTGTTCGATAGAGACGATGTGCTCCCAACCGTCAGTTGATGCACAGTCAAAGCCGGTATCATCCGACTTACATGCATTCCAGTTTGCCTGGTAGTCAGCAACCGAAATCGGGGTGCCATCATTCCACTTAGCTTCTGGGTTGAGTTCGAGGGTAACGGTCATCTTAGAATCGCCGTCTTCCTTCTTCTCAACATTGTAGGACTCTAGATAATCCTTATTGACATCCCACGTGCCATCTTCAGCGAAAATGAGGTTGCCACCAGAAATCTTGGCGTACATATCGCTTACTTCAACGTTGTTACCGTTGACGTGAAGTGGGTTGAAATTCGTTGGCATCGCTGCGATAGCAAGACGAAGATCGCCGCCATCCTTGAGCTTTGCAGAATCGACGCGGTTAACATCCGACGTCGGTAGAGCGGCGGACTTGCCGCCTTCTGACGATTCCGACGACGCTGGGCCGGAACACGCGCTGAGTACAAGCGCGGAGGCTGCTACTAAAGCAAAGCCTGCTTTCTTAATTGTCATATGGTCCTCCTCTGGGACATAACTCCGACAAGAATTTGGAGTGATACCCTTTAGCCTAGTCTAGATTTAAAAAAAAGGTAAATTATTTTACTCATTTTTGAAGAAATGTGTACTAAAATACATCTGAGCCAGTAAAGTGTTTTACCGGCTCAGATGTATTTTAGTGTCGTAAAACTTACTCCACCCTAGAAAAGATTAACGGTACGCGGATAGTAACACGCAGCCTTATGATCCCCGCCCAATTCTTGGAAAGGTGGATGATGGGCATCGCATTGCGTTTGTTCTGCCGCTCCTAACGTCTTATACAACGGGCATCGCGTCACAAATCGGCACCCCTTAGGCGGATTTGCCGGCGATGGTAAATCACCCTCAAGCAAAATACGGTCACGATTACGTTCCTTGTGTGGATCAGGAATCGGAATCGCTGAAAGCAATGCCTGAGTATAAGGATGTTGCGGAGCTTCGAACACGGAATTCACATCGCCAACTTCAACGATCTTGCCCAGATACATAACAGCAACACGATCAGCGATATGACGAATAACAGATAAATCGTGTGCAACGAACAAGTACGATAGAGACATCTTCGAACGCAATTCATCAAGCAAGTTAATAACACCTGCCTGAATCGAAACGTCAAGCGCGGAAACCGGCTCGTCCAAGATCAAGAGTTTCGGCTCAAGTGCAAGCGCACGAGCAATACCGATACGCTGGCGCTGACCACCGGAGAAATTACGCGGGTAACGATTGACGTGTGCTGGCTCTAAACCAACCATCTTCATCAATTCTTCGACCCGTCCTGGAATATCTTCTTTCTTCCAGCCACCGTAACGCAATGGCTCTGCGATAATGTCAAAGACCGGGAATCGTGGATCCAACGAAGCCATCGGATCTTGGAAAACAACTTGCAGATCTTTACGAATTCGCTTGCGATCACTGCGACTAAGCTGAGTAGTGTCTTCACCCATGACAACAATTTTGCCGTTTTGCGGCTTAACAAGATCAAGAACTTGCATCAGCGTCGTCGTCTTGCCCGAACCGGACTCACCAACTAAACCAAGGGTTTCACCGGCGCGAATATCTAAGTCAATGCCATCTACTGCATGCACTGTACCCACTTGACGACGGAAAACAGAACCCTTCATCAGCGGGAAGTACCGCGTCATACCTTCAACGCGCAAAACTTCTTCGCGCTCTTCACGCGGGGCCGCAAACGGGGGCGGCACAGCTGCTGGCAATGGATAAATATCGGTGTATTTACGCGACTCGTGACGAATTTCTTCAGCACGCTTACAAGCAACACGATGCCGATGCGAATCAGCAGATTTAACATCCGCCAGAACAGGCTCGCCATCAAGGCAATGTGGTTGCGCAACTGGACAGCGTGCTGCGAACGGGCAGCCCGTAGGCTCAAAGAGCATCGACGGCGGATTACCTTCAACAGCTGCTAACTGGTATTCCTTCTTCGAATCCAAACGCGGTAACGAACCGAGCAAACCAATCGTGTACGGCATAGCCGAATGGTAGAAAATCTCATCAACAGAGCCAGATTCAACAACCCGCCCGGCATACATTACGGCAACCTTATCGGCCAAACCAGCAACAACACCAAGATCGTGGGTAATCATGATAACGGCAGCACCGAGCTCTTTTTGTGCTTGCCGAAGCACATCGAGAATCTGGGCTTGAATCGTAACATCCAGTGCGGTTGTCGGCTCATCCGCAATAATGAGTTCTGGCTTATTAGCAATCGCCATTGCAATCATGGCACGCTGACGCATACCACCAGAAAACTCATGCGGGAATGCCTTAATACGAATCTCTGGGTTCGGAATACCAACCATCGTCAATAATTCAATGGCCCGTTCTTTCCCCTGGGCTTCATTTAAGTCAGGATCATGAACTTTGAGCGCTTCAACAATCTGATCACCAATAGTATAGACAGGCGTCAATGCGGAAAGCGGATCCTGGAAGACCATGGCAACTGTTTTGCCGCGCACCTGCGACATATACGCATCGGAGCGACCTAGCACTTCGGTGCCATGGAGTTTTACCGAGCCATCAACCTGCGCCGATTGATCAAGTAACCCCATGATCGCCATTGACGTGACTGACTTTCCCGAACCAGACTCGCCAACAATACCCAAAACTTCACCAGAATTCACCGAGAAGTTAACACCACGCACTGCGTGCACAACACCGTCTTCGGAAGGGAAACGAACATGGAGATCGGTAACATCGACAATGGGAACGCCTGGCTGTGCCTGAGGAAGATCGCTCGATTCAAATGTCGTAGCATCCTTTTTCTTACTCATGCTTTCCCTCCGGACTTAGAAGTAGGATCAATCGCGTCACGCAAACCATCACCAATAAAATTCACTGACACCAGCATAAAGACCAACACTAACGCCGGTGGCACAAATAGCCACGAATGGGTCAATGCGGAAGACTGGCCCAAGCCAATCAAACCACCAAGAGAAATCTGTGGATCCTTGATACCAAGGCCAAAGTAAGACAATGTGGTTTCAGCTAGTACGGCACCCGCAATACCCAACGTAAAGTCAATAATGAGCAACGAGGAAATATTCGGAATAATGTGCCGCGTAATAACTACAAACGGTGGCACAGACATGTACTGCGCAGCATGAACATAATCAAGATTCTTAACTGACATCGTCATGGAGCGAACCACACGAGCGGTAAGCATCCAGCCAAAAAGCGCAAGTAGGAAGATGAGTACTGGAATAGATCCAGATTTTCCGCCAAGCCGTTGGTTAATAACTGCGATCAGCAAGAAAGAAGGAATGACGAGCATCAAGTCAATAATCCACGATCCGGCCCGATCAACCCACTTACCGAAGTAAGCAATTGACGAACCGAAAAGTGCGGCCCAGCCAGTTTGTAAAAACGCAACTGAAAAACCAATCATCAACGAGGTGCGCAAACCTTCAACCGTGAGGGCAAAAAGGTCTCGCCCACGGTTATCAGTACCAAACCAGTGGTTTGGAGATGGCGCCTGCAACGGTGCCGTGCGATCACGAGTTAGGTAATCCCACGGAGTTAAATAGGAGCCAAAAAGCGCAAAAAGAATAACGCCGATCAGCATGAAAACGCCCAGAACTGCAGTCCAGTTACGAAGGAAACGACGGCGAATCAGTTGCCCACGGGTGTAGCGATGGCTACTTTCCATTCGGACCCGAGCGTCCTCATTGAGCGCAGCTTGTACTGCATCGACGTCAGCCTGACTGACCATTGGGGAGTGTTCGGTATTCATCATCCCACCCTTACTCGAGGATCAACCATCGAAATCGCAACATCAGAAAGGAAAGCACCAGTAAGTGTACAGGTACCAGCAAAGGCAACTACCGCAGCGGTTCCATTGATATCAGATCCAGTAATTGTGCCCACTGAATAGATACCCATACCATTCCAGCCATATACCTGTTCGGTAATTGCCGCACCTAAAATCAATGTGGCAATTCCAAAAGCGAAGTATGTTGCAATCGGAATAAGCGCTGTGCGCAAGGCATGCTTACGAATCGCAGTTCCAAAGCGAACGCCCTTTGCCCGAGCTGTCCGCACATAATCAGCTCCTAAAGTATCAAGCATCAAATTACGCTGGATACGCGAATAAGAAGCGACTGATGACAGCGCCATAGAAATCGTTGGCAATAACAAATGCTGCAAGCGGTCTACAAGCTGTAAGAAAAATCCATCTGGCGGTATCGCCGATGTTGGCCCCACGAAGTTAAATATCTGGTATCCCGCAGCCTGGTTGGCATAGGTTGCCCCAATTTGCAAGAAAACAGCAATCACCATCGCTGGAGTGGAGATAATAACCATTGCCGCAATAGAAATAATCCGATCCCGCTTAGAGTACTGGTTAACTGCCGCCCACGCACCCAGTGCGACGCCGCCGATAATTCCGATGAAGAATCCAAGGAAAACAAGCTGCAGTGAAATAGGAACACGATTAGCAATTTCGGCGTTAACACTGGCACCTTGAGGAGAATAACCCCAGTCCCAGTGGCTGATCATGCCAACCCAGTTAACAAACCGATCAAGAATCGGATCAGTTGGATTAATGTTCCATCCAGTTAGACGCTCATCGACCGTGCGAACTACTTGCTCGTACGGAATGTTCTTACCAGAGGTAATCTCCGCTTCGATAAGCATCGAGCGTGGATCCAGCTGCGTGCCGGCAATAAAGTAGGCAAGGGTGACCGCTACTACCAGCAAGAGCAGATAGTTCAGCAATCGCCTAAGAATGAACTTTAACATGCGAGGCTTTCTGTCCGGCGGTGTTCTCCGCCTCGCAGGGACGATAAAACACCGGTTTTCTTATTCTCTTATCAGTGGAGTGTATACCGAAAGAATACTTCGAAACACATTCTAGCGTGAGTTTGAGGGTGAAATTCCATTCGATAGCCCGACTGTGATCACTTAGTCATAGTTATCCACCATTATCTATATGTATTCATTGGCGGTTTTCTTTGGGGTTGCTCACTTAAATTCGCGCATGACCAACGTCCCGGTCTAGGCTTGGAGTGTGCAGATCATAAATCTTCTCGATCACGGTCCCCTGCCTTATATGCAGGTTGACACTTTACAGCGCTACATCCACGAAAAAGTGGCTAGCCTCCAAGCTCCTGACTCCATCATCGTGTGGGAATCAGACCATACATACACTGCTGGCCGACGCACTCAACCACAAGACATTCCGAACGACGACGTTCCTGTCATCACCATGGATCGCGGCGGCTCCGTCACCTATCATGGCCCTGGCCAACTCGTGATTTATCCCATTGTTAAGGTGAAGCCGCCGAAAGACGTTGTTGCCTTTGTACGCACTACTGAAAACACCCTTATTTCCGCAATACAACCACTCGGTGTAGCCGCGACTGCCGTTTCCGGGCGCTCTGGCGTATGGATACCAGCACAACAGATGCCAACCGGTATTGAATCCAAGATTTGCGCTATCGGAATTAAATTCGCCAATGACGCCACCATGCACGGAATGGCTTTCAACGTCACCACTAATCTGGATCGTTTTATGCGCATCATCCCCTGTGGAATCACCGATGCCGGCGTCACGTCGCTAGCTCAGCTCGGCATCCACACCACACTAACTGATACTGCAGATCTTCTCGTTCCGGCGCTTAGTGATGCATACCAGCAGTTCCTTGCACGTCCCGACACCGTCGTCACCGCTCACCCACAGCCCGCTCAACTTTTAATGGAAGCCCGCAATCATCATCCTGCTATTCCCCAGCGAACCGGCGTATCATGGAAAGCTGATACCGGCGCAAAACCGCACAACAAGGAGGCGTCATGGCAGTCGCAGATCGGGTGAATCCCGAACACCGCAAACTATTACGTGTTGAAGAACGCAACCGCGAAACCCCCATCGAAAAAAAGCCTAGCTGGATTAAGACCACTGCTACCGTCGGTGCCGAATACACAGATATGCGCAACCGCATGGAAGGAGCAAGCCTTCACACCGTATGCGCTGAAGCAAACTGCCCCAATATTTACGAATGCTGGGAAGACCGTGAAGCATCCTTCCTGATCGGTGGCGATATTTGCACTCGGCGTTGTGACTTCTGTTTTATTAAAACCGGCCGCCCCACGTCTTATGATCAAGATGAACCCCGGCGTATTGCTGAGTCCGTTGTGAATATGCGCCTCAACTACGTCACCGTTACCGGAGTGACGCGTGATGACCTCGACGACGGCGCCTCCTGGCTCTACGCCGAAACCTGCCGGCAAATCCACCGGATGTCACCCACAACAGGCGTTGAACTACTCATCGACGACATGCGTGGCGGGGAAAAATCCCTCGCTCAGGTCTTTGAATCACGCCCCGAGGTATTAGCACATAATCTTGAAACTGTTCCCCGTATCTTCAAAAAGATCCGACCCGCATTCCGTTATGAACGTTCCTTGGACCTCATCACGTTTGCTTCAGAATCAGGGCTGATTACCAAATCTAATTTAATTCTTGGCATGGGAGAAACACGCGACGAGATCATTGCCGCCATGCAAGACCTTAAAGATGCTCACTGCGATTTGTTGACCATCACCCAATACTTACGCCCCTCACCGTTGCATCATCCTATTGATCGCTGGGTCAAGCCACAAGAATTCGTTGAGCTATCCACGATTGGTTATGAGATGGGATTTGCAGGAATTATGGCCGGTCCGCTTGTTCGCTCGTCATATCGTTCCGGCTCGCTATGGGCGCGGGCCATGGCGCATAAGGGCTGGGAGATTCCTGACAACCTCAAAGCTATCGGAGCTAGCTCAGCCCAAGGACTCGGCGTTGGTGGCGGACATGCTCGGCAGGAAGCCGCAACGCTTATTGCCCGGGGCCTATGATTGCAGACGTCAAAGGGGTGGGCCGCAAAATATTTTGCGGCCCACCCCTTTGAGATTATGTATTAGCTATCCCTTTCGGGCATCAAGGCACATTTTCTTGATTTGTGCCATATCAGTTTTACCATTGGCATTAGTTGGCAAACTCGGCACAACACAGACCGCCCGAGGCGCTTTATATCGCGCAATATGACTTGCCACAAAATCTCGTATAGTACCTAGATCCGGGGCTTGCTCCCCCGGTTTGACAACAATCGCTGCTGCGACTGCCTCTCCCCACGTTTCATCTGGGATACCAACAACTGCTGCATCTACAATCTGTGGCATCTGAAGCAATACGCTTGATACTTCTTCCGGAATGACCTTTTCCCCACCGGTATTGATTTGATAGCGCGTGCGACCCACAATCCACACGTGCCCCTCCGCATCACGGCGTGCCATATCCCCAGTCAGCAGCCAACCGTCACGAAAAGCTTCAGCGGTAAAACTAGGATCGTTCCAGTAGCTATGAACCACATGAGGTCCGCTAATAACTAACTCACCAGTATCTGCTTCTTGCCCAAATTCATCGATTATCTTGGCGCTAACATGGGCGAACGGAGAACCGATCGAACCGCGCGCTTGGGCGAGCAAATCTTGCGATAGCATAAACCCAGCACCACCCGTTTCCGTCATTCCCCACACATTTAATGGACGTAAACCGCTCTCTTCCATGCGCGCCAAAAGCGCCGGAGGACAGATCGCACCACCAATCAAAGGCAACCGGAAAGCAGTCAAGTCCCGCTGGGAGAAATCCGGGTGTGCCAATAATGCTGAATACATTGTTGGCACCGCAAACATCATCGCCACTCGATGCCGCTCAAGCTCCTGTAAAACCCTCCCCGGATCGAATTCCCGGACGATCACAATCGTTCCGCCATGCGAAAAAAGATCCAAAGTAGTGCCATTAAAACCACCAATATGGGTGAGCGGAACCGTCACCAGTTCAACATCGTGGTTAGAATACTCAAATCCTTCCCGAAAATTCTGCGAACCCCACCACAGTTGTTCATGAGTAAGATAGACCGCTTTCGGCCGGCCGGTTGAACCGGAAGTAAAAAGCATAGCTCCGCCATCTACCTCTGAAACATTAGTATCTACCGCCAAGCCAGTCTTCCACGCAGTAGCCTCCATAGGGTGGCTTTTTCGATAACATGCCGACAATCCCTGAAACCCTTTGGGGTAACCATTCGTTAATGACGAGAACTCGACGTCGTCATCAATAACAAAATATGAAACACCATGACGTTTCTGAATACGTGAACTTTCCAGATCGGCCACTACTACTCGCGGTTGCGCAAAATCCAGCACGTCCGCTAGCTCTGGGCCAGCAAAACGATACGAGATAGGAACAAACACTGCCCCAATCCGCGCGCAAGCTACGTGAAGCAACATGTGATAAGGACTATTGCGTGCAATCAGAGCAACTCGATCGCCCTGCCCGACACCGATATCGCCTAGCATAGCCGCTAGTTGTTTCGTTATCAGCGTAGCCTCTAACACAGTATAGGATGTTTCCCCATAGTGAATAGCGAAGCGTTGCCCATGCGAATGCGCGGCCATGTCCAGCGAGTAGGCTGGATTGTAGTGTGGTTTCATGCACCCATCCAGTAGGCTTCAAGAATACGAGCCATACCGAGCAAATCAGCAGGATTAGTGATTTCTCGTACGGAATGCATCGAAAGCATTGCCACACCAACATCCACGGTAGTCATCCCAAACCGGGTTGCGGTTAGCGGACCAATAGTGGTTCCGCATGGCACATCGTTATTAGAGACGAACTCTTGGGTGCTCACGCCAGCCTGATGTGCCGCCCGTAACCATGTAGCCGAACCGATCGCATCAGTCGCGTAACGTTGTTGGGCGTTAATTTTAAGTAACGGTCCGCCACCTAAGATTGGGTGGTGGGCTGGGTCATGTTTGTCCATCTTGTTCGGATTAACCGCATGCCCAGCATCAGCTGAGATACATGAAGATTGTGCAATAAAGCGCCAATATCCTTCGTCTCCCGCTATCGGCGAGGCGGCAACGATTCGCCGCAATGTACTTTCGAGGATTGGCCCACTGGCGCCTGTTGGCGTCCCTGATCCAACTTCTTCATGATCAAAAGCTACAAAGACGAGGACATCATCTGTTTGTCCCCCATCTTCAGCGACGGATAAAAAGGCTTGTAGTGAAGCAAAAACCGAGGTGAGGTTATCTTGGCGTCCGGCGCAGAAGAAGTCTTCGCCATCCGCTCCGCCATAAATGCGATAGGGAGCGGTGTCATAAGCGTAGAGGTCAGCACCGGCCACACTTGCTGGATCGATACCATCGCTGACACACACATGAGCCATGACGTCAGCTTCAGATACTGCCCAAATAGGATGATAATCGAGCTGGCGGGAAAGTTTTAATTCGTCATTTTGGCTACGATCCAAATGCGGTGCTAGTTGTGGAATTGTCATCAGGGCATCGGTTTTCACTAAATGACGTTCGCCGTCTGTGGTGACGATCTGACCGGCAATTCCGAGGTCACGATTAAGCCAAGAGTTCAGGAGTGGGCCGCCATAGACTTCGACGTTGACTTGGGAATAACCAGCGGCAGTTGATGTAGCTACTGGCTTAATTTTGAACGACGGCGAATCCGTGTGGGAGCCAATAATACGTGCGCCACTTTGCAGACTAAATTTTTCCGGTAGTTGCCAAGCGATAACCGCGCCACTAACAACCATCACCGCGCGGGTAGCATTTGACCATTGGTCGTGTTGATCAACGCGAGTAAATCCAGCTTCGGTTAGCTGATGAGCAACATTTTCGGCTGCATGATAGGAGGTAGGCGATTGGGTGATGAAATCACCGAAAGCTTGGGCATAAGTTAATGGAGTAAAACGATCAAGGTAATTCATACCTTGTAGTCTAATCCTTTACGGTTTAGTCTGCCCGTAGCGCTCCGAGGAGGAAAAGCCATGCATCATGTCCGGGACGGACAACATCTGCGTGGTTAGCCCCGGGAACAATGGCAATTCTGATTGGAGTTGCCGAATGTTGTTTGACTAAGGATACCGGAATTGTTTGATCATCTTCACCATGGATGACTTGGATGTTTAACCCGCCGGCGGCATATCCGGCTTCACCAAGCTCATTCATTCGGGTCATGGGATCTAACCGAGCATACATGTGTGGCAGATCTTCAGGTGTGCCACCGATCCACGAGGTAATACCCAGCGGATCTTCCCGACCGTTAATATTTGCTGTTAATTGGCAAAATGGCGCCAGACCGATAGCTTTAGTGGGCGGCAGTTCCGGATCGAGAGCAACGTCAATTGCTAGGGTGGCGCCGAAAGAGTGGCCGATCCACGTTGCTGAGGCAAGATCTGGACGGCGTGATAACGTGGCGATATCTGCCAAGGTCACATTAGGATTTCCGTGTTCTTTGCGGACTTCAACAAGAGCAACTCGATAGCCTTCTTCCCCCAGAGCCAATGCCGCTGGCCGCGCATAAGCAAGAGAAATTGGGGTGCGGTATCCACCGCCTGAGATAAAGACGAGAGTTTGTCCGTCCGCTGGGCCATACCATTCAATGTATTGGGCAGGATCTGATCCGTATGATTCGATCTCTTCACTGGCAACACTGAGCGCCGCCAAAGTTTCAAAGACATGGCGTTCAGGACTTATCGGTGTTACCTTATCATCGATCATGGCACAAGTATCGCGCACTTATCGGAAAATCTCATATTCATCGAGCCTATATTGACAAAGTTGAGTGATATGCCACGGTCACAAAACGCGCACTTTACGCTTTCATCTAAAACGTATTTAGTTGACGTCTGAGCCAAGATCCATCACAAATGCACGTTGGGCTGGAGATGCTACCGATTCTGGATTGTACTCGCGCTGGATGAAGTCGATCGCATCATGGGGATCCATACCGTCAAAAACCGCAAGAATCGCGAGTGCCGTACCGGTTCGTCCAACTCCGCCAGCGCAAGTTATTTCAATTTTCCTATCCACTGCATCGTTCCACGCTTCACGCAGTGTTTGGAGAGCCTGGGCAGGGCGGCGCGGCAAGCGATAATCTGGCCAATCAATTGTTATGGTTTGCCCGGCGTGTGACCGTACGGTAGACGCGCCAAATCGGTTACCCACTGAGGTTGTTAAAACGATTGAGATATCAGCCTGTTCTTCAACAGCAACGCGCCATGAACGTCCCCGGATTCGACGTCCCGACGGGAGGGTAATGACGCCAGGGCCATCATTCCATGTTGCCATTGCTGCCTCCTAGTATTACGCAAATGTCAGCGCGCACTATCATGTATGCATTCCAAAACTACCAATCACCCTTAACTTTTCCCTAGTGCGATAGTCACAAATCGCCTTTTGGCAATCAAACTCACATCTCCATGTTGATTCAGCCCACATTTCTCTTCATTCCTGATAATCTTTACATCAAGACATTTATTGTTAGCGACTGTCTCGTTCAAGGGAGAACAACCATGGCTCATATTATTTACACCCATACTGACGAGGCACCCATGCTCGCTTCCGCCTCCCTTTTGCCAATCATTTCTGCGTTCACACGCAAAGGCGGAATTGATATCGTGGCGCGAGACATATCCCTTTCTGGCCGAATTATTGCTGCCCTCAGCCACTATCTTCCCGAGCATCTACGCCAGGCCGATACACTAAGCGAATTAAGCGCATTAACTCAACGCCGAGAAGCCAACATTATTAAACTTCCCAATATTTCTGCTTCTTTGCCCCAGTTGCACGCAGCTATCAGCGAGCTGCAAAATCATGGATATGAGCTCCCAGATTACCCAGTCTCACCAGTTACTGACCTAGAACATGACATTCGAGCCCGTTATGATTCAGTTATCGGCTCTGCAGTTAATCCCGTTTTACGAGAGGGTAATTCGGACCGCCGCGCCCCGCGAGCAGTGAAAAATTACGCCCGTACTCATCCACATTCGATGGCTCCATGGTCAGCCGATTCACGCACCCGCGTTGCCACAATGGACAGCGGAGATTTTAAACATAATGAGGTTTCTTACCTGGTTGACCAGCCGCTGAATGCCAGCATCGTGTTTCAACCGAACGATGGCCCTGCACAAAAAATAAGAACCGCAATTCCCCTGACTACTGGCGATATCATCGATGCCAGCGTCATGAGTATTGCCCAGCTCGATCGTTTTTTGGCCACCTGTGTTGCCCAAGCTAAGGAATCAAACCTACTCTTTTCAGTTCATCTCAAAGCTACAATGATGAAAGTTTCCGATCCGGTGATTTTTGGCCGTGTTGTGCGCGCCTTTTTCCCGCGCACTTTTGCCCGGTTCGAAGGTCAATTAGCTGATTTGAAGCTGTCACCAGACAATGGTTTAGGAGCGATCTTCGCCGGATTAGAGCAGGTAGCCGAAGGCAGAAATATTCGCGAATCGTTTGATGACGAACTTGCTAGCAGTGGACCTCTCGCTATGGTTAATTCAGATCGAGGTATCACTAATCTTCACGTACCATCAGATGTCATTGTTGATGCGTCAATGCCAGCGATGATCCGACATGGCGGAAAAATGTGGGGTCCTTCTGGGGAGGAAAATGATACGCTCGCCGTCATCCCAGATTCGTCTTATGCCGGAATTTATCAGGTAGTTATTGATGATTGTAAAGCTCACGGCGCGTTTGATCCGGTTACGATGGGTAGCGTTCCGAACGTTGGTTTGATGGCGCAAAAAGCTGAAGAGTACGGTTCTCACGATAAAACTTTCGTTGCGCCAGCTTCAGGGCGAGTCGATATTATCGACGACGACGGACGAGTGCTTTTGTCACGGCCAGTTGATCAGGGCGACATTTTCCGCAGTTGCGTGACCAAAGATGCCCCTATCCATAACTGGATTTCATTGGCTGTTCAGCGGGCGCGCCTTTCATCAACTCCGGTTGTTTTTTGGCTTGATTCACAGCGGGCGCATGATCGAATAATGATCTCGAAAGTCGAATCTGCATTATCCCTTTGCAATACCGAAGGTCTTAATATTCGTATTTTAGATCCTTGTCAGGCAGCGGTACATACACTTCAGCGGTTGCGTAAAGGTCTGGATACTATTTCGGCTACTGGTAATGTTTTGCGTGACTATTTAACTGATTTATTCCCGATTATGGAGCTGGGGACGTCAGCGAAAATGCTTTCCGTTGTTCCGTTGATGGCTGGGGGTGGTTTATTTGAAACCGGCGCTGGCGGTTCTGCACCGAAGTTGGCTCAACAATTAATTGACGAAAACCATCTGCGGTGGGATTCACTGGGTGAGTTTTTAGCGGTGGCGGAATCGTTGCGGCATTGCGGGCAAATAACTGGTAATCATCATGCTCGTGTTCTTGCCGATTGTTTAGATATAGCAACTGAGCGGGTATTGACGCACGGACGTTCAGCACAACGTCACGTTGGTGAGCCAGATAATCGTTCTTCACATCTATGGCTTGCAACGTATTGGGCACAAGCTCTTGCCAAACAGAATGATGACGAAGAACTCCAGAATGCATTTGCTTCGTTGTCGGCAGAGTTGACTAAGTTAAGTCCACATATTGACGATGAACTTCTTGCAGTTCAAGGACAAGCAGTTGATGTAGGTGGCTACTATCATCCAGATCCGGTTAAACTTGCGCAAGTGATGCGGCCTAGTGCTGTCTTTAATCATCTTATTGATCAGTGAACTACCTACTGGCATACCAGCTTTTGCCTGCCATTCTTACCTTCACAAGTGATAGAATTTTGGGTAGTTTTGTCACTACTTTTATTAGGAAGAAGGGATCATGGCTCGTTGGAGCTTAGTGCGCGTTGGCGCTTGCCTACCTCTCGCGTTATTTGCGTTTACTGGATGTTCAAACTGTGCCGAGACTAGTGGAGAAGAAGCACTTGCTCAAGCTGCCACCGAGTTGGCACCAGCTTGGGAAGGTTTAGCGCCAGATAGTGCGGAAAATTGGGATTTTGCCAGTGCTGACACCAGTACGTATGATTCCTGCAAGCCGCTTTCTTGGATTGTTATCCCGACGGCGATGCCTAGCAAAGATGCTCCTTATGAAGTTGCACTATTCCACAATGGCGTCTTCAGTGGCACTTCAGAAGCCCGCCCGTATCTTGGCGAACCTAAAGTCACTCGAGTGTCCGATAACGAAATTCAGGTTGAACGCACCTGGTATCTCGATGAAGAAAAGACAATGCCTAAACCAGCCGTTGCAACATACGTTTGGAATGACGATAAATCACGAACAGTGCGCACTGGTGGTCTGCCGCCAAACGAATACGCGGCCGGTGGTCCACAGGCACCTGCGGAGTAAAAAGATTACTCTACGAATGTTTTATCCATAAATGTGTGAGTGGCAGGAAGAATCCTGCCACTCACACATTTATGGATAAATTTAGAGACCGATACTGCGCTGGGCTGACGTCAAGGCTTGTACAGAGGCGTCAAAACGTACCTGTTCTTGAGTATCCATCGGGAATTCAATCGTCCGTTCCACTCCGTTTGCTCCAACGATACATGGTACAGACATAGCTACATCGTTAACTCCAAAAGCGCCGTTAAGGACACTACTGACCGGTAAAATAGCTCGCTGGTTACCCAAAACTGCTTCCACAATACGCGCACCGGCCACACCGATGGCGTAGTTAGTGGCTCCTTTACCTTCAATGATCTTGTAGGCAGAGTGAATAACTTCTTGTTCTAACTCATGCAAAACATCGTCAGTAAAAACTTTTTCACCTTTGGCATTGCGCCAATCACGCAATGACACCTGTCCGATGGTGGCTGAGGACCACAACGCAAATTCACTATCGCCGTGTTCTCCAACGATCAATGAGTGAACCGAACGTGGCGAAACGCCAATCTTGCGGCCAACGAGCCACCGCAACCGTGAAGAATCAAGCACTGTTCCCGAACCAAAAACGCGACCTTCCGGAAGCCCGGAGAATTTCACCGCGGCCGCTGTCAGTACATCAACTGGGTTTGTTACCAAAACAAAAACTGCATTAGGAGATAGCGGAACAAGGTCAGACATCAAGCTTTCTAGAATATGAGCATTCTTTTCCGCTAAATCTAACCGTGTTTGACCTGGATTCTGTTTCGCTCCAGCAGTAATAAGCACAATATCGGAGTTTGCGGTTACGGTAATATCCGATCCGCCGATCAATTCCGACCCGGCCATGAACTGGGTACCGTGTGCAAGATCAAGGACTTCAGCATCAACTTTAGTCTTATTAATATCGAATAATGCAACAACGTTGGCCGAACCGCGCAACATCGCCGCATACGCAAGAGCAGTACCTACTGATCCCGCACCAACCACAGACATTTTCGTTTTGAATTGTGTAACCATGTAACCCATTATCCCGGTTTATATCTCAAATGTCTTGAGAATGATCGCACACTTTGTGGTCAGTAGCATTAACCGACACAAAAGTGACACAATAGCACAAGAGAAACAATCGTAGCCCGTGGCACACATCGTCGTCGGACTACAGGGAAGGAAACTGGCATGGATAGGTCACTCGCAGCGGATATTGCCCGTAAACTCAGTACAGCACAACATACCCATGAGCTCTTAGCGCGTATTTCTGAGCAACTTCCTCATGCTACGCTCGACGATGCTTATGAGATCCAAGCTGCCTGGGTTGAAGAACAACTTGATGCTGGCCGTCATCGCGCTGGTTGGAAAATTGGCTTAACAGCCAGAGCTGCACAAGATTCCCGAGGAATTACCGAACCCACATATGGCACGATTTTCCGCGATATGATCTACAGCAATTCGGCATTGATTGATTTTGACATGTTCAACAAACCTCGGGTCGAAGTCGAATTAGCTTTTATTCTTAAAGACCGTCTTGAAGGTCCGCATGTGACGATGTATGACGTGCTACGAGCTACCGAATTTATTACTCCAGCTATCGAGATTCTCTCTTCACGGGTTAGCGGTCCGGGACGAACCGTTGTTGATTCAGTTGCCGATAATTCTTATTTTGGCGCGATGGTTATGGGCGGTCGCCCATTGCCACCAGAAGATGTTGATATGCGCTGGATTTCGGCATTGCTCTACAAAAATGAGGTTATTGAAGAAACTGGCGTGGCTGCTGGGGTGATGAATCATCCAGCACATGGTGTTGCGTGGCTGGCTAATACGTTGGCACAGCAAAATCAGTTCTTGGATGCTGGTGAGATTATTCTTGCCGGGTCCTTTACGCGAGCAATGCCAGTTGAGCGTGGTGATGTTGTGCTCAGTGATTACGGTCGGATGGGAACGATTACTGCACGTTTCGTTTAAGGAGCTTTATGGAAACGACTTATCTTCAAGGGCTACGTCTTGACGATCATACGATCACGGTTCCCCTTGTTTTCGACGGCGACGCGGACACCCGCTCGATCTGTGTTTTTGCTCGAGTTATTACTCGAGATGGCGGCGAAAACTTGCCATATTTGGTGTATTTACAGGGTGGTCCAGGCTTTGAAGCACCACGAGTTTCAGCTCGCCCGGCAACACCAAGCTGGCTACCTCAGGCTCTTAAACATTACCGCGTAGTCATGCTTGATCAGCGCGGAACTGGCCGTTCTACTCCGGTAACTTCTGCCTTATTGGATAGTGGGGATGCGCCCGCTGTGGCTGAATATCTCAGTCATTTCCGTGCCGATTCGATTGTTGAAGACGCTGAAGCACTACGGAAGCACCTGGGGGCACGTCCAGAAGAATGGAATGTGCTGGGGCAAAGTTTTGGTGGTTTCACTGCCGTGTGCTATCTCAGCCGCCATCCACAGGCTATTCATCATGCCTTTTTCACCGGCGGGCTACCACCAGTGACCGGTCATGTTGATGACTTTTATACGGCAACATTTTCAAAAATGCGCTGGCTTTCCGAAAACTACTATGCGCATTTTCCGCACGATCGCGAGCGCATGCAAGCGTTACTCGAGAATGCGGCTGCGGGCAATATTGTGCTCCCCGATGGTGAGGTTGTCTCACCATCTCGTATTCGTTCTCTAGGAATGGAACTAGGACGAAATGAGGGCTGGCAGGTATTGCATCACTTGCTTGAGTGGGATCCGCAATCTGAGCAAATGCGTTACGATCTGGCAGGCCTTCTTCCTTTTAGTGGCCGAAATCCACTCTATTTCTTATTACATGAAGCCTGTGGAGCAAACGGGGTGATAACGGATTGGTCAGCAGATCGGGTGATGCCTACTGATTTCCGTGACGATCTGACGCTTTTGACTGGTGAGCATATCCGGCAAGAATGGTGTGAGACAGTTCCGGCTTGGCAACCGTGGGCCGAAGTGATGCGTATTCTCGCATCATGGCAGTGGCCAGCGTTGTTTGACCAAAGTACGTTACGTGATAGTGGCGCCCAGGGCGCAGCAACAATTTATGTGCGTGATGCCTTCGTGCCTTTTGAACTCTCCATGGCCACTGCAGATGTCCTGCCGGACATTAAACAAGTAATTACTAATACTCACGAACATAATGGATTACGTGCAATGGGGCCGGAGATTGTGGCACACATGTTTGATCTTGCCCAAGGGCTACGCTATCGCTAATCGGAAAAGAGAATAAACGATGTATAACAATATGTACGATGAGCTTTATGACGATGGAATGATTATTAGCTCAGTGACCGACGACGAGCGGACTTGGGCTAAACTTGCTCATCTATCCGCTATTATCGCTATGCTTATTTCTGCTAATTCTCTTTCTTTCCTCGGTCCACTTCTTATTTGGGGATTACAAAAAGACAAGAGTTCTTTTGTTCGTCACGCGGCTGCCGATTCGTTCAATTTCAATATCGGTATGTGGATACTGTGGTTTGCTGGTATCGCAGTATGTTTCACTATTATTCTGATTCCACTCGGGATAGCGATGATACTTGCGAGTGTCATTTTGACGTTATGGCATCATCTGAAAGCTTTTTCCGCAGTCAATCAGGGCCGGCTACACTACTACCCGTTCCAGCTAAAAATTTTGTCCTAGCTGGTAAAACTGCGCGTCATCAACACCCATATCGTCTGATAGGACCTGTGGAATTCTTCAACAGGTAAGAATTCGTGAACTGAGTGAAAATTGAATCCGCCAGTAAATAGGTTAGGTGTGGGAATTCCTCGAGTAGACAAATAAGACCCGTCAGTTCCGCCGCGCATGATGATCGCCGTCGGTTCACATCCGGTAGCCCGTATTGCGGCCCGCATATCATCAACCACCCATTGCGTATCAGGACTTAAAGAATCAGCAATATTGCCATATACATCCGTTATCTCACAGTTAATTTTCGCACGCGGATGAAGGTCTTGAAGGCGCCTAACCGCCGTCGTAATCTCGTCTTTACGCGCCTGATAGATAGCTTTGTCATGATCGCGAATATTTAATGTGACAACGGTTCGAGCCTGATTGCCATCAATGCCTTGAACCCAAATGTAGCCTTCTCTTCCTTCCGTGTGTTCTGGCGTTTGGGAACGGTCAAAAAATGAGATAAGGTCGTAGGCCACAAGATTTGGATTAACTAACACTCCTTTTGCAGACATCGGATGAGCGCTCACTCCGGTAATTGTCACTACTGCTTGTCCGGCATTGAAAGTTTCGTAGGCGAAGGTTGCTTGTCCTTCACAATCGACGGTATATGCGGCGTCGACGTCGAAACGTGCTAAATCGAGCGTCTTAATACCGCGTAACCCAATTTCTTCATCGGGAACAAAAGCAACGACTATTTCGGGATGGGCAACATGTGATAACCGGGATAATGCAGTCATGATGGAAGCCAGTGCGGCTTTGTCATCAGAGCCTAAAACGGAAGTACCATCTGTGCAGATAATGGGCTGGCCGATATAGTTATCGAGCACTGGATATTGCGCTGGATCAAGGATCTGCCCATGTCCGAGAGTTATCGGATGGCCGGTAAATTCACGTATCTGAGGTTTAATCTCTGGTGACAAACCAACGTCGACGGTATCTAAGTGCGCACAAAACCCAATTGCTGGGCCAGGCATCGTTGCGGGAAAACGAGCCGTGAGACACGCATGATCATCGATAACGACGTCGATTGCTCCGATACTTGCGAGTTCCTTGGCTAACAGCCGCGCAAGACGAAGTTGCCCAGGGCTGGTAGGCACCCGTGTTGCACTTGCATCTGACTGGCTAGAGATCGCCGCGTACCGAAAGAATCGGCGCACTAATTCGTCGGTAATCGGTTGCGTGGTCATATCCGTCACGTTGTTTCACCTTCCAACAGTTATCGTCATCTATAGCCTAGTTCTATTCCACAATCTATAACTAATATTGACAGATACTTGACTCAGTGTTCCTTGAGTTCGTATTATAGAAACATCTATAGAGGTTGCAACTTTTTAGGCAAGACTCAAGCGGCGCTTTAACGCGCTCTTGAGTCTTTATTTATTTCCGGCAAATGAGAAGGACGAAGATGTCTATAAAAACGAGCGCGCGCAGTATCATCGATGCTGTTGGCGGGCCACAAAACATTAACTCGCTGACCCACTGCGCAACACGTTTGCGTTTCGAGCTTTCTGACGCTTCGTTAGTAAGCCAAGAAGATCTAGAAAAAATCCCGGAAGTTCTTGGCACAATGCCACAGTCCGGGGATCGTTATCAGGTTATTGTTGGCGGCGCCGTCGAATCTATGTACAGCGCAATCAATGGACTTCCGGACATGGCTAAGACCAGTTCGAATGCTAAATCTGATGATGAGATTAAGGCTGCCGCACGTGCGAAGACGCGCGGTAAGTCTGCATGGCTTGATACATTCTTCGAATACCTTTCCGATTCATTCCGTCCCATTCTTGGCGTGCTCTTGGGCGCATCCCTGATTATCGCTTTTGCGGCGGTCCTCGACGCTCTCCATGTTGTCGACTTCCGAGCAGCCGATAAAGCACCTGGCTGGGTATTCGTTGACGCCATGTGGCATTCAGTGTTCTACTTCTTGCCAATCATGGTAGCGTTTAACGCCGCTAAGAAGCTCAAGGTTGATCCGTGGCTAGGTGCGACTATCATGGCCGCTTTCCTTACTCCAGATTTCCTCAAGCTGTCTAATCCGGAGGCATTTTCTGCACTACAGTGTGTGGAGAACGCAGCAATTAAGCAAACAACGTGTTCTATCGACGTTTTCGGCTTGCCACTGACACTGCCAGATTACTCTGGTAACGTCTTCGTCCCATTGATGATGATTCCAGTTCTTGCCTTGATCTACCACAACTTGAAGAAGATTATTCCAAGCAATGTTCAGATGGTCTTTGTACCATTTATTTCTATGCTCGTTGTTATTCCATTGACCGCATTCCTCATTGGCCCATTGGGCATCTGGATCGGTAACGGTCTTGGCTCTGGGCTTGCCTGGATGAACGCTACTGCGCCATTCATCTTCGCTATCGCAATTCCACTTATTTACCCATTCCTCGTTCCACTCGGTCTACATTGGCCGTTGAACGCAATGATGCTCGTTAATATCCAGACCCTCGGCTACGATTTCATTCAAGGCCCTATGGGTGCATGGAATTTCGCATGTTTCGGTACCACTGCTGGCGTCCTCTTCTTAGCTATTAAGGATAAGGACAACACGATGCGTCAGACCGCTTCGGGTGCGTTAGCCGCTGGCCTATTTGGTGGTATTTCAGAGCCTTCACTCTACGGTATCCACTTGCGCTTTAAGATGATCTACTCTCGTTTGCTGGCTGGCTGTTTAGCTGGTGGCGTGACGATCGCAATTTTGAGCTTGCCATACGGTGGCGTAACAACGAACGCCTTCGTCTTCACTTCTTTGTTGACTATTTCGGTATTCAACCCAGCCTGGGTTTATCTTATCGCTATCACAGTCGCATTCTTTACTTCCATGTTGGCTGTTATCATGCTCGATTACCGCCCCCGCGACGAGCGTCCGTCGAATAAGAAGACGATCGTGGCTTTGCCAGATAACGCGGTTGGTGTACCAATTGAAGGCCAAGTTATTTCTCTTGATGAAGCTGGCGATAAGGTTTTCGCATCACGCGCTTTGGGTGAAGGTTTCGCCGTAATCCCAACCTTAAATCCCATGGGTGTTTCTGAGGTTGTTGCGCCGATTTCGGGTACCGTATCTTCGGTGGCAAAGTCTGGCCACGCCTACGGAATTAAATCTGACGATGGAACCGAAGTTCTTGTTCATGTCGGCATCGATACAGTCAACATGAAGGGTGATGGTTTCACCGTCAAGGTTTCTAAGGGTGAGCATATTACTGCTGGAACGCCTCTCGTCGAGGTAGACTTTAAGAAAGTCGCCGCTGCAGGTTACGCAACTTCGGTGATCGTCACGGTCACTAATACGCGTGCTTTCGCAGCTGTCACCCCAGTACTGGCTGATTATGCTACTGTCTTAACGCCGGGTGTGACAACTCAACGTTAAGGACAGGTATGAAGGTTCTGCGGATCTTTAATAATAACGTCGTCTTGGCCCGTCAAGATTCTGGCCGTGAGGTCATCGTGACGGGCCGGGGCGTCGGTTTTAAAACCGCTCCCGGGCAAGAGATCAATTCTGATCTTATTGCCCGGGTCTTCGTTCCTGTTGATGGCCGCGATCCTGATCACGTGGGAACACTGATTGCTCAGTTACGTCACAACGTGCGAGATCTTGTTTACCGGGCGATGGTTGCAGCAAATTTTACTGAAGAGCAACTATCTAGTCCCACTCTTTTCATTAGTTTATGCGATCATATTGATCTTGCCTTACGGCGGCGAGAGACTGGCCAGATTCTGCACTATCCACTGCAAGCAGAAGTTGAACATCTTTATCAAAGTGAATACCGCGAAGCTGTTACTTTCCTCAATAAACTTAATGAGTTGTTATTAGCCGATGGCGATGAACAGTTGCCGGCACACGAAAGTATTGCGGTTGCTTTGCATCTCGTTAATGCTGGTTTTGCTGCCGGGGACTTAGCTCAAACTTATACGATGACTGGCCTCATCCAACAAATTATTGATTTAATTGGAGCATCTTTTGATGTTCGTTTGGATCAAACAAGTATTAATACTGCTCGGTTGATTACTCATATGCGTTATTTATTTTTACGTATTATTCAAGGGAAGCAACTTGATGATGATACGACCACTATTGGCGATACTATTCGCCATAGTTTGGTGCAAGAGTATGCATGTGCCGAAAGTATCGGACAGTTGGTATCGTTGCGGTTGGGCCAAGAATTAAATTCTAATGAGAAGGCCTATCTTGCCCTACATATTTCTCGTGTGACTTCTATGCGTTAAACTATTGCTTTATCAAAAAGAAGGGCGGGACAGTTCAAATATTACTGTCCCGCCCCTCTTTTGGGCACTATTTACATGAGGAACTTCACGTCAGGATGAACCAGTGCTTCTACAGCTGCACGTGCGTCTTTTGCCGTTGGGGCGTCTAACGCATACGCGGCCATTTGTTGGCACGTGGAAAGGTCGTGAAGCTTAAGTGAAACACGTACTGCTCCGACTTTTGGTGGTGCCATCGAAAGCGATTGGACGCCTAGTCCGGTAAGTACGAGGGCAAGTAGTGGATCGCCACCTGCTTCACCGCATACTCCAACGTATTTACCTGTTGCAGTACCGCCTTGGCAGGCCTTGCGGATCATACGTAGGACTGCAGGTTGCCACACATCCAACAAGCTGGCGAGTTCGCCTTGCATGCGATCAGCTGCCATCGTGTATTGCGCTAAATCGTTGGTACCGATCGAGGCGAAATCTACATGCGACAAGATCGTTGCCGCGTTGATAGCTGCTGCTGGAACTTCAATCATGACACCAACGGATGTTAAGCCGGCCGCATGTGCTTTATCGGCAAACCATTTGGCTTCTTCGGTTGTTGCGATCATCGGCGCCATAACTCTCACGTCCGCTCCAGTTGCTTTTTGTGCGGCTGCAAGAGCTTCAAGTTGCGCATCCATGAGGTCTTCGCGTATTCGTGTCAGGCGAATTCCACGCCGACCTAATGCAGGATTCTCTTCTTCGCCTAAATCGGCAAACTTTAATGGCTTGTCTGCTCCGGCATCTAGAGTTCGAACGGTGACGCGGCGATCTCCGAAAGCACGGAATACCTGGGTATATACCTCAGTTTGTTCAGCAACACTCGGTGCACTCTCCCGGCCCATGAAGAGGAATTCGGTACGGAAAAGACCGGCGCCTTCAACATCGTATTCAGCTGCCCGCTGTGCGTCTTCTGCTGTTCCAATATTGGCAAGAAGCGCAATCTTGTGACCGTCATATGTCAAACCGATCCCGTGGGAATCAGCAAGTGCAGCTTCGCGCCGTTCGGAGCGTTCTTTCAATAGAGCGATATCTTCATCGGAAGGAGCAATAATTACTTCACCGACACCACCGTCAATCGCGATTTTTGCGCCCTGTTCTTGTGCAGGTCCAGCAAGTTCGAGAATCTGTCCGACTCTCACTGCTGCTGGAATACCCAACTGGGCAGCTAAAATAGCGGTATGGCTGGTGGGTCCGCCTTCTGCAATAGCAATTCCCAGCGCAAAGTCAGGGTCTAGTGTTGCTGTTTCGGCGGGTGCGAGATCGCGGGCAACGATAATCGATGGCTCGGTCAATTGTGGAATGCCCGGCATCGGTAGTCCACGTACGACGGCAATTGTTCGATCACGTACATCATAGAGATCAGTTGCCCGCTCAGCCATGTATCCACCGAGTTTGATGAACATATCGACATATTTTTGCACGGCATCCGTGATGGCGCGGGTTATTCCAGCACCACCTTTGAGTTCGTTGACAATTGCTTTTTTCAACCCTCGATCGTGTGCCATTTTGGCGGTAGCTTTCAGGATTTCCTGGGCCTTTTCAGACGCATTTTCAGCTCGTTCATAGAGCATGTCTGAGACGGATTCCAGCGCTTGGGAAACAGTCTCAGTAGCAGCTTCGACGTCGGTAGTTTTTGGCTCGTTTGGGTCAACAGTTGGGGCTGGCGAAACGACGGCGATTGCTCCGTGTGCTGTACCAGCTGATACCCCAATGCCGAGCAGAACTCGGTGTTCGACAGTCATAGACTCACGCGTCCAGATCAGTTTCGAGCAACCCTGCGAGTTTTTCAAGTGCGTCTGTTGCTGAATCGTCCTGTGTGGACAGTGTTACTTCATCGCCGTGCTGCGCGCCAAGTGACATCACATCGAGAACTGACGCAGCGTCTGCTTCTTCACCGTCGAGTGTAAGCGTAAAATCAACGCCAGTTTCTTCGGCAGCTTCTGCGAACAGCGCCGCTGGGCGGGCATGCAAACCAACGGCGGATGCGATTTTTACGGTACGAGAGATCATAAGAGTTCCTTCCTCTTTGAAGGCGCTTTGGAGGCACGACTTCTATGGACTATGGGTCATGTAAAAACAAAAACCTGAGAAATGCATGCACATATCTCAGGTTTTGCCTTTTCAGTAACAACCCTGTTCATGGAATAATTCCATAATTCATTATATCGTAAGCGTTAAGTAAACGCTAGCGGGTTGTGGGTATGTGTGTGGGGAGGGTGTTGACTTATCGTCAACACCCTCCCCTTATATCACGTTAAGTGACGGCGGTGTCCTACTCTCCCACACCCCCTCGAGTGCAGTACCATCGGCGTTGGTAGGCTTAGCTTCCGGGTTCGGAATGGTAACCGGGCGTTTCCCTACCACTATGACCACCGTCAAAATGGTTGACATAACACACACGCACTACAACGTGTGGGAGTCAAGAATCGTATAGTAGACGCGAGCAGCATTACCATCAACATGTTCCATAATAAAACACTGACGATAAGGAAACTTTTTTGTAAATGGTTGGCCATTAGTACCAGTCAGCTCCACACCTTACGATGCTTCCACGCCTGGCCTATCAACCCCATGGTCTATAGGGGGCCTACAAAACAATAATGTTTATGGAAACCTCATCTCAAAGCAGGCTTCCCGCTTAGATGCTTTCAGCGGTTATCCTTCCCGAACGTAGCCAACCAGCCATGCACCTGGCGGTACAACTGGCACACCAGAGGTTCGTCCGTCCCGGTCCTCTCGTACTAGGGACAGCCCTTTTCAAGTTTCCTACGCGCGCAGCGGATAGGGACCGAACTGTCTCACGACGTTCTGAACCCAGCTCGCGTGCCGCTTTAATGGGCGAACAGCCCAACCCTTGGGACCTACTCCAGCCCCAGGATGCGACGAGCCGACATCGAGGTGCCAAACCATGCCGTCGATATGAACTCTTGGGCAGGATCAGCCTGTTATCCCCGGGGTACCTTTTATCCGTTGAGCGACGGCGCTTCCACAAGCCACCGCCGGATCACTAGTTCCTACTTTCGTACCTGCTCGACCTGTCGGTCTCACAGTCAAGCTCCCTTGTACACTTACACTCAACACCTGATTGCCAACCAGGCTGAGGGAACCTTTGAGCGCCTCCGTTACCATTTAGGAGGCAACCGCCCCAGTTAAACTACCCACCAGGCACTGTCCCTGAACCAGATCATGGTCCAAGGTTAGACATCCAGCACGACCAGAGTGGTATTTCAACAATGACTCCACAACCACTGGCGTGGCCGCTTCAAAGTCTCCCACCTATCCTACACAAGCCGTACCGAACACCAATACCAAGCTATAGTAAAGGTCCCGGGGTCTTTCCGTCCTGCTGCGCGTAACGAGCATCTTTACTCGTAATGCAATTTCACCGAGTTCGCGGTTGAGACAGTGGAGAAGTCGTTACGCCATTCGTGCAGGTCGGAACTTACCCGACAAGGAATTTCGCTACCTTAGGATGGTTATAGTTACCACCGCCGTTTACTGGGGCTTAAATTCACAGCTTCAAACACAAAAGTATTTTAACCGTTCCTCTTAACCTTCCAGCACCGGGCAGGCGTCAGTCCGTATACATCCACTTACGTGTTCGCACGGACCTGTGTTTTTGATAAACAGTCGCTTCTCCCTGGTTTCTGCGGCCCTTCCCCCTAGCCTGTTAAAAGGCTTCAAGGTCCGGGCCCCCCTTCTTCCGAAGTTACGGGGGCATTTTGCCGAGTTCCTTAACCACGATTCACTCGCTCGCCTTAGTATTCTCTACTCAACTACCTGTGTCGGTTTAGGGTACGGGCGGCTAAGACCTAACGTCGAGGCTTTTCTCGACAGCACAGGATCACTCTACTTCCCCACAAAAAATGGGTCATCATCCAGCCTCACCTACACGCTTCCCGGATTTACCTAGGAAACAGGCTGCGCTGTTAAACGTGGCAAGCCATTAGCCACGCGAAGCTACCACTCTGCGTCACCCCTGTTAACACGCTTGCCTACTACGCGATCAGTTCCCACGCTCACCACAACCCCAACCCGAAGGAAGGAACCATAGCTCGGATGGTTAGTATCCCACGATTCAACACGGACGGTCTTTCGCCGGTACCAGAATATCAACTGGTTGCCCATCGACTACGCCTGTCGGCCTCGCCTTAGGACCCGACTAACCCAGGGCGGACGAACCTGGCCCTGGAACCCTTAGTTATTCGGCGGACGGGATTCTCACCCGTCATTCGCTACTCATGCCTGCATTCTCACTCGTACGAAATCCACAACCAGTCACCTGTGCTGCTTCACCTCACGCACGACGCTCCCCTACCCAACAAAACAAAAAAAATTTCATTGCCGCGGTTTCGGCGGTGTACTTAAGCCCCGCTACATTGTCGGCGCAGAATCACTTGACCAGTGAGCTATTACGCACTCTTTCAAGGGTGGCTGCTTCTAAGCCAACCTCCTGGTTGTCACAGCAACTCCACATCCTTTCCCACTTAGCACACGCTTAGGGGCCTTAACCGGCGGTCTGGGCTGTTTCCCTCTCGACTACGAAGCTTATCCCCCGCAGTCTCACTGCCGTGCTCTAACTTACCGGCATTCGGAGTTTGGCTGACGTCAGTACCCCGATAAGGGCCATCGGCCATCCAGTCGCTCTACCTCCGATAAGAAACACACGACGCTGCACCTAAATGCATTTCGGGGAGAACCAGCTATCACGGAGTTTGATTGGCCTTTCACCCCTACCCACAGGTCATCCCCTCCATTTTCAACTGAAGTGGGTTCGGTCCTCCACACGCTCTTACACGTGCTTCAACCTGCCCATGGGTAGATCACCCCGCTTCGGGTCTAGAACATGCAACTAAAAACCGCTTTTTAAAACTCGCTTTCGCTACGGCTCCCCCACACGGGTTAACCTCGCTACATGCCACTAACTCGCAGGCTCATTCTTCAAAAGGCACGCCATCACCCCTACCAAGGAGGCTCTGACGGATTGTAAGCGTCCGGTTTCAGGTACTATTTCACTCCCCTCCCGGGGTACTTTTCACCATTCCCTCACGGTACTACTACACTATCGGTCACACGGAGTATTTAGGCTTACACAGTGGTCTGTGCAGATTCACACGGGATTTCACGGGCCCCGTGCTACTCGGGCACCACATAAGGCAGGCTAACACATTACAACTACCGGACTCTCACCGTCTACGGTCCAGCTTCCCAACTGATTCGTCTACACGCTAGCATTTATCACTACCCGACCCCACATCGGCAAGGTCAAACATGGCCCCACAACACCACACACGCAACACCCGATGGCTATCACACGCGCATGGTTTAGCCTCATCCGCTTTCGCTCGCCACTACTCACAGAATATCTTTTCCTGCGGGTACTAAGATGTTTCACTTCCCCGCGTTACCCCCAAACACCCTATACATTCAGATGCTGGTAACCAGAAACAACTCTGGCCAGGTTCCCCCATTCGGACACCCCCGGATCACAGCTCGTTTGCCAACTCCCCGAGGCTTATCGCAGGCTACAACGTCCTTCATCGGCTCCGTATGCCAAGGCATCCACCGAACGCTCTTGAACACTTACAAAAAACCAAAGATGCTCGCGTCCACTATACAATTCTCAACCACCACACCAACACCACAAACAACCAACAACCACACAGGCCATCAATCATCCACAGGCAGCACGGAGTATTACCCCACACCCCAACAGCATGCCAACTTCCCACAACAAAAAAATTTTCCACTAAAAACCACCAAACCAACACCAACAAAGGCATCAGCACACCCACAATCAAACAAATAAAACCAGGTGTAAGGCAGCTCCTTAGAAAGGAGGTGATCCAGCCGCACCTTCCGGTACGGCTACCTTGTTACGACTTCGTCCCAATCGCCAATCCCACCTTCGACCGCTCCCCCCAAAAGGTTAGGCCACGGGCTTCGGGTGTTACCAACTTTCGTGACGTGACGGGCGGTGTGTACAAGGCCCGGGAACGTATTCACCGCAGCGTTGCTGATCTGCGATTACTAGCGACTCCGACTTCATGGGGTCGAGTTGCAGACCCCAATCCGAACTGAGACTGGCTTTAAGGGATTCGCTCACCCTCACAGGCTCGCAACCCTCTGTACCAGCCATTGTAGCATGCGTGAAGCCCAAGACATAAGGGGCATGATGATTTGACGTCATCCCCACCTTCCTCCGAGTTAACCCCGGCAGTCTCTCGTGAGTCCCCACCATAACGTGCTGGCAACACAAGACAAGGGTTGCGCTCGTTGCGGGACTTAACCCAACATCTCACGACACGAGCTGACGACAACCATGCACCACCTGTACACCACCCCGAAGGCCACACTATCTCTAGCATGTCGCAGTGTATGTCAAGCCTTGGTAAGGTTCTTCGCGTTGCATCGAATTAATCCGCATGCTCCGCCGCTTGTGCGGGCCCCCGTCAATTCCTTTGAGTTTTAGCCTTGCGGCCGTACTCCCCAGGCGGGGCACTTAATGCGTTAGCTACGGTACAGAACCCATGGAAATAGGCCCCACACCTAGTGCCCAACGTTTACGGCATGGACTACCAGGGTATCTAATCCTGTTCGCTCCCCATGCTTTCGCTCCTCAGCGTCAGTAACGGCCCAGTAACCTGCCTTCGCCATCGGTGTTCCTCCTGATATCTGCGCATTCCACCGCTACACCAGGAATTCCAATTACCCCTACCGCACTCTAGTCTGCCCGTACCCACTGCAGCCCCGGAGTTAAGCCCCGGTCTTTCACAGCAGACGCGACAAACCGCCTACGAGCTCTTTACGCCCAATAATTCCGGACAACGCTCGCGCCCTACGTATTACCGCGGCTGCTGGCACGTAGTTAGCCGGCGCTTATTCAACACCTACCCTCAACTTACGCCTTGTTCAGTGTTAAAAGGAGTTTACAACCCGAAAGCCTTCATCCCCCACGCGGCGTCGCTGCATCAGACTTGCGTCCATTGTGCAATATTCCCCACTGCTGCCTCCCGTAGGAGTCTGGGCCGTATCTCAGTCCCAATGTGGCCGGTCACCCTCTCAGGCCGGCTACCCGTCGACGCCTTGGTAGGCCATCACCCCACCAACAAGCTGATAGGCCGTGAGCCCATCCCCCACCAGAAACCCTTTCCAACCCCCACCATGCGGCAGAAGCAGAATATCCAGTATTAGACCCCGTTTCCAAGGCTTATCCCGAAGAAGGGGGCAGGTTACTCACGTATTACTCACCCGTTCGCCACTAATCCACCCCAGCAAGCTAGGGCTTCATCGTTCGACTTGCATGTGTTAAGCACGCCGCCAGCGTTCGTCCTGAGCCAGGATCAAACTCTCCAAACAAAAACCAAACACCCAACAAAAAGGCATCCAATCAATACACGTTCGAAAAGCCCAAAAACAGACTCAACAAAACAGACAAACCAAAACTAGCTCATCCAAAATAAAAAAGAAAACAAACCACACCAGCCACCAAAAAAGCAACCAGCACAATCCGCTTCCCAAACAAAAAATCATTGTAAAAAGCTGACACACTATTGAGATATCAAACAACACACCCACACCCAACAACCACCCAACAACAAAGCCAGGCAACCATCAAGAAGGCTATCCACACCAGTCTAACACACAACCACAACCAAGCAAAAACACCCAGTCACAACCACGCACCAAACCAGCGCCACCACCAAAGAACACAACCGCGCTCCCGGCGACAGATAAAAACTTTACGCACCCCCACCCCAAACGTCAAACCAAATCATCATAATCCAACTCACAATCTCTCAAACTCGCTAACTATCAACATAAACACCGAACGTAACTCACCCAACAGCAGTGTCAAGTAGACAAATATATAGACCTCATGGCATGGCGCCCAGCAAATCTTCACCAACCACCCATTCCACCACTCCGGCTCGCCTGAGAGCTAAATTTATCGCCAACAATTCTTCTTTATGCCCACGCTTCTGCAATAATCACTGGTGCGCATTAATTAGCGCATTTTGTTCCTATAGAAAGGCTCACCCATGCCAAAAATCGGCGTCATCGTTGGAAGCACTCGAACTGGCTCCTGGAACCGGAGAATCGCACAGGACCTCGCTTCTCAACTACCCGACGGCTTCGACGTCGTCGATATCGCAATTGATAATCTCCCTTTCTACAGCTCGGAGTGGGACACCCCCGAAACCTTGCCAGAGTCGGTGGCAACCCTACGCGCCACCGCAAATTCATGTGACGGTTTCATTATCGCTAGCCCTGAGTTTAATCGATCCATTCCAGGCGTATTAAAAAATGCGCTAGACATTCTCTCGCGTCCTTATGGCGCCACAACTTTTGCTGGAAAACCCACGTTAGTTGCCACTGCTACTCCTGGAGCTATGGGCGGATTCGGCGCTAACCGCGATTTACGTACCGTTTTGGCATTCTTGGATGCCCAGATTATTTCGCAACCAGAAATTTATGTCAGTTTCGTTCATAAGTTGTATGACGGAGATACTCTCAACCCAGAAACATCAGCATTTTTCCACACCGCGGCAGAAAAATTCGTTGCTGCATTTCACCTAGTAGCGAAGTAATACGTCCGTTCTTGGAAGTATGCACAATAATAGAGAATGTCAAAGAAATTTTTACGAGAGGAAATAACGATGACGAAGGCTTTTTCTGGTTCCACTGTTCTATCTGAGAGCTTACAGAAAGTATTGACCGACGTAACGGCACTTTCCCTCGTGGGCAAGCAGTTGCATTGGAATATTGTAGGCGTCGGTTTCCGCGGCCTACACCTCTACCTCGACGAGGTAGTCGCAGTTGCTCGCGCAGCTTCTGACGAGATTGCTGAGCGCATGCGTGCAGTGAACTTAGTTCCAGACGGTCGTCCCGAAACAGTTGGGCAAATGACATCATTGCCACCTGTTAAGGAAACTCTTCTTACCAGTGAAGAAACCGTAGCTGCCGCTGTTGCATCTATCAACGCTACAGTTGGCACAATGCGCCAGGTCCACGAGAAGGTCGATGCCGAAGATCCAGCATCTGCTGATATTTTGCTCGATTACATCCGTCAGCTTGAACAACAAGCATGGTTTATCGGATCTTCAGTCGACATGGCTTAAGGTTTATAACAGAGTTGGGGGCGAACCGTAAGTTCGCCCCCAACTTTTATTCCATCAACACTTTATTTATCGACGACGACGTCGAGCCCTAACTCCTGGGACGCTTCTTGGACCGACCCAAGATTCTTCACATCAGTAAAGCCAATGCTTTCCATGTAGCCTTTGGCGCCTTCCGCACGATGGCCGGAACGACAGTACAGTACATATGCTGCAGATTTATCCAAATCTTTGACTTGATTTTGGAATTTCGCATCGTTGACATCGAAATTAACAGCACCGGTCACATGACCGGTGGCAAACTCTTCTGGGGTACGAACATCAATAATCATTGGGGTTTGGTCTTTCTCTGATAGTTGGGAACTTTCTTTGGCCTGGGAATGAGCAGGCGTCTCCGATTGCGCTTGCTCGGCAGACGAACAGCCTGCCAACACCAAGCACAACCCACATATCACACCCGAAACAATTTTCTTCATCATGCGCCCATCCTATCCAGAATCGTACGGTTAAGGACACATCACTATGTTGTCTCTTGTACGAGCAGTTTTTTCAATTCCCTAATTTCTGCCCGCAATTCAGCAATTTCTTTTTTCGTGGCTGCCTGATGCTCTTCTGATTCTTCACTAACATTTTCGACAATCCATGAAGCTAACGTAGCTGTGACGATACCAGTGAGCGCGATGCCACCAACCATGAGCAGCAAGGCGATAATGCGCCCCGTCGTCGTCACCGGAAAAAGATCGCCGTAGCCAACTGTTGTGATCGTGACGAAAGCCCACCACAACGCATCCCCAAAACTCGCAAGCATTGTCCCCGGGGCATGCCGTTCCGTATCAAGAACTGCAATCGCGGAAATAAACACGAGCATCGTCACCGCACTCACGGCATAGACAATAATTTTTCCCCGGAAACTGATACTCACTTTCCGACCTAAAATCTTGACGAATGCCAGCAGGCGAAGAAGTCGAAGCGGACGTAGTAATGGCAAAAGCACAATAGCTAAATCAAATAAATTTCGGATAAACCATGGACGTTTCGGCGTAGCTAAAACAAACCGAACAGCATAATCCGCAATGAACAAACCCCAAATAATGTTCATAACGACGTCAATAGTGAACCGAGTCGGGCCAGTAACCTCACAAATAACTTCCCAGGTGTATAAAACAAGGAAGATTAACGCCAATATCACCATTGGACATTCTGATTGGCGTTCCCATTTTTCCACACGGTTCATGCGAGTGCCTCCATTTTCTATGCACAAGCCGACGGCGATCGCTTTGTGACCGTTGCTATCTTACCGATATTCTCACCCGCCGAACATTACGCAAAGACCGTATGTTTTCCAACAACGACTAACTTTTCCCCATTAGCAAACACTAATAGCCACTTCGGCAAAGTGTCAATAAGATGGAAAGAAGGTGATGATCAATATGCGCCCGTTCCACTCATGAACACTCAACGCGCTACTCATCACTCGAACCATACAAAGACTCATGAAGGACAATACATGTTTTTTCATCATAAGTTACGCAAATTTTGTGCAACTTTATCACTTACTGCGCTCCTGACAATGGGAGCTATAACCACATCTATGGCACAGGCGGCTCCTGCTGTCGAAACTGACCAAACCCCCAGCAATCTAGCTGATCAGTATACTTTCCATTTTGACTGGGACAGCAAAAATTTTGTCACATTTGATCCATCAATGAAGGGCCAGGAAGAAACACTCTTAGCCCAGTTCCACTTAATTGGAACTGATCCGAACACAAACGAACGAACACTCTTCCATCCGGCCATTTTATTGGAAACAAAACTGGGCGAATCGCAAACCTACTCTATCCCCACCGCATCCTACGAATGGGGTGGTACTACCTACACAGACATTCGCCTGTCGGGTGACTGGAACTGTGCCGATTTATATCCGGGCTATCCAGTCGGGGAGAATCAGCACACTACCCGCATCGTTAGCGCGTCATCTGCGTGCCCGCTTGGACGAGAAAATGGCCCTGACCCAGCGCAAGGTACCGACACTATCCGATTTGCTTTAGAGCAAAATGCAAACACTGACGTCAGCTTCAAGATTGCCGACGACAGCACGGTATTTAGTGAACACCGCGATAACCTTAAGGTTAAATTCGGCCTGAATAAGACATACAACGGCGCGACTGAAGTACACACAAACAAAAACGGTAAGCCGGTCACTGCAGTCATCCCGTTTGCGGATGGTCAGACGGTTTATCTTGCCAACGTCACCCCGGGAACAAATCCAAACGACAACGATTTTAACCGTGCCTTATCCTCGAATCACTTGGACATGTTCAGCCAATATACTGGAAAGTATCAATCGTTTACGTTGACAGCCGAGTTTGCAGATTCCAGTGCTCCTGCAGATAAGCTTGCCCAGTATTACGACCTCACAGTTGATGGCTCAGATATCGAAGGATGGACTCTCACGCTTCATTCCAAGGAGTTGCAGGCACACTACTCACAGGTCTCAGCGTTGCCTGACTCCCAGGTAGACTTCGTAGCGCCGACAGTCGACGTCGTTCCAACCGAGGACGTCGAACAATTCGCTGTTCCAGACAAGATGACCTTCGCCGAGAATGATAAAACACCACAGTGGGTCACCGTCAATCCTGATGGATCGCTATCTGGAAAACTGCCACAAGGCGCAAAGCCCGGTTCAACCATTGACATTCCAGTATCAGTGACGTTGCCAGATGGAAAGGTCACAGAAACTATTGCACAAGTCAAGGTAGACCAGCCATTAGTAGAGATCGCTCCAATCGGCACATTGACGGTTACTGGTGAAGCAACCTTCACCGAAGGTAAAGCTGACGAAGCCACCCTAGAGATCACTACTGAAGATGATCAGGCAACTGTTTCGGCAACTGATGTTCCACAAGGCTTAACTTTCGACCCAGCAACTGGAAAACTTTCCGGAACCCCAGTTGTTCAGGATTGGGCCGATGAGGAAACAAGCCGAGTTGTGCCAGTGTCCTTTACTGTGAAGAATTCTGACGGGTCCACTTTCACCACTACATTGAATGCAACGATTAACCGTGATAGTGATAGTGACGGCGTAGCAGACACTGCGGATAAGTGTGCGGATACTCCCGCCGATGCCCATGTTGATGGTAACGGTTGCGCAGTGGCACCACAGTTACCATCTGTCCCAACAGTTGCTGGCGAAAAGGGTAAGGAGATCACACCAGTTGAAATCCCGGTATCTAATCCCGGAAAGTTTGCCTTCACCTGTGCGGTAACGGATCTACCTGCTGGACTTCATGTCAAGCTTAATGACGCTGGTACCGCCTGCGTTATTTATGGAACTCCAAGCGCAGACACGGTTAAGGATGCGCAGTTTACGATTCAGTTGGCCTACACCCATCCAGATGGGGAGAAGACAGCTGGAAAGTCGCCGGTATACACCGGGAACGTCGATATTACGTTGCCGGCAATGATAGTTGATCCGACGACGACGATCGAGCGCCCGTCGTCGCCATTGATTCCGCTCACACCAGCAGAACCAATCCAAAAGCCAGGCACACCATTGATTCCGCTCACACCAGCAGAACCAATCCAAAAGCCAGGCACACCATTGATTCCGCTCACACCAGCAGAACCAATTCAAAAGCCAGGCAAGATGCTTGCGAAGACGGGTGCGCAAACACTCGGGCTAGTAGCGCTTGCCGGATTGACTGCAAGCGCTGGCGCGCTCCTCGTTGCTCAGCGTCGTAAGGAAAGCTAGCAACACAGGCGCATAGTCGCAGTACGAGATGTTAACTGAGGTGTGGGGAGTTCAGCACTCCCCACACCTCAGTCTTGTTTACTTGGGTACTAACTAATCCCAATACTTCTTAAATACTGACGAAACCGCGGACGATATGGCCTGTGGAGCAGCTTTAAGCTGTTCTACAGCATAGGTGGATGCTTCCTCGGCAGTCCGCGAAATACTATCCGATTTTTCCGACACAAAATTGCTCGCCACTGTTAACCACGCCGGACGCTCGCCCACATCTAGCACCATCTCTTGATCTGCCAGAACGCGCAAAATATTCTGTGTATCGCGAGCAATGCTTTCGGCATCTGAAATAACCGCATCGGCGGTTATCGGATGGAGTAGTTTATTATCCCGAGCTTCCTCAGCTTTTGCCACCAGCATCTCTCCCCAAACTGAAATTCCATCAGTGATGAGTTGCAACCGGCGTTGCCGTGCCCGCTTCTTTGCGTGCCGGTGGGCAAGGTATGCCTGCGGGGTGTCATGCTGAACTTTTTCCAGCTCAAGCAAGGCTACCTGATCACCAATCTTGAGTGCATGCGCACAGACAAGCATCCATTGCGGAACGTCTTCAACCGCAGTGTTCATCAGCCTTTGCAGCTCGGAACTAAACTCTGTCTTCGATATTTCTTTCCTTAAGTACTCAATTTTTCGCAATGCATATGCTTGCGCCTCGGCAAGGACTTTTTCGGCGTCGTCAATCTTTGACCACGCAATATCACCTAACTCGCCAACATTTTGAGCAATCTCAGCTGCCTCATCTACCCGCATTTGCAGGCCGAAGATTTCCGAAATAACACGATCGTGCTGATCCCGTATTAGCGTATCGAGCTTTTTATCTATCGTGACAAGATATTCTTGGATTTCTTCGAGTTGCTGCTGGAGTGCCATCTGTTGCATGTACATTCCGAACGAGACGAAAGATGCCGGGTTAAGATCCATCAAACCAGTTTGATCAAACTTGATGTGTTTGATAATTTGGCCATTATCTTGGCGAACGACGCCGGCAGGAACATTCGCAATACCGCCACGTTCCGCTACTAATTTTGCGGATTCTTCGGTTAATTTTACCCAGCGCCCTGATTCTTGAGTAACTAATCCACCTAATGAGCTTATAGAACCAAGCGACGAAAGAATAGATTGCGTAGGCGAAAAAGGTCGGGATTTTGCACCGCGTTGTTCGAGTGCTTCTATCAGAGCTTCGCCAGCGCCAAAAATTACCAGACCGTCCTCATCTTCGATGACGGTAAGCTGGTTATTTTCAGAAGCACCATTATCTTCAAAATCATTCTGTGGATTGGTCATGAAGAAAGGATACTACGAAGTTCAGACATGGATAAGCTCTGAGTTTTATTAACTTCTCACACGCTGCAGCCGCATCTGAGCTTGCGAATGCTAGCAGTTATGCTGAGAGATTCGAGGTAAAATTTTTCAAAACTACCCTTATATGTAGCGGAGAGCTACCAGAAAGAAGCTCTCCGCTACCAACACTAACTACCGTGGCGTAATCACTGGGTTTAAGCGATAATAATCGGTCATAGATTCCTTAGTGATGACAACATTTCCTGGATCACCAGGTCCTAGATTTCTACGAGCGCCTATCCACGGTTGTTCACTATGGGTACGTTCGCTTAATTCTCTTCCAGATAAGCTCCCAAGTTCGTCACGTACTTGGTCAACTATCCGAATTTCATTCTCAGTGAGCTCAGTTCCTCGATCCGGGATCTCTGATTCAGAAACAAAAAACTTACCGCGGTGAAGATGATATAGGTCGACGGCGACTGGGCCGCCACGCCATGCTTGAAAATCAGATTCAAAAAGCGGATGTCCGGTTGTAGCTAGGGCATGCGCTTGCGAATAGAAAACAAGCTTTTGCAACTTCATAGTTGTAAGAGACTTGTAGTTCGACAGAATATGCCGTGCAACATTATTAATACTTGCCATACAAGCCTCCTCCAGATCACTATTACTAATAGATTATTATAATACACATGAATTCGGTTAAAAATGCGAACTGTGATACGCCGATCTCTCGCTCGATGGCGAGGAAAAAGAGTAAGCTATTAAAGACCAAAAGCGTCTCACCGGGAGAAGACACCTATATCGAAGCAATCAGAGTGGTGCAGTGTTGGCGTAACCAATGTGTCCCCGCTACACAAAACTGTTTTCAGATCGTGATGCAGTGCGCTCAAATTATTGATGGGGCAGTTGCCACATTCCGAATGAAGAGGGTTAAGTCCATTGTTAACAAAATTCAGCGACCAAATAGCAATTTCGAGTTAAGCACACTCGATGATGTTGGCGGTTGCCGGTTAATTGTTAGCACTATCGACGATGTGGAAATAGCCAAAAAATTTTTGACTGATCATCTCACAAGTATTCATATATTGCGCATGAAGGATTATATAAATGAGCCCAAAGAAAGCGGATATAGGTCTTGCCACATATTAACTCAGCAAGAAATTGATGGCGTCAAATACCGGATAGAAATTCAAATTAGAACAAAGCTTCAGCATTATTGGGCGACAGCAATCGAAGTTGTTGACGAGCTTTATGGCGAATCTATAAAAAGCCCAAATTTTATCAATTCGATAGAAAAGGAGAATTTACGCGAGTTAAAGAACTCCCTTGCGATCGTTTCAAGTCTATTTGCTTTAGAAGAACATACAACTATAATTCCGGGGGCTTCTTCAACTAAGAAAGAACTATTAACGCAGCTTTCAAGTTCTGACATTTTCAGATCGCTCATCGATGACATGGAGGAAGCTTGTAGTGATGTTTTAGAACTTATAACGGGCAATGCCGAAAGCTCCGAGATATTTATCTTATCTTTCACAAAAGAGGATCAATTTCTACTAGTGCAACCCTTTACATCAGAACAGCTCGAAAATGCTCTTGCGAAGTATGCAAAGCTAGAACAAACCATAGAATCAAACGAGCATACGACAGATAATGTTGTTCTAGTTCACGCAAAAGGCGTTGAACAGCTCCGATTGGCATATCCGAATTACTCGGCTAACACACCCGAATATGTCCGGAAAGTAAGGGAGTATTTCGTTCTCGCACAATAGCTATTGCATGCTCGAATTTCATTTCAGTATCAAATATTGGGCGTTCCAAACTTCGTATACCTATTTAACGACGACGAAGCACCTTATCGTATTACTACCACTGGCAAGCCGATCGCAGTTTGAAACCATGCATAGTCCATTCACGCTGGGCTCCACGCAAGGTAGTGCTATCAAACGCACGTTGCGACAGGCTAACCATTTCAGAAACTTCTGGAAGCAAGTCGTTAAACGGCTTATACTGCGTGTGTCGAATCCCGCAGAATCAGCAAATTCATCCCCATACCTACCGTGCGCATTTATGCTTGCCGGTAGATTTACATAACTTGCGCTGCATCTTCTTGAATTCGAACCGCCTTGATCGGTCATGTTGAAGAAACGATCTTCATTCGTACACTCGATTCTCGATCAAACTGGCTATTAGATATTGAATCCCCCATTAACCGCTTTCAACCAATAACAATGGACATCGATCCTTTAGCTTCAACTCAAGACCCCCTTACCTCTCTTAACACTCTTGCGCTTGACATAATTAATCAAGGAGGAGTCGAAAATCTGCGCCGCATTGCCCACCCGTAAGTTTCAACCTCGAAGTGTCATTCCCTGCTCTCCCACTCATTTCTATGTAAAAATATACTCATGGCTAATTCTTCATTAACAACTGCTGAACGCTCCGAGCTGCATAAGACTATTTGGCGTATTGCCAACGATTTGCGCGGTAGTGTTGACGGGTGGGATTTCAAATCTTACGTGTTGGGTCTTTTGTTTTATCGTTTCATTTCAGAAAACCTCACGAATTATTTGAATTCGATGGAGGAGGATCCTGATTTTGATTACACTTCGCTTCCGGACGAGGAAGCTGAGTTCGGCCGACAAGAAACAGTGAATGATAAGGGCTTTTTCATTCTTCCCAGTCAGCTTTTTGTCAACGTTAAAAAGCATGCAGCCCAGAACGAGAATTTGAATGAAACTCTTGATTCGATTTTCAAGAGCATTGAAGGGTCTGCGATTGGTTCGTCTGCGGAAGACGATGTGAAGGGTTTATTCGCGGATATTGACGTTAATTCTGCGAAGCTTGGCCAAACAGTTATTGCTCGTAATGAAAAGCTCGTAAAACTACTCAACGCTATTGGTGATCTTCCACTGGGAAGTGCCGATACGCACGCGATTGATGCTTTTGGGGATGCATACGAGTATCTGATGACGATGTATGCGTCGTCTGCTGGTAAGTCTGGGGGTGAGTTTTTCACTCCACCTGAGGTCTCCGAGTTGCTTGCAAAATTGGCGGTTGTTGGTAAGACGTCGGTGAATAAGGCTTACGATCCGGCTTGCGGTTCTGGTTCTTTGCTTCTCAAGCTAAGCAAGGTTTTGGGTAAGGAAAATGTGCGTGGTGGTTATTTCGGCCAGGAAATTAACCTCACTACCTATAACTTGTGCCGTATTAACATGTTTTTGCATGACATCAATTATTCAGAGTTCAGCATTGCGCATGGAGATACCCTCATTCATCCCCAACATTGGGATGATGAACCGTTTGAAGTGATTGTTTCTAACCCACCGTATTCGACAAAGTGGGTTGGTTCTGACGATGCGGCATTGATTAATGATGAACGCTTTGCTCCTGCGGGTGTTCTGGCCCCGAAGTCAAAAGCTGATCTTGCGTTCACGATGCATATTTTGAATTGGTTGGCTGTGGATGGCACTGCAGCTATCGTTCAGTTCCCTGGTGTCCTCTACCGTGGCGGTGCAGAAGCGAAGATTCGCCAATACTTGGTGGAGCATAATTTTGTGGATTCAATTATTCAGCTTCCACCAGATTTATTTTTTGGAACCACCATTCAAACGTGCATCATGACGTTGAAGAAGTCGAAGACTGATAACAATGTTGCGTTCATCGATGCTTCTGATTTGTTTGCTCGTTCCGGAAATAAGAACCAGTTGCGCGCCAGCGATCAGGAACAGATCCTGCAGTTCTATACGAATCGTGAATCAGTAGATCACCGAGTGGCGGTGGTTGATAATCGAACGATTGCTGAGAATGATTACAACTTGTCTGTTTCTAGCTATGTGGAGCCGGAAGACACCACCGAAGTAATTGATATCGTTGAGCTCAATGCGCGTATCGAACAGATCGTCGCCCGACAAACCGAGTTACGTACGCAAATCGATGAGATCGTGCGAGGTTTAGAACAATGACTAATCTTCCCGAACTTCCTGCTGGCGAGTTGCTCTTTTATTCTGATGACGACGGCGATATTCAACTTCACGTCTATCTTGAAAACGAATCAGTTTGGCTCACCCAGGGTCAGATGGCTGAACTATTTCAACGCGATAAGTCTGTGATTTCTCGGCATATTAGAAACATTTTTACCGAGGGAGAGCTAGACGAACAGTCAGTTGTTGCAAATTTTGCAACAACTGCTGCAGATGGAAAATCATACACTGTCACCTATTACAATCTGGACGTTATTATTTCGGTGGGTTACCGCGTCAAGTCCTTAGCGGGAACAAAGTTCCGGCAGTGGGCAACCGGCAGGATTCGTGAATATATCGTGAAGGGATTCACGATGGATGATAAGAGGCTTGCTGATGGCCCCGATAAGTATTGGCGAGAGCTACTGGAGCGAATTCGCGACATTCGTTCCAGCGAACGACGCCTATACCAACAAGTACTGGATCTCTATGCCACGAGTGTAGATTACGACCCCAATACACCAGAAAGTCGTGAATTTTTCGCAACAATTCAGAATAAACTTCACTATGCCGCGCATGGACATACAGCCGCAGAAATAATTTACAGTCGGGCAGATGCTTCGCAACCATACATGGGCCTTACAATAGTTGCCCATGACAATCCGCGCAGTAGTGATGTTGTTGTGGCGAAAAACTATTTGTCTGAGGAAGAAATCTCTCGATTGAACTTAATCGTGTCTGCCTATTTTGATGCTGCAGAGCTACGAGCAAAACTGCATCAAGTCACCCGAATGGCTGACTGGTTAACTCATCTAACTAATATGCTGCAAGCCATGGAAGCTCCTATTCTTTCAAACGCTGGGAAAATCTCGAAAAAGCAAGCAGACAATCATGCTCTCGCGGAGCTGAAAAAATATAAATCAAGAACTGCATCCCAAGTAACAGATGTGGATCGTGACTATCTTTCTTATATCAAGGATGCACAAAAGCGGGTGACAAAGAATGAACATCAATGAACTATTAGCGCGGCTTTCTCCAACCGACATCCCTTTGCGAGTACTAGGTGAGGTGGCGGAGTTTTCGCGCGGAAATGGCCCCCAAAAAAAAGACCTGCAAACAACCGGAAACCCTTGTATACATTACGGCCAGATTTATACTCATTACCGTCATTCTACAAAGAAAACTATTTCATACGTATCCCAGTCCGTTTATGAAAAATCGAAGAAAGCCCAGACTGGTGATGTAATTATCGCTGATACGAGTGAGAATAACGAAGATCTAGGAAAAGCTGTTGCATGGCTAGGGTCTACCCCTATTGCAGTGAGTAACCATACCCTGATTGCGAAGACGAACTTAGTCCCGGAATATTTAGCATATTTTCTTGCATCTTCGAGTTTCGATCATCAAAAACGTCGTTTCATTACGGGGACAAAAGTTAGAACAATCTCCGCCAAATCTCTTTCTAAAATTATAATTCCTGTCCCTCCGCTTGACATACAGCGTGAAATTGTGAAAATTCTGGACATGTTCACGAACCTGGAAGCGGAGCTGGAAGCGGAGCTGGAAGCTCGGAAAAAACAATACCAGTTCTATCGCGATTCCTTGCTGACATTCCCACCTGAGGGGGGGCGAACGAGGTGGACGACCTTGGGTGAAATCGGCACCTTCTCTCGGGGAATTCCTATACAGAAGAAAGATTTCGTTGCCTCTGGAATACCAGCGGTGCACTACGGTGAAATCTATACTCACTATGGGCTATCTACCACAAGAACACGCTCGCATATTCATTCCATTCCTATCGCTCCATCAAAACTGGCTAACTATGGAAACCTGATCATTGCAACTACCAGTGAAAATAGCCATGACCTAGCTAAATCACTTACGTGGCTAGGAGTTGAAAAACTTGCAGTCAGCAATGATGCACTAATATTTCGCCATGAATTGTTCCCAAACTATGTCTCGCACTTTTTTGCAAGTTGCCATTTCCACGGGCAGAAAAATCGACTCATAACCGGAACGAAAATTAAGCGTATTTCTGCAAAATCTTTATCGCAAATCCGTATTCCCATACCATCTCTCGAAGAACAAAAGCGTATCGCTGACATTCTCGATAAATTCGATGCTCTTGTAAACGATATTTCGTCAGGTTTACCAGCCGAAATTCAAGCTCGCCGCCAACAGTACGAATACTATCGCGACGCCCTCCTATCATTCCCAACACCAGAAGAATAAACATGACCGAGCCAAGTTCTGCATACCGCTACTCCCCTGTTGTTGTTCGTGACGACGCCACCGTCGTCGCCAAATACGAACCCGAACAAAAACGCTCCGACCAATATCAAACCGAAGCGCAGCTCGAAGAAGCATTCATTGCCCAGCTACAACGGCAAGCCTACGAACGCCTATCGATCACAAGCGAAGCAGAACTCATCGCCAACCTACGAACCCAACTCGAACTCCTCAACGACATCACCTTCAGCGACACCGAATGGCAACAATTCTTCACCCAATCCATCGCCAACAAAAACGAAGGAATCGTTGAGAAAACACAAAAACTCCAAGCAGACGGACACATCCAACCCCTCATCCGTGACGACGGCAGTGTCAAAAACATTCTGCTCATCAACAAAAAACATATCCACGCCAACCGCGTCCAAGTCCTCAACCAATACGAAGCAACCGGCACATACGACAACCGTTACGACGTAACAATTCTGGTCAACGGCCTCCCGCTCGTACACGTCGAACTCAAACGCCGAGGCGTAAACCTACGCGAAGCATTCAACCAAATTAACCGCTACCAACGAGACTCATTCTGGGCAGGCAGCGGACTATACGAGTACATTCAGATCTTCGTCATTTCCAACGGCACCCGAACCAAATATTATTCAAACACCACCCGTGCCGGCGTAATCAACGAAAACAAAGACAAAAAGAACTCAAAGAAAACATCGAACTCGTACGCCTTCACAATCTGGTGGGCCGACGCCGAAAACAACGTCATCGACGACCTCATGGACTTCGCCAAAACCTTCTTCGCAAAACACAGCCTGCTCAACATTCTGACCAAATACTGCGTATTCAACACCGAGCAAACACTGCTCGTCATGCGCCCATACCAGATCGTCGCCACCGAACGAATCCTCAACCGCGTCCTCACATCCACCAACAGTAAAACCTGGGGAACTACCCAGGCCGGTGGCTACATTTGGCACACCACAGGCTCAGGAAAAACCCTCACCAGTTTCAAAACTGCTCAACTAGCCACCAAGCTAGAAGGAATAGATAAAGTACTCTTCGTCGTCGACCGGAAAGATCTCGACTTCCAAACCATCCGTGAATACAACCGCTTCCAAAAAGACGCAGTATCTGGAAATGCTTCCACTGCAGCATTAAAGGCACAACTCGAAAATCCAGATACTAAAATCGTTGTCACCACAATCCAAAAACTCTCCATCTTCGTCAAAAACAACGCCCAACATGACGTGTACGGCAAACACGTCGTCATCATTTTCGACGAATGCCACCGCTCCCAATTCGGAGACATGCACAAAGCAATCCGTAAATCATTCAAGCGCTACCACCTCTTCGGATTCACCGGCACCCCCATCTTCGCCGTGAACTCCCCAAGCACGTCAAAAACCAACCTACGCACAACAGAACAAGTATTCGGCGACAAGCTACACACCTACACCATCGTTGACGCAATCAACGACAAAAACGTGCTGCCCTTCCGGATTGACTATATCAACACCATTAAAGCCAAAGACATTAATTCTACAGTCGACGTTGCCGGCATAGAAACCGAGACAGCACTACTCAATATCGACCGCATTCGCACAATCACTGACTACATCCTCGATCACTTCGCACATAAAACCAAACGCAATACGAGTTACTCAAGGAACGGCACCCGAATACGCGGATTCAACTCCATCCTCACCTGCAGCTCTATCGACGCTGCAAAAATGTATTACAACGCCTTCCAACTCGCCCAAGCCGAACGAGCAGCACAAAATCCAGGCTACGATCCACTAAAAATCGCGATCATTTACAGCTACGCACCAAACGAAGAAGACCCAGACGAACAAACCACCGGCCTGCCACGCGAAGAATCACTCGACGCCGACAAGCTCGACGCCTCATCACGAGAATTCCTCGACGACGCCATCTCCGACTACAACGACATGTTCGGATCCTCGTTCTCCACATACGGTAATAGTTTCGAAAACTATTACAAAGACGTCTCGAAGAACCTCAAAGAACAAAAACTCGACATGCTCATCGTCGTCGACATGTTCCTCACCGGATTCGACGCCCCCACCCTCAACACACTATGGGTGGACAAAAACCTGCGCTCACACGGATTAATCCAAGCATTCTCGCGCACCAACCGTATCCTCAACTCCGTCAAAGCATACGGAAATATCGTCTGCTTCCGAAACCTTGAAGAAGAAACCGATGCTGCACTCGAACTCTTCGGCAACAAAAAAGCCGGCGGAATCGTACTACTCAAGAGCTTCAACGAATACTACGCAAGCTACCAGGAAAAGATCGCCGAACTACACAAAAATTTCCCGCTAGATAAGCAAATCCTTGGCGAGAAAAAACAAAAAGAATTCGTCGGACTATGGGGTTCCCTGCTCAGACTCGTCAACATATTGTCATCCTTCGACGAATTCAACGACGTCGAACGGCTAGACCCACGCTCCGAACAAGACTATCAATCTATCTACCTCGAGCTATACGAAGATTTCCGACGGAAAGCCAAGGCAGACAAAGAATCAATCGCCGACGACGTCGTCTTCGAAATCGAACTCGCTAAACAAGTCGAAGTCAACGTCGACTACATTCTGCGACGCGTCAGCGAAGCCCTCGAACGCAACGGCGGCGCACTCGACAAAGAAATACGAGCAGACATCACCCGCTCCATCAACGCCTCGCCTACCCTACACAACAAGCGTGATCTCATCGAAGCCTTCCTCGCCCACATAAACGTAGCCGAACTCGGCAGTAATGGACGTGTAGACGAAGAATGGAGCAAGTTCATACGCGAACGGTTCGTCGAAGAACTCAACGCGGTAATAGAAACCGAAAAACTCAAGCCCGCACTAACCACCGATCTCGTCACCAACGTGATGAAAGATGGCGCTGACATTCCAGCCGACGGCACTGCCATCTCCAACATCATGCCGCCGATCTCACGGTTCCGAAAAGACAACCAACGCGGCCTCAAACGTGAACGCGTAGTCTCCCAACTCCAAGCATTCATTGAGCGATTCCGCGGGCTGGGAGGGGAATAGGCCGAGCTCTAGTGATGGCGAAAAAGATAGGTTAAGAATAACCAACGGTCATGGGCTCAGCAGACTCTGCCAACTTTGATACCGTACTTCGTCAGCGACTATACCTGTAAACAACATGACCGGTTCTGGCGCTCTCTACGGAAAGTCCAGGGCCGGCTCTTGCTCATACATGCGCCAATGTTTCAGTAGTTTCACGTCTGGCAACCTGCTCTAGAATTGTCCACAAAGCAAATTACCTACCACAATAATTAAAATTTTGTTTGTAGCTACTCCATTCATATTTCTCTTACGAGCTAAATCTGGCGTATACAAAGTAAACACAGAGCAATAACCAGTTCATACACACAAATCGTTATGGTTCTATCTTTGCTCTTATCTCCATAAATTCTCAAAAATGATTCCACTACGGTTCTTTACACAACCGGCACTTACCAAATCAATATACTCAGCTTCCAGTGCTATCACTGAATAAACGCCAGTCCCCCTCACCTACTGCCCACCAAAACAATCCGAGCCGCCCTTGCGCAACCTGATCATGTATGTCATACCTTAACTTCACTACACGTTTCCACAAGTCAGCACCATAAGAAAATCCTGGGGTGATGAAGCAAAAGCTCAATCGCCCCAGGATTTGTACGATTGCCTTAGTCGTTTTCGATTGTGCCAATCTTTCCAGAAGATTCATCTGGATGGGTAGCCATCAAATATGCTCCGATTGCTAAACCACCACCAACGATTCCTAAATAGACCACCATCATAATGATTGCTGAAACGCTCATGCCCGGTCTCCTTCCATCAACTCGTCCTTGTACTCTTCTTGCGCGTAAACACTAGCCGGATTCGGTTGCCCATACGGCCGTTCAACATCGAAATCGTATTCAGCCGGAGCCTCCAGCTTCGTATCTTTCGACCACGGCAACTTACTCATCACAAGCGCCGAAACCCAGATCAAGCCAGCCAATCCCCAGCCATAAACCAGCAACTGAATACTTGAATAGTCGCCATACGGATGAGTGAGCAATTCACGAGTATCACCAATCATCGTCACTGCAAGTACCATCGGAGTCAACACCCCAACGGTACCGATCCACCAACCCCGCGTCGGAATCGTAGAAATCGCATCCAAGTGGCGAGAAAGAACCGGGAACATACGCATTCCCCAACCGACCACCAGCAAAGTAACCAACGCAATCAACGCGATACCGAAAACGTTAACGAATCGATCCATGATATCTAAGGTTGCCAAGCCCGTAACCGAGGAGAATAACGTCACCGAGATAACCGCAGCAGAACCGCCAACAATCATCACCGACTTACGACGGCTCCAGCCAAACTTATCCATACCAGAAGAAATAGGAACTTCAATCACTGAGAACATCGAAGTGAAACCAGCTAAGAACAACGAACCAAAGAACAAAACACCAAAGACTGGGCCACCGGGCATCAACGAGATGATCTTCGGGAACGCAATAAACGCCATTCCGATACCAGAGGAAACCACGTCACCAACTTCTTGACCAGAATTCATTGCCATATAGCCCAACACTGAGAACACACCAATACCGGCAAGCACCTCAAAAGATGAGTTAGCAAAAGCAACCGTCCACGCCGTCGTCGTCACATCTGTACGACGCTTCAAATACGATGCCTGGGTAAGCATAATTCCAAACCCAACCGCGATCGAATAGAAGATCTGACCATAGCCAGCCATCCATACGGACGGTTTCAACAAAGCCGACCAATCTGGGCTAAAGAACGTGTCTAAACCGGCTGCTGCCCCTGGCAAGAACAATGCCCGCACCGTGATGGCTAAGAACAAAACAACCAAAAGTGGCACGGCGATCCTCGAAACCTTACCAACACCATGCTCAACACCTTGTGCCATCACAAATAACAGCACCAGCCACACCAGCGATAAAACAATCGTCAAATGCGGTAAATATCCGCCACCGAATACTTGAGTGTTATCAACTTGCAAGAAGTCGTTAATGAAGAACGCCTCCGGGTCATCACCCCACGCCAAGGTCATGGAATAGTAAGCGTAGAACGCAGCCCACGCCAAAATCGCCATATAGTACACGCCAATAAAATACGTTACTGCGGTCTGCACCCAGCCGAGCACTTCAGCCCGCCGGGACACCCGCCGGAATGCCAACGGTGGCGCGCCACGGAACCGATGCCCGATTGCATAATCAAAGAACAACATAGCAATGCCGCCCGTAACCAGTGCAACGACGTAAGGAATCAGGAACGCCCCACCACCATTTTCATACGCAATATAGGGAAAGCGCCATATATTTCCCAAGCCAATGGCCGAGCCAATCGCCGCAGCTAAAAACACTGTGCGCGACGACCAGATTTCTCTTCCTGTTGTTGTAGACATAAAAATACCTTTTCGGTAGTAATGGATTAATTCATCGAATGTCGATATGAAAAAACCCCGGCCTGTCTGTTCGGTTCCGGGGTGGGGTGCGCAGGACTGCGGATGGCGGCTTCTCTAGCCTGCACACCCGCTCATAATCTCTAAACTCTTACGCAACATGGTTTTTACAGTATCATTACCATTTCCATACGGTCAAGTTGAGTGTTTCATACCACTTGGTTAGAACACTCAACCTAATGTCATCACCTAATGTCATCACAACACCTGATCGTTTTCCATAATCACCGGCTGGCCATACTCCACATCCGGCCCATCGTCATACATTGACCGAAGATACGTCACCAACTGCTCACGCGATTCAAACCAGCTCGCCCGATACGGTTGATCGAAGGCCAGCTTCTCCACAAACAACAGCTTTCCTGGTTCATTTTCCACCAGCAAACCCACATGCCCAATAAACATCGCCGAGTTCTCTGGATCGATATTGTCATGCATAAACACCGACACCATCGATGCCTTACCCGACGCAAACACAATCTGGTGATCTACGAAATATGACGCAATATCCTTCGCATGCTGCGCCGAATCCTTCGCCGCCACGGTAGACACGCGCCCATACAAGGCCATAAACGCATCCCTCTCGCCGGCAGTAAACATCGCCGGTGGAGTATCGATAGATTCTGCATCAAAGAACAGTTGCGAATCATCAGCGCCGGCAGTCTTGCCGATACTCACCAATTCCCGCCCCAGCGTAAACGTGGTAATCCGGCAATTCGTTAACGGTGCGGCCTTTTCTTGGGCAGCTTGCATAATCCCAAGTTCGTCCATGTTCTCCGTTGTGCTCAGTGGTACGAAACCTTCTGAGATTAACGACGACGTCGGCACGTTCCCGTTAAACCGTTGTACTTGGCGCGCGAAATCATCAAGTTCTTCCTGATTAATCCCCGCCTGACGCAGTTGCGCAAAAACTTCCTCGCGAGTCACTTCATCTACCAGATTACTGGTACGAACCGATGCCAACGCCAGATCACTATCCGCCTTAACCTCACTCTGACGTTGATCCGCTGGAGCAGATTCAGGGGCAGACTCCCCAGCTACTGAACAGCCCGCAAAAACAATACTAACCGCCGCTAGTACCGGCCATAAACGCATAAAACTTCTCATTTCTTCAGTTTACCCAATCGCGGCCAACCATAGCGTTTAACAAGAATCACAAAGGCAACCAAACCAAACACACATTGCGGAATCAAGATAACCAGCACAGTTACAAGGTTAGGGACTGCGTCGTCGTCGACATTAATAACGACGACGGGCGCAATATTTACTGCCCAATGCAACCCTGCTGCAAGCAACCCCCGCTGCCACCACGAACCAGCAACCATCATCTCCAAAACCAACGAGAGCGCTACGCAGGTGAGCGCAAAAACAATAAAACCTAGCGGATCCAACAGTTGATCGCCATGCCATGCTGCCCAAATAACACCCACCAGGCTGGCACCCAAAATCGCCCCAAAGCGTTTCACAAACAACGGCTGCAAGAATCCGCGCCAGCCAATCTCTTCAACCACTGCGCCTAAAAACTGCACCGTTAAAAAGCCAACTAGATGCCAATCGGTGAACAGGGCACGATACGAACCTGCCTGTAACATTTCCGCCAGCACCCAGGTAGCAAATACATACCCGAGGCACGCCACAACAACTATTCGCGAGCGCCGGCGAAACTCCCCCACGCTCGTAGGCGCTACCGGTAAAAACGGTGTTAGCCAGCTGCGATACAACAGCCAGGTAGTAGCCAAACCTAGCGTGGGACCCAACTGCGGAAAAGCAATGTAATCAAGACTCACGTCCAGCCATAATTGGAAGGCAATCAGCCACAGCGAATGAAACAACATCGCAGCGAAGAACACGAGGATCGGCCGCCAGGGCAACATCGGCCCTGATGACGGTTGCCCCAAACTCACATCATTCACTGCCAACTCCTTTAGCCACTGCCTCCTGGAAAATCTACACAGCAAACTTTACTCGGAAAATACGGCAGGGATTTTTCAATATCAGGAGATCTAATACCTAAGAGTAGTAACTCCCGAATCGGACACCATATTTTCTAGCACTCCGGCGCAAGAATAGATCGTTTTTCGGGAACCAATATTGGTTTGTGCGTATGTAACTGGCACCGGGGCAATTCCTAAATTATTTACATATCTAACGGCCTGGCGTAAAATCTCGGTCGCATATCCGCGACGCCGATACTCTGGGCGCACCCCGTATCCGATATGGCCACCGTACTGAAGTAGATAGTCATTAAGCTTATGACGGATGCTCACTCGCCCAACAAGGGTTTCCCCAGCAAAAGCACCTAAAAATGTTGCGGGGACTCGGTTTTGAGGAAGATTCACTCCAGCATGTTCATCGGCAATCCGAGCTAGAAACTGAGCCCACGTCTCATCATCGTGCTTCAGTAAGAAATCAAAACCGCTGCCAGCGAACTCTGCGTTTGCTTCAAGCGCCTGAATTTCATCATCAGGACCAAGCGGGCGTAAAAATAAGGCAGACATCGGATGGTTCTTTCTGTGGCGTTGGCAAAAGCGGGCAATAGTGCAAACCTCGACGTATATGGACGCAGTTTGCGCTATTGCCAAGATTGCCTACCGGCTAGCTTCCTATAAATCCAATGGTTACTAATTTTGTGGCTTGTTTCTATACAAAGACTGCGGGAGCCATCGGCTCCCGCAGTCTATCTAAGATCTAGATCAGCCGTCACACGTTAAACATGAACTCCACAACGTCACCGTCATTCATTACGTATTCTTTGCCTTCCATACGAACCTTGCCGTGGGCCTTAGCTTCTTGCATCGAGCCGTATTCTACAAGGTCCTCAAAGGAAATAACTTGTGCCTTAATGAATCCGCGTTCGAAATCGGTGTGGATCACACCGGCTGCTTGTGGCGCGGTCCAGCCCTTGTGGATCGTCCATGCACGGGCTTCTTTCGGTCCGGCAGTCAGGTAGGTTTGCAGTCCCAGGGTGTCAAAACCGACGCGTGCGAGCTTGTCCAAACCGGCTTCATCTTGGCCAGTGGATTCGAGCATTTCGCGGGCTTCTTCTTCATCGAGCTCAATAAGTTCGGCTTCGAACTTGGCGTCGAGGAAGATCGCTTCGGCTGGTGCAACCAAATCGCGCAACTGCTGTTGCATATCAGTATCAGCCAATCCCTCATCGTCGGTGTTGAAGACGTAAATAAATGGCTTGTTAGTCATCAAATGGAAAGTCTTCAAAATTTCAGGGTCGAGGTCTCCACCAGCCGCGTAAAGCGTCTTGCCATCTTCGAGAATCTTCAGGGCAGCTTGGGCAGTCTCAACAACTTCCTTGGCGACCTTGCGATTGGTCAATTCCTTCTGCAACCGCGGCAGCTGCTTTTCCAGGGTCTGAATATCTGCTAGCACGAGCTCGGTGGTGATGGTGTCAATATCGGATGCGGGATCAACGCGACCATCGACGTGGGTGACGTCTGGATCTGCGAACGCACGGGTTACTTGGCAAATAGCATCAGCTTCGCGAATGTTTGCCAAGAACTGGTTTCCTAAGCCTTCACCTTCGGATGCGCCACGCACAATTCCTGCAATATCAACGAATGATACGGTTGCTGGGAGGATCTTTTGCGATCCGAAAATTTCCGCTAGCTGGTTTAGCCGCGGATCTGGAAGGGGCACGATACCCACGTTTGGTTCGATGGTTGCGAACGGATAGTTCGCTGCCAGCACGTTTGCACGGGTAAGTGCGTTGAACAAAGTTGACTTGCCGACGTTGGGCAGTCCTGCAATTCCAATAGTTAAAGCCACGTTTTCTATGTTAGTCCACGTACGAGTTTGCGTCACTTTTGTTGACTGTGGGCTTTGTTTGATTTTCGACGACGGCGATTGAGCAACACCAGGTGTTCCCCAAAGTATGTGGGAGGCAGCTTTTAGAATGTAGGCATGACTATCAATCTTGGTTTATTTGTGTTTTTCATGCTTCTGGCAGTTGGGTGTGGGGGCGTTATTGGATGGTTTGTTGCAACAAATCACGAACGTAACGGACTAGATTCCGTGCGTGCGGAACTTACTCGTGAACGCGAAAACGCCTTACTTATTCGTGGCCATGCCGAACAATTAGAACAGCAAAATGCGCATCTTCAAGAGCGCTTGGCTCAGCAGCACTCTACTGTTGAAGCTCTGGCTCCTATTGCACAACAGCTCAGTTCGGTTGATTCTTATGTGCGAGCTTTGGAAAATAAAACCGTTCAACACTTTTCCACACTCGCTACTCAGCTTCAAGCTGATGCGAAGATTTCAGCTCAGCTTTCTCAGACTGCCGAATCCCTCAATACAGCATTGCGAAACTCGTCCGTGCGCGGTTCATGGGGTGAAGTACAACTGCGGAGAATCATTGAAGTTGCCGGGATGCTAGAACGCGTTGATTTTGATGAACAACGCACAAATTCGCAGTTCTCCGAATCTGGCCAGGGCACGGGGCGCCCGGATGTCACTGTTCATCTTCCTAATGGCGCACATATTGCTATTGATGCAAAAGTTCCGATGGCCTCATATATTGCTGCTCACGATATCTCGGAAACAAATATTGGTGCTGCCAGTGAACGTAAAGAATTACTTCAAGCACACGCGAAAGCAGTTAAACAACATGTCAATGCTCTAAAGAAACGTAACTATCCAGCTGATTTTCCGCAATCTCCGCAAATAACTATTATGTTTTTACCTTCCGAAGCACTACTGTCTGAAGCTTTGGCGAGCGATCCACAACTTCTTGATTACGCATTGGCTGATGGAATTATTTTGACTTCGCCCGCCTCTTTACTGGCATTACTGCGCTCAGTTGCCGCGATTTGGCGTTCTGCTCAAGCCAGTGAACAGGCTCGCGATATTGTCAATGCTGGCAGAGAGTTAGTTGATCGCCTTGCTGTGTTCGTTCGCCATATAACGAAGCTAGGTTCACATCTATCTTCTTCTGTCACCTCATACAACAAAGCAATGGCTTCGCTTGAGTCACGCGTATTAGTAACCTATCGATCATTCGATGCCCTGGGCGAAAACCTCAGTGATTTAGAAACCCATAGCAGCATTATTGATCCAGAAAAAGCTAATGTTCGCAAACTATCAGCGCCCGAATTAACTTCGGCTATTTCTGACGAAAATACTGATGAATGAAAACATCAGCCCTAGTTTATTCGGAAGCTAATCGCCCTGTGCTACGTGCTGTCGATCGCTTCGCAGAATTCTTTTCTCGCACTTTGTGTGGTCGATCAACTTCTGCCCCGGTGGCTTTTAGATCACCACGCAAGTTCTTCGGCAACGAAAAATGAACATCTTCTTGAACTGTGAACACTGGCTCTACCGAAGTAAATCCCCATGTTTTTAGTTGTTCAACCACGTCTCGTACCAGAATTTCTGGCACCGATGCTCCTGAGGTCACGCCGATGGTTCGGGCATCTACCAGCCAGTCACGATCTAATTCGTCTGCTTTATCAACCCGATACGCCGAACCCGCACCAGCTTCCAACGCCACCTCAACCAAACGCACGGAATTTGACGAGTTCGCCGAACCCACCACAATGACCACGTCACAATCAGGAGCCATCTTTTTCACTGAACCTTGGCGATTTTGCGTAGCGTAACAAATATCGTCACTTGGCGGATTCATCAGGTTCGGGAAACGCTCACGTAACAACTCCACCGTCTTCATTGTCTCATCAACCGAGAGAGTCGTTTGTGAAATCCACACAACCCGATCCGGGTCACGCACCTGGACATGAGCTACGTCTTCTGGACCATTCACAACTTGAATATGGTCAGGTGCCTCGCCTTGAGTACCCTCAACTTCTTCATGGCCAACATGCCCAATCAACAAAATGTCATAGTCCTGATCAGCAAACCGAACAGCTTGCTTGTGAACCTTCGTCACCAAAGGACACGTGGCATCAATGGTTTCTAACATACGCACCCGAGCCGCCTCATGAACCTCAGGAGAAACCCCATGCGCAGAAAAAACAACTCGTGCGCCTACTGGAACATCATCAGTATCGTGCACAAAAATAGCGCCACGCTTCGTCAACGTCTCAACAACAAACTTGTTATGAACAATTTCTTTACGCACATAAACTGGCGGGCCATAAAGCTCCAACGCCTTTTCCACGGTATCTACAGCACGATCTACGCCAGCACAATACCCACGCGGAGTCGCCAGCAAAATACGCTTACCCTCCGAATTGGGTTCAGACGGTATATCAGCTGGAAAAGCCGAAGCTCCAGCAAGCGAAACAGTATGCGTACTAACTACATTATCTTGAGATACCACGCATCAAGACTAACAGCTCCCCGGAAGCAATGCTCGCCACGCTATGCGCATCCGTTCACATCCCACTGGGACTTTCGCCCAAAATTTCACCAGCCACACAACGTAAACTAAATAGAAGCTTCATTACGTAAGAATCTTACCGCCGCATGATGAGAGTAGGTCGTGATATGGCAGCAAACAAAGGCGTTGCTGTGCCGGCTAACCTGCCACAGATGGCGCGCGAAACATCCCCTGATCACCCTTGGCCATTACGTTTACTGAACGCAAAAATAGCCGAATATATCGCTAAAATGTCTCGGCTATGGGTAGAAGGTGAAATCATCACACTCACCCGCCGCCCGGGTGCTAAAGTCCAGTTTTTCTCCCTAGCTGACCTCGAAGAAAAATCTTCTATCACCTGCAAGATATTTAGCCATGCCCTACCAGAAGGAATCGAATCCGGATCACGAGTCATCGTCTGGGCTAAACCAGATTTTTGGACAGGAAACGGTTCCCTCGCCCTGCATGTCGATGAGATTCGTGCCGTTGGCCTCGGCGATATCCTCGCCCGCATCGAAGCTCTGAAAAACAAACTGGCAGCCGAAGGCCTCTTTGCCGCCAACCGTAAAAAACCACTCCCTTTCTTGCCGCACTCCATCGGCCTGATAGTCGGGCGCAATACCAAAGCCCGCCACGACGTTGAGGTCAATGCCCGGGCACGGTGGGCAAGCGCAAAATTTGAGGTATGCGAAGTCGTCGTCCAAGGCCCAACTGCAGTCAACGAAATAATCTCCGCCCTCGAAGAACTCGATACTCTCCCGCACGTTGATGTCATCGTCATAGCGCGTGGCGGCGGCTCCGTCGAAGATCTCCTCCCCTTCTCTGACGAACGATTATTACGCGCAGTAGCCAAAGCAAACACACCCATCGTCTCGGCAATCGGACACGAAACCGATAACCCCCTCCTTGACTTCGTCGCTGACTTACGCGGCTCAACCCCCACTGATGCGGCACGAAAAATTGTTCCTGACGTCGTCGAAGAACAAACCAACATACGCGAAGCACTACGTCGAGGACGCATCGCCATCGATACTCTGCTCACTCAGGCACACACTGACCTAGAAACCCAACGTTCCCGGCCCGCACTCACCCAACCGCAAACACTCATCGATATGCGCGAAAAAGACCTTCATCAATTGCGCCAATGGTTGATAAACAACACTGACCGCATACTAACCAAACATAGTGCGCTCATTGACACCCATCTAGCGCGCCTGCGCACACTCTCTCCACTTTCAACACTACAACGCGGATACGCCGTACTACGTACCGAATCCGGCGTCCTAACCTCAACTACCAACGTCACCATTGGCGATACGATCCATGCTCAACTTATTGACGGGACAATAAGTGCCACAATCACTGCGTCAGAAAGGACTGACCGATGACTTCACGTGATCCACGAGAGCTCGATGCACAAGTAAGCGAGTACACCTATGAACAAGCACGAACCCAACTTGTTGATATTGTGGCTCGCCTCGAACAAGGCAACATCCCCTTAGAAGAAGCCTTGGAACTATGGGAACTCGGTGAAGCCCTTGCCCGTCGTTGCCAAACGTGGCTCAATGGTGCCCGCGAGCGCCTCGCCCAAGCACAAGAGCACACTCGTGAAACACTAGCTGACGAAACAAGCGAGAAATAACATGTCATTCGTAGTGATTGGCGAATCGCTCATCGACGACGTAGAGCGCGAGCATACCCGCACCACACACCCTGGTGGCTCGCCACTCAATGTTGCCGTCGGACTAGCCAGACTCGACCGTGAGGTCACTCTCGTCACCCGCATTGGTGACGACGACGCCGGCACGCTTATTAGCGATTTTCTGCATGAATCAGGTGTGAATCTCTACCCTGGCTCGGTTGACTCTCACCCAACGTCCACGGCATACGCCCAACTCGATCAGCACGGCAATGCCACCTATACGTTTGATCTGCTATCAAACTATCCACCGCCTGCGATGGATCTCATTGAGAGTGCGCCACGATTAGTTCACATTGGCTCCATTGGAGCGCACCTAGAACCTGGAGCAACTGTGTTGCGCTCATGGCTGGAATCGTTCAACGGCCACTGCACAGTGTCATACGATCCAAATGTTCGTATGTCCTTGATGGGGCCACATGAAAAACTCATTGCTGAAGTTGATGAGCTCATGCCTTTTGTCGACGTCGTTAAAGCCTCACTTGACGATATGAATGCCATGCTCGGACCAACAACGCTTGAAGAAAGCGCCCAGTATTTCTTGGAACGTGGTGCACAACTCGTTGTTATCACCCGGAGAGCTGAAGGGCTTAATCTTATTACTCCAGAGGCTGATATCCATGTTCCGGCAAGCAAAGTACCGGTAGTCGATACCGTAGGTGCTGGCGATTCACTCATGGCAGCACTCATTGATGGCCTTGCTCGCATGAGCGTATTAGGCGATGAAGATGGCGAAGCGCTACGTTCGATCTCCCGGCAAGGCCTAGCCTCACTTGGGTCTTATGCGGCTGCAGCTGCCGGGATCACCGTGGGGCATCCCGGATCACATTTGCCAACTCGTGAAGAACTAGCTAAATCGACTGACTTATACTCCCCCGATAGCGGTTTCTAAAAGCATGCGCTTATATGCGCGTTTGCGCGCGCGGTTATGCACTCGCTTATGTGCGTTTGCGACTTTGCCTTTTATCAATGCAACGTTTTTATTTGCCTTTACGACGTTCCCGAAGCGAGAAATCACGTAAGGCTCGCAAGAAATCAATCCGGCGAAAATCTGGCCAATACGTTTCACAGAAATATAGCTCAGTATGAACCGTTTGCCACAACATAAAACCACTCATGCGCTGTTCGCCTGAGGTGCGGATAATAAGATCCGGATCTGGCTGTCCTTTAGTGTAAATATGATCGGTAATCGCATCAACAGTGATTGATTGAGCAACGTCTTCTAGTGTTGCTCCGCAGGCGGCCTGCTCACGTAAATAATCTTGGACAGCCTGGGTGATTTCTTGCCGGCCACCATATCCGACTGCCACATTAACAATCATGCCAGTGTGGTTGACCGTTTTTTGTGCCGCATTTTGCAAAGCGTGCGCTGCTTCTTCCGGAAGTAAATCAAGGTCCCCTAAAACTCGGATTTGCCATGCTGGATTCTTAGCAAGTTCCTCAACTGCGCCGACAATAATTGCTAGCAGTTCGCGGATCTCTTTTGCCGAACGTTGCAAATTATCAGTGCTCAGCATCCATAGCGTGACGATGGAAACGCCTGCTTCTTGAGCCCATCCCATAACTTCGCTGATGTGGTCTGCTCCGCGCCGATGCCCGTGGGCTGCAGAGGTGCCTAGCGCCTTTGCCCATCGTCGATTTCCATCTAGAATAATGCCCACATGATGAGGAATTTGGATGCGCTTAATTTCTCGCGATAGGCGCCGTTCGTAGATACGGTACAAAAATTCTGTTGCGATCATACGTCCGCCACCTCCTTTTCACTGTAGGCAAGTCTTTTCTTACTTCATAGTATCCCGCCTGCAATGGTGATGCACGGTCATTGAGTCAAGTTATTTTAGACGCTGATATGCCACTAGATGCCTGAAGGGTATAGCCTACTTATGAGAGGGGGCGTCTATGTGCTCAAACCATGAGATCGCTGTAAACGATGAACTTAAGCCACGCCTACGTGGCTGGATTCATGCTATAACTGCACCTTTAGCCCTAGCGAACGGTATTTTGCTTGCTATTTTTTCACCCGATATCGGAGCGATGATTGCATGTCTGGTCTTTATGCTGGCATCGTTTTTCTTATTCACAAACTCCGGTATCTACCATATTGGTACGTGGAGCCCCAAAGCAGATGCAGTTTTACGACGCATTGACCACTCCAATATCTTCTTCCTTATCGCGGGAACTTATACCCCGCTATCGGTTATGTTGCTCAGTCCGCGAAAACAACTCACCGTTTTACTCATCGTGTGGGGCAGTGCGTTCTTTGGCGCACTATCACGGATTTTTTGGCTCAATGCCCCGCGTTTCCTATATGTACCGCTCTATATTGCGTTAGGGTGGATTGCCGTATGGTACCTACCTGATTTTTGGGCTAATGGGTCACCAGCCATTGTTTGGCTCGTCTTAGCTGGCGGCATTTCCTACACTGTTGGGGCTGTCTTTTACACTTTCAAATGGCCAAATCCTTGGCCGCGTATGTGGGGATTCCACGAGTTCTTCCACCTGGGAACATTGGGGGGATTCGCCTGTCATTCAGTAGCGGTGTGGCTGGCTATTTTCAGTTAGAATTTGGTGAATAATCGGCGAAAACTCGCGCTACATTTCTCAGCTACTGGCGAATCTCGACCACACTAATTGTTCTCACCCGCGTAAAGTGGTACGCTCTCGCTCAGATAGGTTCATGCCCACATGTTGTGGACATATCTTTTTATCCGCCTCGGCAATGAACTATTGTCACACTATATAACCAAGGAGAAAGCACATGGCTGAAACTACATGGCTCTCACAAGAAACCTTTGATCGTCTAAGTGCCGAACTTGAGCACTTAAAAACTACTGGCCGTTCGGAGATTGCTACCAAGATCGAAGAAGCTCGTTCCGAAGGTGACCTTCGGGAAAACGGTGGCTACCATGCGGCGCGTGAAGAGCAGTCGAAGATGGAAGGTCGGATTCAGGAACTCACCTATCTTCTTGAACATGCCGAAGTTGGCGATGCTCCACAAAAGCTCACCGAGGTTGCCCCTGGTCTTGTCATTACTGCTGAAGTCAACGGCCGACACAAGAAGTTCTTGCTCGGATCACGCGAAGCTGCTGATTTCGTTGATATCGATGTTTACCCAGAAACAGCCCCTCTCGGTTCGGCAATTATGGGCAAGAAAGTAGGCGATGAGACCTCCTACACTGCCCCGAACGGTAAAGAGTTTTCCGTTAAAGTGCTCGGCATCGAACCTTTCCAAGGCTAAAATATGTTGACGAAACAAACAGCGCTACCTGATAATACCACACCAGTATTACCCAATCCTCGCCCGCACACAGTTCTCGGAACCGACCTTTTGGCTGAACCTGGCTCCGGAGAGCAAGTCATTTACCTTGCTGGCGGTTGCTACTGGGGCGTAGAAGAGATCATGTGGCAACTACCAGGTGTTATCAGTACCGCTGTGGGTTTCATGGGCGGGTTCACCGCTCACCCAACCTATCGCCAAACATGTACTGGGCTAACGGGGCACACAGAGACAGTGCGTGTGGTATGCAAAGACGATGCCATCGCGCATGTTATTAAGACATTTTGGGAGATGCATGATCCGACGTCGTTAAATCGGCAAGGTAACGACGTCGGCACCCAATATCGCTCCGCTATCTTCTATACCACTGATCAGCAACGTAACTTCATCGAGCAGTCCATTGCTACGTATTCGAAGGTGCTACATGATGCAGGCAAAGGTGACATCGTCACTGAAGTACGGGAAGCAAACGAAGCTGGACCATTTTATCCAGCCGAGGATGACCATCAGCAGTATTTAGATAAAAACCCCTTTGGCTACCGTTGCCACGCAGCTACCGGGATGCCATGTCCAATGCCTGGCTCAGGTCCGTTAGCAAACACGTCCCCGTCTGACTCTCATTCGTTTATTAATCTTGATTAGAATGATGTTATGAAGGCGGCCGGCAAAGGTTGCCACGTTAATCGAAAGGTATCACTATGACGGTTGCACTTCCGACTGTTTCTGGTTCATTTGGCGAAACGCCAACGATCACCTATCCCACTCCAGAAGCACCCAAGGGGCTCAAGGTTGTTTTACTTGAAGAGGGAAATGGCAAAGTTGTTCAAGCTGGCGATGAGGTTGAAGTTAACTACCATGGCCAGATTTGGAATGGAGAGCTTTTTGACTCTTCCTATTTCCGGAGCGAACCAACACGGTTTCCCATTGGTGTTGGGATGGTTATAAAAGGATGGGACCAGGCACTCGTCGGCAAGCAGGTCGGTTCTCGTGTCATGATCATCGTGCCACCGGAAAAGGGTTATGGAGCGGCTGGAAATCCACGTGCAGGTATTAAAGGCGACGACGTCTTGGTTTTCGTCGTCGATATTCTCGGTGTAACACAAACTGCTTTTTCGAAGCACTTCACGCGCTAATCACCTCAGCGCTAACCACGTCATAAAAATGTTAAAAATGTTGGGGCCGTATCTGATAAAGATACGGCCCCTACATGATGATAAAGGTTATGACCTATCAGCAAAGATAGCGAGAATACGCAAAACTTCAATATAGATCCACAAGATAGTCATAACGATTGCCAACCCAGCGGTCCATGCAAATTCCTTTGGAGCGCCACGATCAATCGCCTCATTAACTTGCTCAAAATCAGCAATGAGCATGTACGCGGCAACAACAATCATTACCATCCCAATCAGGATGCCAAATCCACCGCTACGCAAGCCGAAGTTATCGAGCATACCAGTGGCAACGAGAATCATGTTCAGAAGCGAGAACACTAAGTATCCGATAGCTACAACATAGACAATCTTACGGCCCCGAGGCGTGGTACGAACCGCACCAGAATAGTGAAGCCCCAACGTTACTGCAACAATCACAGCCGTCGCCAAAATTGCTTGGAAAGCAATCCCAGGATAGAAGATGTTAAATGCCCCAGTGATAGTTCCTAAAGCAACACCTTCTAGGACCGCATAACTCAATGCTAACCCCGGCGAGACCATCGGCTTGAAAGCAGCGAACATCCCCACTCCAAAGGCAGCAAGTGCCGTTAACATAGCAACTGCTGGGAAAGATGGCACCGGCACAATAAATGCAGCTAGAACAGCCGATACTAGGGTAACTCCCAAGAGTAGGGCAGTTTTATTCATAGCATCGGTGTACGTCATCCGTCCATCAACTGGCTGCGCATCAAATGCGGTGGGTACCGGTTGAGCCTGTGGCTGACCAAGGGTTGCTTGATCGAATTGATTTGGCCGCTGAGTCTGACCGGTGAAATACGGGTTACGAGACATGACTGGGTTGCTCATAAACGAACCTCCTAGCTTATTACTGCATGCAATTTGCACACTTTTTCTATTTCTCAGTCTAACGGATCGGTAAGTTATCGCCCGGCCATTTTTCTCTGGCAGGAGAAAACTCATAGATTTTCCAGCATTTCTTCAGCTAAATAAGCCGGCACACCAGTGGATAACATAAGAATTATCCACAACTACGCTGTCCCAAAACCAAAATACAGTAACATGAAAATGTCAGCTAAAACGATGAAAGGTTGTGGCTGGATGATCACTGTTGAGCATCTATATAAAAACTATGGCCAGGTTCGAGCAGTTAACGATTTATCCTTTAACGTTCGGGCAGGTGCCGTCACCGGTTTTCTTGGACCCAACGGTTCTGGAAAATCAACAACATTACGTTGTCTTTTAGGATTAGATACCCCTTCTTCCGGCACTGCCCTGATAGACGGCCACTCCTATGTAAAGAATCAGGCCCCAATTACTAAAGTTGGCGCATTGCTTGACGGGAAAGCGTTTAACCCCAAAGTAACAGCTCGGCGGCACCTAGAGATTGTCGCTGCTACCCACGCCATTCCCGCAACACAAATCGATCGAGTTCTTGAAACTACTGGCATAGCGTCTGTTGCAAAGAAAAAAGTTGGTGGATTCTCACTCGGTATGAGCCAACGCCTAGGTATCGCCACAGCACTACTCGGCGATCCAGAATATCTCATCTTTGACGAACCTGTTAATGGCTTAGACCCAGATGGTGTGAAGTGGGTGCGTAACCTTATGCGTCACCTTGCTGGGGAAGGACGAACTGTTTTGGTTTCCTCTCATCTCATGTCTGAAATGTCCTTGACTGCAGACGACGTCGTTATCATCGGACGGGGGCGGTTGATTGATGCCGGACCAATTGGCAAGTTCACTCATTCTTCATCTCGTACAACCGTCCAGGTCAGTGGCCCAGAAACTGAAGCTATCACTCAGGCTTTGAGTGAGCACGGCGTCGAATTCACCTTCGAACAGCCAGAACAAGAACGCCCGCACGGACGATTCACTATTGCAGGATCGACCTCTGAGGTGATCGGTCACTTGCTGTATCAACACAATATTGAGTTACACGAACTATCTGAGATTCATTCATCACTCGAAGATGTCTTTATGGAATTAACCGATGAAGCTGTCGATTACCGTATGAACGACAAAAATGGAGGTGCACAGTGAGCGCGACACACTACACATCGGTTTACGCGTCAGGTGGCAATAAAAATACATTTGGGCGCACATTTACTAGCGAGCTACTCAAACTGCGCCATCGGTCATTCTGGCTAAACTTGATTATTTTTTCCATCCTACTTATTGGTGCACCAGTCACAAGTGCGTTATTTTCTCGTGCAGACAGCCAAGGTTTCGCATTAACAGTTGAAGATGCTACTGGCGGTACTCAAGTATATTTATTGTTTGCAATTGTTATCGGTACTCTAGCTGTCACGAACGAGTATGCGTCAAATACGATGCGCACAACTGTTTTAGCCACCCCTCGCCGATTGGTAACTATGGGTGCGAAGGTTCTCGCTGTCGCACTCTACACTGCGCTAGCCTCAATCGCCATTATTGCAATCGCCTTTATCATTATCGCGATCATCGCTGGTGGAAAATCTGACCTTGCCTGGAATGATATTCTCATTTTGCTAACGCTGGTTGGGATCGTCGTACTCACAGCAATAATGGCTACCGGATTAGGTTATATCTTGCGTTCAACGGCTGGTGGCATCAGCTCAATGATCGCATTCATTTTTCTTCTCCCCCTCATTATGCTCATCTTCACCAAGTTCGATACCTTCCGTTACTATGTGCCACCTCATTTACCAACCGAGCTCATCGGGACAGCACTCCAAACAAACGCTAATTTCCCACCGATAGAAGATGCCATACACTATTCACCTGCTGCAGCATTCCTGATCTACGCCAGCTACAGCATCATCGCATTTGTCTTAGGCTACCTACGCTACGAAAAATCAGACGTGTAAGTTTCACTGAAAAGCTTAGAGATACCGGCACTTCAAGCCAAAACATCCAAGCCAGATCGCAGAAAAACTGCACAATATAGCAAAGACCCGCGATATCCTTGTGATATCGCGGGTCTTTAGTGCCTCCAGTGGGACTCGAACCCACACTGAACAGATTTTAAGTCTGCTGCCTCTGCCGATTGGGCTATGGAGGCACGGTAGTAAGAACTACCGAGATAATCCTAATGGGTCAACAGCCAATTAAGCAAAACCAACACGTTTTTCATCTCATTTTGCTCATAGACGGGCCTTAAAAGTCACCCCTCCGCAACAAAAGCGTAGACTGAAGAGCATCGAAACAATAGGAAAATAACGAAAAACTATGCCAGAAACTAAGAATGGAGCTGGTACATGCCTCATCGTCCAAGCCTCATCGCCCGTTATCGGCGAGCGCTACAAAATGAAGCCACTGCCGGAATAGTCCTTATTTTAGGGGCACTTATTGCACTTATATGGGCTAATTCACCTCTACGTGAATCTTATATGCACCTATCGGAAACAGTGATCGGCCCCCAATCCTTACACTTAGGATTGCCGCTATCGCACTGGGCAGCCGATGGCCTGCTAGCTATCTTCTTCTTCGTCGTCGGACTCGAGCTCAAACACGAATTCGTTGCCGGATCACTGCGCGATATCAAACAAGCTCTTGTTCCCATTCTTGCAGCTGTCTGTGGCATGATCGGCCCGGTTGCCGTCTACTCTATTATTCAAGTTTTATCCGGCTCAACAATCTATGACGGCTGGGCAGTTCCAGTTGCTACTGATATCGCTTTCGCCCTCGCCGTCCTCGGAGTTTTCGGCAAAGGATTCCCGCCAGTAGTCCGAACCTTCCTCATGACTCTCGCAGTTGTTGACGATCTCCTCGGCATCGTCATTATCGCCGTCTTCTTCTCCGACGGAGTAAACTTCCTCTACCTCGGCCTCGCTCTCATCGTCGTAGCCATCTTCGGCTTCCTAGTACAACAACGTATCATTCACTGGTACTTACTGTGGCCACTGGGAATCATCGCTTGGTACTTCATGCACCTATCAGGAGTACACGCCACCATTGCCGGCGTTGCCCTAGGGATGACCGTTCCTGCCCTCATGAAAGGTAAAGAACGCAAACCCCTAACCGAACAGCTCGCCGAAAGAATCAACTTCTACTCCGCTGGCTTCATACTGCCAATTTTCGCGTTCTTTGCTGCCGGAGTCAACGTTATCGACTCAGGCGGCTTTGGCGCAATGCTCGTAGACCCCGTCTCCATGGGAATCTACCTAGGACTACCCTTAGGTAAATTCCTCGGCATTTTCGGCGGCGTCGTCCTCATGATCAAAGTTTTCCGGCTCAAACTCGGACACGGTGTTGACCTGCCCGATATTTTTGCTATCTCATGGGTCGCAGGAATCGGTTTTACTGTCTCTTTGCTCATCGCAACACTCAGTTTCGCCGAAGGTAACCCCCATGGGCCACACGCCCGCGTCGCCGTTATTCTCGGCTCTCTCCTCTCTCTCATCCTAGGGGCACTATTCCTTATCCGTCGTGCCCGGCAACAACAGCGAGGAGCCATCGCTAAGCGGCCACTACATACCGAATCGCGCAGACTGCGTAGCCAGCCTACAAAGAGGCACAAGAAACACAAGAAGAAGTAAAAATCTGATAAGACGAAGGGCGGGACATAACCGATGTCCCGCCCTTTCCGTTACGCCAACTACGCTAACACGCCCGCTGCTCGCAACGCTAAGCCGTCTAAAATATCATGTTCCGAAATCATCACCGAATCGAGCCGATGCCCAGCCTGTTCACTGCGCAACACAATGCGACGAACAACTTCTTGCCACACCAACGCCCCAGCATTCATCACATCAGCGCGCTGAGGATGTAAGAAGGCAACACTCCTGCGCTCATCGAAGGTAGCATCAATAAACCACTGCGTTGCCTGCTCAATGTGGCCAACACTCATCTGTAAACCATGAATTCGTTGCGGATCATACTCAGTAAGACCCAACGAAAGCGCTGCAACAGAAGTGATCGTTCCAGCCAAGCCCACAATAGTGCGAGCTTGCCCCAGATTAACATGCTGTTCTGCTTCGTCTAATGCCTGGCGAATATCATGACGCGCCGCGTCAATCTCCGCACTCGTTGCCGGATCTGAAACTAGCCGACGTTCCCGCATCCGCACCGAACCAACGTCCATCGAAAATGCGCTGATAATATCGCCGTCCCTCGTACCTAAAACAAGTTCGGTAGAACCGCCACCAAGATCAATTGCTAAAACTGGATCCAGTGGACCCGTCAAGGTCTGAATAGCCCCCGCAAATGACGTTCGCGCCTCTTGAATACCACTAAACACTTGTGGGCTAACACCAAGCCGTTCCCGCACACCCGAGATAAAAACATCGCGATTGCGCGCGTCACGAGTCGCCGATGTTGCTGCAAAAACAATCGACTCACATTTATACTTCGCAATATCATTCGCATAATCGTCAATTGCTGCGAACGTACGAGCCAAAGCCTGCGGATCAAGTTCACCGATTCGATCCACACCTTGCCCCAAGCGCACAATCTCCATACGGCGCACAATATCGGTAAGCACACCACGAGCATCAACGTCTGCGATTAATAAACGAATGGAGTTAGTGCCACAATCAATTCCTGCAACGCGCACAATCCGCTCCTATGCCTGCACCGGTGCGTTCTCGTCGTCGTCAGTCGAAGAACAATGGCAAACATTCGGATCCCACCCTGCCTGCGCTAATACTTCATCGCCTACCGGGCATACTCCTGGACCTACTGCCAACGCATACCCAGCTAACGCATGTAAACACTTCACCCGATCAGGCATTCCACCGGCTGACTTACCAGCAATCTCTGGAACCTCCTTTAGTAAATCACGGCGAGCAACATAAGATTCATGTGCCCGCACATGACTGGCCGCATACTCCTGATCGTTAGCTAGCCGCTCGTTATACGCCACCATCTCACCGGCGCTTTCAATCCGAGAAATCTCACGAACTAGCCACGGGTAGGACAGGTAAAACAATGTTGGGAAAGGAGAGCCATCAGGCAACCGCGGATAGGTAATCGTCACCGCTGGAGCACCACACACACAGCGGGCACCAATACCAACTAAGCCGCGTGGATCTCGCCCTAGTTGGGCAGTCAAAATCTCCCTATCTCCAGGGCGGATCTCGGTGGCATTGCGCGCCACGCGTTGTAAAACGTCAAGGGAAATCGTTGTCATTCGTTCGTATCCTTTGATTCAGGGGAATCTGGCGATTCCGGTGGCGTATCCGTAGCATCCGGCGGGGTTTCCGCAGACTCCGGTGGGGTATCCGGCAACGGCTCATTCAAAATTGGAGTGTGCTGCGGATTTTCTATTTCACCGATTTGTCCAGCAACCGTAATAGAGTCCCAACCGGTGACGAAAAATGGTGTTTGTTCACGGCGCAAGCGAGTAACTTCTTCAGTTCGAGCATTCAACTGTTCGGTAGCAGATCCCTTATCCGGATCAGTCGTTGTATATAACGTCTGCCCAGGCATAACGAATCCCAAACGTTCACGAGCTTTAGCTTGAATAAAAACCGGATCGCTCCACAAAGCTTTTTCTTCTTCTAAGGCATCCACACGTTCTTTGACAAGCACTAATCCTGCTTTTGCTTTCCGAATCTCTTCTTGCTGCGCTAAGTATTGTGTGAGTGGATTAGCTACGATCAAAACAGCAAGGAGAACAAACAGCATCACCGTCGCTAAGCGAAGAGAAATTCGATGGGTTTTCTGCTGCCCTTGAATAACAAGATGATGCTCCCGGGTAAAACGCGAGCGCGAGCCAGCTTCAGTTTTTCGTGACGACGACGGACGCGACTGCGGCTTTGATTTTTTTCGTCCGCTACCGGGTTTATGCGCATGCTGCTGAGGAGTAGGCGCACGAAAAGATCCGGATGTACCGGATGAGCGCTTTACAGGACGACGGACCATATTTCTAAGTTTAAAGCTCTCGTGCACGAAAGTGGAGACGGCAGTGGTGAGCCGTCCCACGCTAACGTACTTATCGGCCTAAAGCTCGGATCGAATCAACAACCAACTGTGCAAAACGATCCCAATCCAATGTTGTTGCCACATCGGTACGGTATTGATCGTCGTCGAGAACTGGGAAAGGATGACGCATGGGAGCTACGTCCTTAAAGGATGTCACTGTCATGCCGCGCGTCCATGTTCCAGTTAATTCCACGGTTACAAAGGCTTTACTACAGGTGATGATTTGCGGATCGATGAGTGCTGCCACGCATACGGCATCATGGATAGGTGGGGCTGGGAAATCATACATGTCCTTATAGGCCGCCCCAACAAACCCCCAAATATCTAGAACAAAACGAGATAAGTCAGTATTGATATCCCGCACTCGGTCCTGGAGCTCTTGAGTAGCTAGGGCTTGATGTGTGAGATCCAGAGAAACCATAGTTACTGGCCAAGATTGTTCGAAAACAATGTGGGCAGCTTCTGGGTCAGCAAAAATATTAAATTCAGCAGCTGGGGAGGAATTTCCACGGGTGTACGCACCACCCATGAGGATCACTGACTTAACCCGGTCAATTATTGCCGGTTCCTTGCGTGCCGCTAACGCAATATTGGTCAAAGGGCCGACGGGGACGAGATGAACGGTTTGTGCGGGCTGGCTCATAATAGTTTCGATGATGAAGTCGACGCCGTGGCGCGGGTCCAGTTCCATGTGGGCTTCTGGCAAGACTGGGCCATCAAGTCCACTTGTCCCGTGAATTTCCGGGGCAGTGATTTGCCTTTGGACCAGTGGGCCAGCAGCTCCGCGAGCCACCGGGACAGTAATATTCGCCGCCGCACACACAGATAGTGCATTTCGAGTGACTTTTTCTAGCGTCTGGTTACCAGCAACAGTAGTAATACCTAATAATTCGATATTTGGGTTTCCGGCAGCTAATAACATGGCGATTGCATCGTCATGGCCAGGATCGCAGTCAAGAATAATCTTTTCAACCATTATTCTTCCTCTCCATTCTCATTATCTTTCTAGTTTAGCCTGCCATGAAACAATGTGGGGGCGGTTTCGCATTTGCTATACCGCCCCCACATGAGCTTTTAGTAGCTTGCTATTCCTCAGGCCTTGAAGCGTGGGAATGCCGATGCGCCAGCGTAAACTGCAGCATCGCCGAGCTCTTCTTCAATGCGAAGGAGCTGGTTGTACTTGTTAACACGCTCACCACGGGCTGGAGCACCAGTCTTGATCTGACCGGAGTTGGTAGCAACTGCAAGGTCAGCAATCGTGGTGTCTTCGGTTTCACCGGAGCGGTGGGAAGTCATTGACTTGTAACCAGCACGGTGGGCTGCTTCAACAGCTTCGAATGTTTCGGTGAGGGTACCAATCTGGTTAACCTTCACGAGCAGTGCGTTTGCGGCACCAAGCTTGATGCCCTTGTTCAAGCGCTCTGGGTTGGTAACGAAGAGATCGTCGCCAACGAGCTGGACGCGATCGCCAACGTGATCAGTGAGGGACTTCCAAGCATCCCACTCATCTTCGGAGAGTGGATCTTCGATGGAAACGATTGGGTACTTGGCAACGAGTTCATCGTAGTACTTCACCATGTACTCGGTGTCACGTAGTTCGCCTTCGAACATGTACTTGCCATTCTCGAAGAATTCGGTGGAAGCAACGTCAAGTGCGAGTGCAACATCCTTGCCTGGCTCCAAGCCGACCTTCTTGATTGCTTCAACGATCAAATCGAGAGCTTCAGCATTCGAGCCGAGGTTTGGTGCGAAGCCACCTTCATCACCAAGACCGGTGTTGAGGCCACGATCCTTCAGAACAGCCTTGAGTGCGTGGTAAACCTCTGCACCCCAACGTAGGGCTTCCTTGAAGGTTGATGCGCCAATTGGAGCAATCATAAACTCTTGGATATCAACGTTGGAATCTGCGTGCGATCCACCATTGAGAATGTTCATCATTGGAACTGGGAGAACGTGAGCGTTCGGGCCACCAAGGTATGCGTACAGAGGTAGACCTGCTGACTCAGCAGCTGCCTTAGCAACAGCAAGCGAAACACCAAGAATAGCATTGGCGCCAATCTTGCCCTTGTTGTGGGTGCCATCAAGGTCAATAAGAGCTTGATCGAGGTAACGCTGATCGGATGCCGAAAGACCAACAATCTCTGGCTCGATAACTTCGGATACTGCAGCGACAGCATCTGCTACACCCTTACCACCGTAACGGGACTTATCACCGTCACGACGTTCTACAGCTTCGAACGCACCAGTAGATGCGCCGGATGGAACTTCCGCTCGAGCGAAAACGCCGTTGTCTAGAAGAACCTCAACCTCAACGGTTGGGTTGCCACGAGAATCAAGAATTTCACGGGCAGCAATTGCCTCAATAAGTGCCACAAGGACTCCTTTAAATTGTTATTTTTGGTCTTGCAGTCTCGTACCGGGTTATATCCCCTGCACGTACTCTTCTATTGTCCTACGTTTTACGCCATTTGGGTATCCCGAGCGCAATACTCGCAGATTTTAGTCCGCCGATTGACATCTAACTCATACATTTCTCCGCACTACCCCGGCTAAAAGTCCCAGTTCGATAACAATTACGCGGATGGCTTATATTTCTTCACTTGTTAGTTATCACCGTAGTTATCACCACTGTTATGCCAATAATTGATCCATGATCGCGGTGATAGCCTCAATGATGTCCTCATTTTCTAGTGTTACCTCATTGCTGAGCACACTGTGCTGCTCACGCGAATGTGTTAAATCAGCAAGCGGTATGAGCACTGTGCGGATTGCAGCTTTAGCCACCGCTTTAGGGTAGAGCCGGCGCAATCGAGCGTGTCTAGAATCGGACAAAACAATCGGAGCTAACCGAAGATTCTTCCCCATCACAGTAATTTCTTCCACGGAGTAGTCCCGCGCACGTTCGCGCAACTTAGCTAATGCAAACAAGCGCTCCACTTCGACCGGGATTGGCCCGTATCGGTCAATTAATTCAGTACGAATATCGCCACGTTGTTGTTCATTAGCCGAAGCAGCAATTTTGGTATAGATTTCCAATCGCAACCGCTCTGAAGACACCCATGTTTGGGGTACATATGCTTCCACTGGCAGTTCAATTCGCATATCTGCCTGCTGCTGCGCTTCAGTACGCTTGTCTTGACCTGTCAATTGCGCCACAGCATCTGAGACCATACGCAGATACAGATCGAAACCAACTCCAGCAATATGACCAGATTGTTCGCCGCCTAAAATATTTCCAGCGCCGCGAATTTCTAGATCTTTCATCGCTACTTGAATCCCTGCACCTAGTTCGGAATGAGCAGCAATGGTTCGTAGCCGTTCAATAGCCGTCTCCGTCATCGCTTTATCTTGCGGATAGAGGAAATAGGCATACGCACGTTCCCGCCCTCGGCCAACTCTGCCTCGGAGCTGATGTAATTGGGAAAGTCCCAGCTTATGTGCATCTTCTACGATAAGCGTATTGGCATTAGATATATCTAAGCCAGTTTCTACAATCGTGGTACACACCAAAACATCAATTTCTTTATCCCAAAAAGCTTGGATAATATCTTCAAGCTGATTTTCACTCATTTTACCGTGGGCTATTCCAACTCTTGCTTGCGGTACAAGTTCGGAGATTTGCGCAGCAACCCGGTAAATTGATTGCGTTCTATTGTGAATGTAGAACACTTGGCCATCACGTAACAGTTCACGTTTGATCGCCGCAGCTATTTGCTTAGGTTCATGAGCACCCACATATGTCAGGATTGGATGGCGTTCTTCTGGCGGAGTTGCCAGAGTAGACATTTGCCGGATTCCAGTCACTGCCATTTCTAATGTTCGAGGAATTGGCGTAGCTGACATGGACAAAACATCCACAGTTGGATACAGCTGTTTGAGCATTTCCTTGTGCTCAACGCCGAAGCGTTGTTCTTCGTCTATGATAACGAGGCCTAGGTTTTTAAACCGTACGTCTCCGGTAATAAGCCGGTGGGTGCCGATAATAATATCGATACTTCCATCGCGCACTCCTTGCCGAATTTCATCAGCCTCTTTTGCGGTTTGGAATCTCGATAAACTAGCGACGTTTACCGGAAATCCAGCATATCGTTGAGTAAATGTTTCAGCGTGCTGTTGAACCAAAATAGTTGTTGGAACCAACACCGCTACTTGCATATTGTCTTGTACGGCTTTAAATGCAGCACGAACCGCGATCTCTGTTTTTCCATATCCAACGTCACCAGAAATCAACCGATCCATCGGTTCAGGCGATTCCATATCGCGTTTGACTTCCTCGATCGTGGTGAGCTGATCGGGAGTTTCGACGTAGGCAAAGGCGTCTTCTAACTCTCGTTGCCACGGGGTGTCAGGAGAAAATGCGTGACCTTTGGTAGCTCGACGCTTAGCGTATAGCCGAATGAGTTCTTTCGCGATTTGTTTAACCGCTGCCCGGGCTTTAGCTTTGGTTTTATCCCAGTCAGCGCCACCCATTTTATTTAACGACGGAGAATCACCACCGGAGTATTTCGATACTTGATCGAGCTGATCGGTAGGAACCCATAGCTGATCACGTGCTCCGCCACGTTTACTTGGGGCATATTCCAAGACGACGTACTCGCGCTGGTTAGTGTTGTTAGCTCCTAGGGAACGCTTAGCTAACTTCACGAATTGGGCAACCCCGTGACGTTGATGAACAACGTAATCTCCCGGTTTGAGTTGCAACGGATCAACCGCATTTTTCCGCCGTTTTGGCATCGTTTGGGTTTCACTCAATCCGGCGTGTTTACGATTCATAAAATCGTTAGCTCCGTACACCGCGAAACGGGCGGACGATGCTAAGAATCCAGTGGGAAGCGGAGCAACTGTCACATATATGACGCCTGGAGTGAGTTGGTGAGGCAGTTCAAGGCTGTAGCTCGCCCCATATCCGGCAGCTTCAACCTGGTCTGCTAGACGCCGTCCTAATCCTGGGCCTTGAGCAGCAATAACGATCCGCCACTGTTGTTGTGCTAAGTCACCTAAATATTCGATAGCTTGATCGACATTTCCACCAAAATTTTGTGGCTCACTTAGCGCTAAATCGATCGACTCGGCATGTGGTAGTCCGCCGAGTGTCCACCACGGTATCCCTGCCCGGGTAACATCATTGCGGATATCCGCGAGGGTCATAAAAGATGCCCGTTCAACGTTAAGTGGAACGTCGCCACCGGCGGCTGCCGCACTCCACGCGGCTGCCAAAAACTCGTCAGTTGTTTCGATGAGGGATTCTGAACGGGCTAACACACGTTCAGGTTCGACGACGATGACGCGGGAATTCTGCGGTAAAAATTCGTGGACGGGAACCATCTTTGGCACCAAAATTGGCATCAACGATTCCATGCCTTCAACCGCAATACCGGCAGCAATTTTTTCCAGCATATCAACAGCTCCCGGAAGGTCTGCCATTGCTTTACTTGCTTGAGAACGCACCTCATCAGTAAGTACCAACTCCCGGCATGGTGGAGCATAGACATGCGCTCTTTTCGCTAATGATCGTTGATCTGCTACTGCAAAGGACCGAATATCATCTACTTCGTCACCAAATAATTCCACCCGCAAAGGATGCGGTTCAGTAGGCGGGAAAATATCGATAATTCCGCCACGAACTGCGAACTCTCCCCGGTTTTCGATCATATCTACCCGGGTATAGGCTGCCTGGACAAGCTGTTCTTGGAGCTGATCCATATTAATGACATCACCGAGCCCGATCCGCACGGGTTCTAGCTCACCCACATAACTAGCCACCGGCTGTAGCAAGGCACGCACCGGAATAATAACAACTTCTAATGGCGCAAATTCTTCTGGGTGGGCCAAGCGCCGAAATGTTGATAGCCGCCGTGCTACAGTATCTGAACGCGGCGAGAGTCGCTCATGTGGCAATGTTTCCCATGCTGTAATAATGCTGACTGAATCCTCCGGCAAGTAGGCTCGAAGCATCGTTGCCATATCATCGGCTTCGCGCCCTGTTGCGGTAACAATCACCTGCGTTTGGCCACTATCCCGGCCAGTTAACGCGGCCACCAGCGGGGCAAGCGCACCGCGCGGGACAGTTGCATCAACATGGTTTCCCCGCAGTTCATCCATGCGCGAGCTAGTTGAAAAAAGCTCAACTAACGCAGTTAAATCCATCATGGTTTTCTTTACTTTCGGTATTACGACGGCGTATGCAGCCGCATCGTGGCTTTTTCTAAACCACGTTCAATAACATCAATCACTGCATCAGCAGCAAGCTCAATGACGAGGTCAAGCTCTTTGCGCTCTGCTGAAGAAAACTGCGACAAAACAAAATCAGCCGGATCTTGGCGCCCCGGTGGACGACCAATTCCACAGCGCAACCGAATATAGTTTTTCGATCCAGTCGATTGCGAAATCGACTTCAATCCGTTGTGTCCACCTTCACCACCGCCACGTTTAAGTTTCAGCGTGCCAAAAGGCAAATCTAATTCATCGTGAATAACAATCAGGTTATCCACCGTGCCATGATAGTACGCTATCAAAGACGAAACCGGACCACCAGAAGTATTCATATACCCGAGCGAGACACCCAAGATCACCTGTTCGCCCGGCACACCAGGACCAACACCAACACGAGTAGATGCCGATTGAGTATTAGTTTGTTTATGCACACTCAACCGAGTATTTAGCCGATCGGCTAACGCATCAACAACCACATGGCCGATATTATGCCGAGTTGCAGCATATTTCGGCCCCGGATTACCTAATCCAACTACCGTGTACATAACTTACTTCGCCTTCCGTATCCGCATTGCATCTCCATGCCACACTTCAGTTATACCCGCCAGCTCCGACATAGTTTGATGTCACCCAGCAAAAGACTGTGAGGCCCGAGCCCACCAGGGCCGGGCCTCACAGCTCAACGAGTTCAATCACTCAGCGGCTTCAGCTTCGCCTTCTTCTTCGCCATCTTCAGCTGCAGTTTCCATTGCTGGAACAGCAACAACCACAACAACTGCTTCTGGATCAAGTTCAACTTCAACATCAGCTGGCAGATCGAGATCTGCAACGGTGACGTGCTGACCATCTTCCAAACCATCAACATTAACGATGATAGATTCTGGAATCGCAGTAGCCGATGCCTTAGCAAGAACCTGCAACATTTCAAGAGTTGCCATAGCATCGCCAGCTGGCTCGCCTTCAACGATGACTGGAAGTTCAACGTCAACCTTCTCGCCCTTCTTCACGCGAAGGAAATCGATGTGCTCAATGAGGCGTGAAAGTGGGTTACGCTGAACATCCTTAACAATCACCAAGTGCTCTTCGCCAGCAACATCAATCGATAGCAATGCGTTAGCATTTCCACGAACAGCCAAGAAGGTATCGTGGTAATCAAGCTCAAGATGGATCGGATCTTCACCGTGGCCATAAACAACGCCAGGAAGCTTATCTTCACGGCGGATACGGCGCGAAGCACCCTTACCAAACTCGGTACGAACAGAAGCCTTTAGTACTACAGGCATATTATTACTCCTTTACTATGTGGACGGCCTCGAATATCGGAAGCTACATTCTCAAGGAGTGTAGAGACCGCGTCGATAACGGAACTCGCCACCAAACCTGGTTACGGTTCCCTCGCCGAGGCAACTCTCCCAGTGTACTAGCTCTTAGCCCACTATCAAAAGCCAATATGCCAAGGTCACAAAAATACTCTTGCCACCCCAACAAACCACACGTTAACTATTAACTGGACACACCACTGGAGTACCTTCGTCGTCGATAACCCGCGCCCGAAACCCGTACACTTCAAACAAAATGTCGGGAGTCAAAACCTGCCCGGGTCCACCTTGCGAATACGTTAAACCGTCCTTGAGAACAAGCACATTGTCACAATACCTCGCAGCTAAGTTCAGATCGTGAATCGCTACCAGAGCCAAACTATTGTTCTTCTTCACTTCGCTACGAACCAACTGCAATAACTCAACTTGATGGCGTAAATCCAAGGCCGACGTCGGCTCGTCGAGCAATAAAACCTCTGGTTCTCGCACCAACATTTGAGCAACTGCTACAAGCTGTCGTTGGCCACCCGACAACTCCGAAATATAGCGTTGCGCCAAATGTGCAATACCCAAACGTTCCATCACAATACCGGCCTGCAACAACGAATCATCTTGACCAATTCGGGCAAACCGCCGCCCCCGCACCCTGCGCGAGGAGACCACAATCGACTCAAATGCTGTCAATGAAGCACTGGTCAATAAATCTTGCGGTACATATCCGATAACATCACGAAGTTCGTTGCGAGGCACAAGACGACCATCAGCGTCGATAATGTTACACGTTCCAGAATCGGCCTTCTTAATTCCGGCAATCGTTTTAACTAACGTCGATTTGCCACACGCATTCGGGCCAAGCAAACCAGTGACGGTTCCGCGTTCTAACTCAGTAACAATCAACCCCTTCAAAACCTGGTGACTACCATAAGAAACATGAAGGTTATCAATACTTAAACTCATTGTTATCCCCACATCCTACGACGACGCATCAGGAGAAGCAGAATGAAGAACGGCACTCCGACCAAGGAAGTAATAATTCCCACCGGCACAGCCACGCCCGGAATAATCGTGATCGAAATAGCATGAGCCACGGTGAGCAAAAATGCCCCTGCCGCCATCGACGCCGGCGCAAAGAACCGATGTTCCTCACCTACTAAAATCCTTGCCACGTGCGGGCCAACAAGCCCGACGAAGCCAATGATTCCAGCAAAAGCAACGGCGCTTGCCGCTAACACAGACGAAACGATAAGCGTAGTAACCCGCAGTCGAGTGACATTAATACCCAAGGCCGCTGCCCGCGCATCACCCAGACGTAACGCCGTCAGTTTCCACGAGTTCATCACGGTGTATGGAATAGCCACTGCTAACGTCACTGCAATAATAGCGTTTGCCGTCCAATTAGCTCGTTGAAGCGAACCCAACGTCCAAAAGACAATCTGCTGAAGTGCTTCAAGAGTTGCCTGATATTGCATGATTGACAACAGTGCTTGGAAAAGGAAAACTAGTGCGATACCAAGCAAAATCATTGACTCAGCGCCAGCTCCACGCCACACTGAGGCAGCCACTACAACAATCACTGCCAACAACGAAGACAGCCATGCAATAGCGGCCAGATTTAGCTGCGCGTTATTAATTAACGTCCATCCCAAAACGATGGATGCGGCGCCGCCGAAAGCTGCGGCAGCGGAGATACCTAACGTAAACGGTTCTGCTAACGGATTATCTAGAATCGTTTGCATATGGGCGCCAGCGAGAGCCAGCGCAGCCCCGATAAGGACCGCCATGACCGACGACGGCAAACGCAAATCCCACAGCACGATCCGCACCGTTGAGTCCACCGAATGCGGCATAAAAATACCGTGGAAAAATTCTGTCGGGGTTAAATGGAATGGCCCCACAATAGTGGCAATGACGAAAGCGATCCCTGCTACACCAACCATAAATAGAATGATCAGTGCCTTTTTGGCCGCCCGCCGGCGGTAGTTGACTACCGCCAGCTGGGCTTGTGTCAGATCACTATCAGAACTCGTACCTTGGGCCGGTATTCTGTTAGTTTCCGCCATGGCTTACACCCGGATCATCGGTGACGAAGAACGTGCCAGTTTGTTCAAAAGGCATCCATTTTGTATGGAAATCAGCAAACGCCTTGGCAACATCAAATCAGCGAATTCGTCCGGGTGGATCCACGCAGCAAACTGCGCCAAAGCAAACATGTTCAATGGCGAATCATAGAATTGGTGATAGACGCCGTGAAGATTGCCCTCTTTAGGTGCCTGAAGATCCTCAAATCCTGGGGTGGTTGCAATGAGGTTTTCTAACGATGCCTCGGCGTCCTCAGCGGAAGTGGAGTATCCAAGATTAACGTAGTTAACTCCACCCTTCTTTTCGGACTGCTTCGACCAGTCACCACCAGTTGCGATAATAACTTCAGGTTGTTGTTCGAGGATCTTTTCCTTAGTTAAATCTCCTGCCGGAGTTTCTAGGAACTCATCGCCAATATTGATGCCTCCAGCAACCGTGACGAGATCAGCAAGATTGGTTTCTTTCCAGGTTGCACAGCAATCTTTTAGCCCTGGTGCACGCCACAAGAAAGTTCGCGGTTTCGTATCACTCTTAGCGACACGGGCAGTGACGTCTTGAACCATATCGTCATAGAACTTATTAAACTCTGTCGCTTTTTCTTGCTTGCCCAGAAGATTACCTAATAGGGCTACCGACTTCGTGGTGTTTTCCAACGGCTTCTTCTTGAAATCTGTATAAACATATTTCAGACCGGCATCATCCATTTTCTTGAGGAAACCAGATTCTTCGGCAGCTTTTTTATCAGACAGAGATAACACAATAACATCTGCTCTATGGGAAATCAGGCTTTCAACCGTCACGTCCCCTTTACTAATATGGCCAATGACTGGAATATCGGCTAGTTTCGGATCTGCCTTGATGAGATTATCGTTGAACGTTGGATCGTTCTTTTGAAGATCAGAACCCAATGCCACGATATGGTCTGTTGGGCTTTGTGGATTAAGGAAGGACACCGCAAACATTGCGCGCCCTTCAGCCAATAAGACACGTTCTGGAGCCTTGTCGAATTCAACTGTACGACCCTCAACGTCGGTAACTGACAATGCCGTTGAGTCTGAAGAAGACGTCGTCTCCTCCTGCGCCGGCTTTTGTGCTGGTGTGCACGCAGTTAATGAGAGTGCAAGTAAGCTGGCTAAGCTTACTGAGAGGATGGAGAACTTACGCACGGGTGTATTCCCTTCATAAAGTGAAAGTCTAGCGACTTAGGTTAGGCTAACCTATCCACAAGCTATCAGACTTTAGACCCACGCAAAACTTTTTAGCACACCTAATTTCCAGCAACTTATTGAGCGCATAAAATCAATAATATCTTAGCGACACCGAAAAATATCTCAGCGCCAAAGTCAACCGATCCAGACTTTAGCCCCCACTTACAAGGATTAACTATCCTACTCCAGCCACCAGATAAACACGCACATAACCACGCCACGCACCCGCAACAACATAACAACCGCACACCCTCGAGATTATCCACCCAAGAAGTGCGCGGTATGTCACGCTATAACGAAGCAACAAACTCCGCAGATATCAACAACAAAAGTCGATAATGTGTCACCCTAACTAGAACGCACCATCGAACATGGACGTCACCGAACCGTCGTCGAAAACTTCCCGGATAGCCCGCGCCAAAACAGGCGCAATCGACAGCACTGTTAACCCATCAAAACGCTTCTCATCAGCAATCGGAAGCGTATCAGTAACAATAACTTCACACGCCCCAGATTCCATCAACCGCTCACGAGCCGGACCAGACATCGGCGCATGAGTAGCAGCAACAATAACGTTCTTTGCTCCCGCTTCCAAAACAACGCGAGCAGCACCGGCAATCGTTCCAGCCGTATCAATCAAATCGTCAACAATAATAGCCGTACGCCCAGCAACATCACCCACAACGCGATTAGCCGTTGCCTGGTTAGGACGGGAAATATCACGAGTCTTGTGAACAAACGCCAACGGCACACCACCAAGGCGATTACCCCACTGCTCCGCAACCTTAATACGGCCCGCATCTGGCGAAACAATCACGGACTCTTCCGGATTAACCCGGGTACGAACATACTCAACGAGAGTCGGCATAGCCCACAAATGATCTACCGGGCCATCGAAGAACCCCTGAGTCTGAGCCGCGTGCAAATCAACCGACATGATGCGCTCCGCACCAGCAGCCATAAACAAATCAGCCATCAACCGAGCCGAAATCGGCTCACGACCCTTGTGTTTCTTATCTTGACGAGCATAAGGGAAAGACGGCAAAACTACCGAAATACGCTTAGCCGATGCACGCTTAGCCGCATCCACCATAATCAGCGCTTCCATAATCCACTTATTCACCGGAACATCGATGGACTGAATAATAAATACGTCCGATCCACGAACCGACTCATCGAAACGAACATAAATTTCTGAATTAGCAAACTCATACGACGTCGTTGGCGACAATTCGATGCCAAGTTCCTTCGCTACTGCTTGTGCTAGTTCCGGATGTGCGCGCCCGGTGGCGACAACGAGATGCTTTTCACCGCTTGTATGGATGCCTGTCATGCCCGACCATTCTTTGTTTTACAGTATTAGCAATGGCCGACTGGCCACCACCCCAGCCTATCAACTTTCGTCTATCACCGTGAACGGTGCTAAACGTGTATCCGGTGCGATCGACGTCGAAACCGCCACACAATGCGCAACAACTGCGCGTTCCCCAACCGAAACATCGGTCAGCTCACTATGTGGTCCTACGACGGCGAAAGGTGCTACCCGCGTATCGCCCCGAAGAATCGTGCCAGGCTCAATGATGGCATCCGGCGCAAGCGTAACGTCTACGTCAATATGCGTAGAAGCCGGATCGATAATAGAAACTCCGCTACGCATCCACTGTGCCAAGAGACGCTGATTCTTCTCTGCTCGCAACGTTGCAAGCTGAACCAAATCATTGACACCCTCAGCCTGGATAGAATCTGCTAACACATACGACGCAACGCTTTGACCTTCGTCAACCGCGCGAGCAATCACATCTGTCAGATACATTTCCCCTTGAGCGTTATCGGTTCCTAAAGTCCCTAAAACAGAGCGAAGAAAATCAGCATCAAAAATATATGTTGACGTGCCAATTTCTTTAATTGTGCGCTGCAGATCAGAAGCGTCTTTTTCTTCTACAATCCCAATAACTGGACCAGTAGCTTGCGGTGTCTGTGCCACTTCATTCGATCCTGGAGCCGCATCGCGCAAAATACGTCCATACCCAAACGAATCTTCCAACACAGTTGACAGCACAGTAACTGCTGCTCCCGATTCGCAATGAACCCGGTTGAGTTCGGTAAGAGTCTGCGCCTCAAACATTGGTGAATCGCCAGCGATAACAAGCACCGAGCCGTGCAGATCAGCAGGAAGCACGTTCATGCCACACCAAGCAGCCCGCCCGGTTCCTTTAATATCATCTTGATCTGCAATAAGAACATCTGGAGCAATCTGGGAAATATGCTCAACAACCTGGTCACGTTCATGACGAACGACGGCGACAATATTATCTGCCCCGGCTCCACGAACTGCAGCGATCGCATGACCGACAAGAGAACGGCCACACATTGATAACAAAACTTTTGGGGTCTGGGATTTAATTCGGGTACCTTTACCGGCAGCAAGAATAATCGCTGCAGCGAGTTTCTGACTCACAGGTGCCTCCTCGGCTAGCCAAACTCCCGAGCACAATGCACTAGACGCATTATTTCCGCTCCGCCACTAGGATTCGAACCTAGACAAGCGGTTCCAAAGACCGCTGTGCTGCCATTACACCATGGCGGATTACTTGTTTTATTGTGCCAGTTTGTGCGCCCAGTTTCCAGTTACACGGGCAATTAATCCACTATGGCGTTCCCCACCATAAATCTACTAGATAAATATAGGCATATATTTACCACACATGATATATCTACCCGCCCAACACTCACATGCGCCTCTCCCTTCCCCTCCCCGTTTGGCATGGCATAATAAACCCATGGCACGAACATCAAAAACTAGCTCTCCTACCACCGCGCAAGGACCTAAACGTCAGCGAATGACACGTATCGAACGGCGCACCCAACTCATCGGGATCGCTCGCCAGCTTTTCGCCGCCCGCGGTTATGATGCGGTATCTATTGAAGAAATCGCCAACGCTGCCGATGTATCAAAACCCGTCATTTATGAACATTTTGGCGGCAAAGAAGGCCTCTATCAAGTCATTGTCGATCGGGAAACCACTGCCGTGAACACGATTTTGCATGAAGCATTATCGGCCGGTAAAGGCCCCCGCGAATCGCTGGAAGCAGTAGTTCTAGGCTTGTTGGACTACATCGAAGAAAACCCCGACGGTTTCGGTTTGATGGTTCACCAAAGTCCCGGTGTTCTTGCCGGTGGCGAATTTTCCACCATCATCTCCGATATGGGAGATCACCTGCATGAACTTTTACAAAAATATATGGAAAACCTTGATTTTCCTTCAGACGCACTTGCGCTTTACGCCCACATGCTCTCTGGCTTGATGGGCATTGTTGGTCAGTCATGGGCAATCAACCGCCAGCTAGACAAACATGTTATGGCTGCACATTTGGTCAATTTAATGTGGAATGGCCTGCATCGCCTCGAAACCGATCCGCATCTTGTTACCACCCAGCCCACAACCGCGAAATAACTTGCATCATTCTTATATTCCGCACAAGGAGAATCCGTGAATTTACACATCAATAATCTTCATAAGCGTTTCGGGGACACTATCGCCCTGGACGGAATGGAGTTCACCGTACACCCGGGCGAACTTTATGGCTTTGTTGGTTCGAACGGAGCCGGAAAGACGACGACGATGCGCATTGCCCTTGGCGTACTATCGGCAGATTCGGGCACCGTTACCCTCGACGGCAAAGAACTCGATTTCGCTACTCGTAAAACATTCGGCTATATGCCCGCCGAACGTGGACTATATCCGAAGATGAAAGTTGGCGCACAGCTTATTTATCTCGCTCAGCTACAAGGCTTATCTAAGAAGGACGCCACTCGCGCCATGCTGTATTGGACAGAACGCCTCAATGTTGACAAGCGCCGTAACGATGAAGTCCAGGCACTGTCCCTCGGTAATCAACAGCGAGTCCAGCTCGCTGCTGCCCTCATTCACAATCCTGGCGTCCTTGTTCTTGACGAACCATTCTCCGGCCTTGACCCGGTGGCAGTGGATGTGATGAGCACCGTCCTGCGCGAAAAAGCAGACGCCGGGGCAACCGTCGTCTTCTCCTCCCACCAACTCGATCTGGTAGAACGCATGTGTGAACGGGTCGGAATTTGTGCCGAAGGAAAGATCGTTGCCGAAGGAAAGATCGACGACTTGCGTGCCAGCGCTGAAAGCAACATTATTGTGCGCACCGCCGGAGATGTGAATGCCCTCGCAGATACGGTTCGTTCGCAAGGTTTTTCTGTTATTCACGTGTCACACAACATGCTAGAAATCGCGATGCATGCTGGTGATGATTCCCAGCGTATTCTCCACGCTGCGCTGGCCGCTGGTCCGCTACTTGAGTTTGCACCGCAATGCCCACACCTCCAAGACATTTTCAAAGGAGTGGTTTCTGCGCCAAGTAATGATGAAGCAGAAGAAAATGCCCCGGTTAAGAAGCGCGGCTTAGCAGCCCTATTTGGAAAGAAGAAGTGACATGCTTGGACTGATTATTAAGCGGGAAATGACCGCGCTACTCCAGACTCGATCAAATCAGATTTCCTTCGTCGTTATGCTTATTCTGATCATAGGTGGCGTTGTTATTGCCAATTTTATGATGAGCGCCGACGACGATTCCGCAGCTCCTGAAACATCCTATGTTGTGGGGGTCGAGCAATCTGCCGCCGATGCTGCCAAGTTTATTGAAGTTGCGTTGCCCGCTACCAGCACCGAAAGTATTGGTGACGGCGAAGGCGAACAGTGGCTTACTGATGCGGTTCAAGCCCAATCGACTGATGAGGATAATGACATTACCTATGCTGTTGTTGGGGGAACTGCCACTAAACCAACCGTTATTTTCCCTAACTCAAGCGCTATCGGCGGTAACTTCGGCGAAGGAGTTAATCGAAGTGTCACCTTCTGGATAGCCAGCCAAAGCTCAACAATTACCCCCGATGAGGCAGCAAACGCAATTACCGTGGCAGATAGTGCATACGTGCGCGTCTTGGATTTAGCATCTGACGATAACCTCATTGTCACTAATCCGTTTGGCTACTTCAAAGCACTTGGTGTTGTTATTCTGCTTGCCACCGTTATCTTGGGTGGTCTAGCAACAATCTCAACTGGAGTTGTGGAAGAAAAGTCCTCGCGCGTCGTCGAAATTATTTTGACGTCCGTCAAACCGCGCACGCTACTGCTCGGAAAAATCCTCGGAATTGGTACGGTGGTTATCGGCCAAGTCGCCTGCTATATTGTGGTTGCGTTTATCTCACTGAAAATTGCCGGAGTGCCGTTGCCACTACTGAATCTATCGTCACTCGCGGTTTGGACTATTCTGTGGTCGATCGTCGGCTTCTTTACTTTCTCACTGATTGCAGGTGCGCTGGCAGCAACCGTTTCTCGGCAAGAAGATCTTGCCCCGATCACCAGTACGCTCACGATGCTCACCTTCATCCCGATCTACGGCGGATTCTTCCTTATCTCGGCAATGCCTGATGCAACCATCACGAAAGTCTTGTCATATATTCCATTCATGTCATCCTTCATGATGCCAATCCGGCAATCCTTTGGAATCTCCTCACCAACCGAACAGATCATCGCATTCGCGCTGGGGGTTGCAGCTATTCCACTGTTGGCAGCATTCGCCGGCAAGCTTTACCGCAATTCAGTTTTGCATTCCGGTAAGCGCATGTCTATCAGGCAGGCGTGGAAGCAAAGTAAGTAGGATTACTCGAACGAATGAAGCAGTCGCCTCATATAGGCGGCTGCTTCATCATTTTCTGCCGCACTAAACTGTTCTAAAATCTGCGCTTCAGTGTGGAGCAGATCCTTAACTGCACCGTCGATCAGCGACAGACCCAACTCAGTAGCTTGCACATAAACAACACGCCCATCATGTTCGCCCGATTGGCGAACCAATAATTCTTTAGCTGCCATCCGATCAAGCCGATTCGTCACCGTCCCAGAAGACACCAATGTTTCTTTCATCAGTTGACCGGCGGTTAGTGTATGGTTGGCTGTTCGCCGTAATGCCGCCAACATTTCAAACTCCCATGTTTCCAACCCGTTGCGGGCAAACACTGTTTTCCGCATCCGCTCAATATGCCGCGTCAAACGCAACAGGCGAGAAAAAATAGCAAAGGGAGCCGTATCTAACTCCGGACACTGCTTCTGCCACGCAGTAATAATCGCATCAACGTCGTCACGAATAGCGTCATCGTTGGGTTGTTGATCAGTCATAGCAGGCTCCAGTGGGTACTCAGGGTAATGAGTGTGCGTTAAGCGCCGTTGCTTGACGCACGTAACTTACCCTACCTTGACGTCAAAACAATATCTACGGACTAAAGGCACAGGATGCCCTATCCCCAGCGCTCAGCCTCTTCCGCAGCTAACATCCATTCTTCTTCGAGCGCATCTAACTCGTCTTGCGCCGCAGCGGCTTGCTTCCCCAAATCAACTAAGGCTTCAAAATCGCCACTGGCAGCCAGATCAGCTTGTTTTAAGCCAATCTTTTCCAACTGCTGACGCACCTTGTTCATTTTACGTTCCGCACGCTCCATATCTTTGCGTGCTAACCGCTCTTTGGCCGCATCCTTCGTCTTGGTAGGTTGTGCCACGTGCGGACCGGCATCGCCGTCGTCGGAACGTTCCTTGCGAAGCTGAGCCGCCAACTGCACGTACTCATCCACCCCACCAGGCAAATCGCGCACGCAACCATCAAGTACCGCTACCTGGCGATCGGTAATCCGCTCCAAAAGATATCTATCGTGCGAGACCACAACCAAGGTACCCGGCCATGAATCAAGCATGTCCTCAATCGCCGCTAAGGTATCCGTATCCAAATCATTGGTCGGCTCGTCAAGAAGCAACACATTTGGCTCCCCCACCAGCAACCGTAAAAGTTGCAACCGACGGCACTCCCCACCGGAGAGATCACCCACCTGCGTCCATGCTCGCTCCCGGGTAAAACCAAGTTTCTCCACCAACTGCGCGGCAGTCATTTCTTTCTTGCCCACCATCACGTGAGTAGCAATATCATGAACTGCCTCAACCACGCGCCGGGTCGCGATGTCCTCAAGTTCTTTAGTTTCTTGGGTTAGCACCGCCAAGTTCACTGTTTTGCCACGCTTAACCCGGCCCGTCGTCGGCTCCAAATCACCACTAATTAATCCGAGAAGCGAAGACTTTCCAGCGCCGTTTCCGCCCACGATGCCCAAGCGCTCACCCGGTGCTAACCGCAACGTCACATCATCAAGCACCGGTTTTTGGGCATCGGCATCACCCGCCGAATCGTAAGAAAAAGACACGTCAATCAGATCGATAACGTCCTTACCTAACCGGCTCGTCGCCATCTTGGCAAGTTCAACCGAATCACGCGGCGGCGGCTCGTTCGCAATCAGCTCGTTCGCGGCATCGATTCGGAACTTAGGTTTCGAGGTACGTGCCGGGGCACCGCGCCGCAACCATGCCAGCTCTTTCCGCAACAAATTATTGCGCTTTTCCGTGGCTTGCTGCGCGATCCGCGAGCGCTCGGCGCGCTGTAAAATATAAGCCGCATAGCCACCCTCATAGGTTTCCACATGACCCGGCTGCGGGTTACGTCCGCCAGCGCCATCGTTGCCGGGAACAACTTCCCACAACCGATCACATACCGCATCCAAGAACCAGCGATCGTGGGTGACGACGATAAGTGCGCCTTCTCCCCGGTCAAAACGTTCATTGAGATATTTAGCAAGGAAGGTAACGCCTTCGATATCCAGGTGGTTGGTCGGTTCGTCAAGAACAACCACGTTCGCATCCGCTGCCAACGTTGCCGCGAGCGCGACCCGGCGCCGTTGCCCACCCGAAAGCTCAGTAACTCGCCGATCGAGGGGAACATCTGGCAACAACCCCTCATGCAAATACCGAATAGCGGAATCTGAAGCCCAGACATATTCCTCAGTGTTGCCGTGGATCGCTTGAATGACTGTCACATCGGGAGCGAACGATATCGCTTGGGACAGAACCGAAAACCGGGTACCGTTCGTCATGGTAACTTGCCCGCTATCCGGTTCTAACACGCGGGTCAAAAGTTTGAGCAGAGTGGACTTCCCGCCACCATTTGGGCCAACGATACCGATTTTGGCGCCGTCTTCAATAGAGACGTTAATGTTGCCCAAAATCGGACGCGATCCTAGCGTGATCGAAACATTCTCAACGCCTAAAATATGCGCCATAAAACGTGGCCTTTCTTTAAAAATCACCAAGCGTGCACAAAGTTAGGGATTTTTCGCTGTTACCGCAAAAATCGAGCCGAAGTGACCTCATATGCAAACTGAATGCACGCGCTAGATTTTATCTTACTAAATAAGCTCCGCGAGCTGGTCCGGTGGCAACCACGGCTGTTAAGCCTGGAAACAACTGTTCAAGACGAGCTGCCAACGAATCCAACTGGTTCGGCTCTGCCAATACGGCAATGGTAGGCCCCGAACCAGACAAAAGAACAGCATGTGCCCCAAGAACTCCGGCCGCAATATGAGCACGTATGGTGTCAATAATATGTGCCACGTCGGGGCGCAGTGAGCGAGCCGGCTCTTCTAAATCATTGGCTACAACACTGCCAAGAAGAACCCGGTGTTCACTATCGCGTGCTGGTCCCGCTAGCACTGAGCACACATCGCCAGTAGCATCCGGCGTCGCCTCCCCCAGACCAAGCCGATCAAATTCGCAAAAAACCGCCGGAGTAGATAATCCCTGCTGGTTAAGGAGCATCACCCAGCCATGAGTTTCCGACGATGACACTGCAGTTAATTTCTCTCCCCGGCCAATCCCGTGAGCGAGTCCACCCATCAGCGCGAAAGGCACATCAGAACCGAGTTCAGCGGCACACTCATGGAGCTGATCGCCCTCAAGCCCCAACTGCCACAATTCGTTCAGCGCAACCAAGGTAGCTGCCGCATCTGCGGAACCACCAGCCATCCCGCCCGCAACCGGAATCCGCTTAGTTACTGCAAGATGGGCGCCTAAATCAGCTGGCGCAATATCAAGGCGAGTTTGATGCCCATATCGATCCTTGAGTAGCTGGGCCGCGCGAATAACCAGATTAGAATCGTCAACCGACAAATCCTCACCAATTCCAGTGATGCTCATCGTTAGCTCTGGCGCGAGCTGAGCTACGACGTCGTCACGCACATCCAAAGCTTCAAACACCGTATCTAACGGATGAAAACCATCCGCCCTCGGCGCTCCTACCCGCAAGACAATATTGACTTTCCCTGGTGCTGAAGCAACAACTACCCGATCCATATTCATGCTCCTATTATCCCCTGTAACCAACCGTAAACAACAAATTGGGCGGTCCGGAATTTCTCCGAACCGCCCAATAGCGTTAGATTTGTTTAGGCAAGTGTGACAGTTGCAGCTACATCGTTCAATGCAGCCTCCCCACCATGTACATCCACTGATTTCACTTGAACTTTTTGCGTAAATACGACAGGGGTAATAAGGTTCTTTCCCGCTGCACGCAAAGCTTTCGCATCCAATCGCATAACAGGAGTTCCAGCCTTCACTACACTGCCCTTATCAACCAGCGCAGTAAAACCTTCGCCATGCAACTCCACGGTATCTAATCCAATGTGAACCAAAAGATCCACTCCGGATTCAACATGCATTGTAAACGCATGCAAAGTCTTAAAGATCTTAGATACGGTACCGTCAATCGGCGCACATACGATCAGTTCGTCGGCTTGATCGTCAGGAACAATCGCATATCCTTCACCCAGCATTCCTTGGGAGAAAACCGGATCTGGAATCTCGGTAATCGGAACAACTGTGCCGGCGAAAACCGGGTAGAATTCAACTTTTTTCTTGCCTAAACCAAACATTAAATCTCCTGCTCGCCGTTCAGTGCTACTTCCGAGGCCTGCAGTAGGTCTGCAACCTCGTCATATACAAACTGTACCTGTGGTCCGACCACAACCTGAACAGAATATTGCGATGGGCGAATAACTCCAGCCACACCACCCGACTTAATAGTCTTCTCGCTTACCTTCAGGTGGTCCTTAACTACCGTACGTAGGCGGGTTGCACAGTAATCAATAGATTCAATGTTTTCGATACCGCCCAGTCCTTCAACAACTGTGGCGGCAACGCCAGAAAATTCGGTGTCGCCAGCGAGTTGAACATTGTGCTCATCAACATCATCACCATGTCCTGGCGTCTTGAGGTTCAAAGCGCCAATCAAGAAATAGAAGACGACGAAGTAAATCGCAGCGAATACCAAGCCTTGAACCAGCAACATGTACCACTCATTCGCCAACGGGTTACGAGCCGACAGAACCATATCGACCAAACCAGCGGAGAAGCCGAAGCCGGCCGTCCAGTGGAACATTGCAGCCAAGAATACCGAAATACCGGTGAGGACTGCGTGGACAAGGTAAAGAACTGGAGCAACGAACATGAATGCGAATTCGAGAGGTTCGGTAACACCGGTGAAGAAGGATGCAAGAGCACCAGCCATCATGAGCGAGCCAACTGCCTTCTGTGACTTGGTGTTTGCCCGCAAGTACATTGCCAATGCCGCAGCTGGCAAACCAAACATCATAACCGGGAAGAAGCCAGCCTGGTAACGGCCGATTTCACCAATAACAGTACAGGTTCCATCAGCCCATACGCCAACGCCTGGGCAGGAAGCAGCATCGGTTGCCGCCGCAGCAGCTTCGATGGTCTTACCGCCACCGAGGAAGTTACCGATATCGTTAATACCGATAACGTCAAACCAGAAGATCGAGTTCAGGGCGTGGTGTAGACCAGTTGGGATGAGCAGACGGTTAGCAAATGCATAAATACCTGCACCGAGCGCACCCATTCCTTGAATTGACTGGCCAAAGTGGAACAGAACCGAGTAAACGAATGGCCAAACAAAGTAGAGGACGCCCGCCAAAACGATAGCAAGCAACGAAGTGAGGATTGGAACCAAGCGTCGGCCAGAGAAGAAGGCCAAGAATGGTGGTAGCTTGGTCCGGGAGAACCGGTTGTATACCCATGCAGCAAGAATACCGACGACGATACCGACCAGTACGTTCTTGTCACCCATTGCGCCCCAGCCTTGGGATACCCAATCGAGCTTGGCAGCGCCGTCAAGCTTTTCTAGGTCAATTCCTTGGAAGCCAGCAACTGACTGTTCGTTCAAAAGCATCTTGATTGTTGCAAAGCCAATAAAGCCGGACAGCGCGGCAGCACCATTGCTGTCGCGGGAAAGCCCGAACGCCAAGGCGATCGCAAATAGCCAGCCGAGGTTATCAAGAACTGCTGCACCCGACTTGATCAAGACAGCAGCGATTACGCTGTTTGCGCCCCATCCTTCTGGATCAATCCAGTAACCGATACCCATCAAGATTGCCGCTACTGGCATAACAGCAACCGCGCCCATCAGCGCTTTACCGAGCCGTTGTAGGCTCTCCATCACTTTTCCGTTCATGATGTTGTTGTGTCCTTTTGTGTATGCGCCGGACGTGTTCCTTGCCGCCACCCGTGGAGGAAGACCGCCAAGAATGCGGATTCGTGTGCAATGGCGGCAGGGGGAACGTCGTCTTTGGCAATGTATGTAATAACGTGCCGAGCTACAGCGAACTCCGGTGCTAACATGCGCTCGATAAGCGATGTTGCCGTGTTTGTTCGCCACATCCCGGCGTGAATGCGAGTGACATACCCGTTGATCGTAAACAATAGTTCGGTCAGTTCGACGTTCTTTGGCTGACCGAGTTCTCGCATGATCAGGTCAACGATGACCCCAAGCTCGTTCGCTTCAGACAATGGTTGTTTGACGGTCACCCCAGTGCGTGCCGCATGTAAATGCAGGGCGATAAACGCCACTTCATCAACTGGTAGCTCAACATTGAGCTTGTGATTAACGAAGTGCACCATGATTTGAGCCGCGGTAAATTCCACACCGAAGGCCACTTTGATCTCATCAACCAGCTTGTTGTGGATTGATAGCCCACTAAGATGGCGTTGCACCGCGAATGCCATATGATCTACTAAAACCACATAGATGGATGGATCGAGGTCATTAATGAGATTGTTGGCCAGTTCGACCGCTTCAGTTACCGTTGACACAAGATGGGGATCGAGTGTATTCACTGAGGTGAGGAAGTCTATTCTATCGGCGCTTGCTTCAATAAATTGGTGCCAAGCACCGCCGGCCGGGATCATATCTCCAGGCCGTTTGCCGAAACCAATTCCTCTCCCGGCAAGGACTGTTTTAACTCCATCGACACTCACGAGTACCGCATTGTTGTTGAAAACCCTTAGCACGCAAGCAGCAGACTGAATCATAAAGCTCCTCATCGAGCACACCGAATAACGGTGCCGATCTGGTCATGCCTGCTTACCAGTAACACCCAGGGATTATCACTACTAATATAGGCTACTTATGCCAATAGTGCAATATTTTTCGTTATTTACAACACGTTTTGGAATTTTGTGCAATAGCAATGAAATCTTCGATGGTGAGTTTTTCTCCGCGAAGCGACGGATCAACACCGGCCGCCCGCAAAATCTCCTCAGCACGCGTAGGGCTTCCTGCCCAGGTGGTTAGCGCAGCACGCAGTGTTTTGCGTCGCTGAGCAAAGGCAGCATCGACGACGGCGAACACCGCCTGACGATCAACGCCTGCAGTTTCCGGGTGCCGACGCATGTGTACTAATGCTGAGTCAACATTTGGTACCGGCCAAAAGACATTGCGGGAGATTTTGGCTCCACGCCACACATCGGCATACCAATTCGCTTTAACTGACGGCACCCCATAGGTTTTAGAGCCCGGCTGAGCAGCAAGTCGATCTGCTACTTCAAGTTGGACCATCACGGTTACTGTTTCTAATGTGGGCAAGGTACTCAACAGAGTTAGGAGCACTGGCACAGCGACGTTGTAGGGCAAGTTTGCTACTAAATGTTTTGGCACAAAATCAGTGCTCTTGCCGAGAATTGGTGGTACTGCAAGGTCAGTTACCCCAGAAATATCCATTGCATCGCGATTGGTAACAGCGATATGCGCGGCGGATTCTGGCTGAATTTCAGCGATTGTTGCCGGTAAAGCGGTAGCTAATGGCGGATCGATTTCGATAGCTGACACTAGCGCTCCGGTTTCGAGGATAGCTAGAGTTAATGAGCCTAATCCGGGACCTACCTCTACGACGTGGTCGCCCGATTCTACACCTGCGTCACGCACGATGCGCCGGACGGTTCCGGCGTCGTGAACAAAATTTTGACCTAATGTTTTAGTCGGTCGTATGTTGAGTTGTTCCGCAAGTTGACGGATTTTCACCGGTCCAAGGAGGGGGACTGGGCATTGACTCATTGTTTCCTCACTGTAGAGTGCAAGCTCGCGCTTTTAGTACCAACCCACCGAATGTGAATGGCTGAGCGCACCACACGGCGTACCATATCGACCAGAAATATATCCTAATCCCCAAGTAATCTGGGTTGCCGGATTAGTTTGCCAATCAGCACCAGCTGAGGCCATCTTCGATCCTGGCAAAGCTTGTGGAATACCGTAAGCGCCCGACGATGGATTATTAGCCAGATGGTTCCATCCGGACTCACGTTGCCATAGTTGATCTAGACATGCGAATTCAGCTTCAGACCATCCGCGCCCGGCTACGAGATCTGCAGCTATGGCTCGTGCGGTACCTGGGGCAACAGGTGCCGCATTGACTGGAACGTTATTAGCGGATGCCGAGGAGCTAGCACCTTCTTTAGTTCCCACTTTAATAATGATGGGTTCGGCCGGGGTTGTGATCGCATCAACTGTTGTCACGCGCTTGACTTCAGTACCGTCATGCTTGGTGACGGTAACAGTTCGGGTACCTTCTCCTGGCTTGCCGTCACTGACTTTCTTCTCTTCGCCCTTAGCTAAGGTTTCGTCATCTTCACGTTGAGTTTCTGGTTCGACGACGTAGGTTTCGGTAGCCGTTTCGGTAGTGACACGAGTGATGGTGACGTGTTCCCCGTCTGCAATTGGCTTATTGAGCTGATGAGAAACGATATCGCCGGAGTTTACGGTGATGCCGGCAGCATTGAGCGCGTCAGCTAACGTGACTCTGGCATTGGACGCCAGGGTTCGTTCTTTTCCATCGACCGTCAGGCTAAATTTTGACGTAACACCTTCAATAATTGGGGTTTTTCCATCGAGGGCAACAGAAGCCGTAGCAAGTTCAGATAGCGATGGTTCATTGGTTGCCATCGCAAAGTTTTGTGGAACATTTTCAACAGCAATTCCTAAACCAATTCCGACGACGAACGCCGCAGCGGAACCAAATCCTACACTTTGCATCATAAAAGATTTCCGGGTTTTTGGTTCATATACGTCATCTCCTAGACGGGAGACGACTAACTCATGGTTCATTTGTTCGGCAAATGGTGTTGTGGGTTGTAAACGCACGGGACGGTTGCCCCATTGTTGGTAGTTGGCCTCAACAATTGCTGGAATTTCTCCCGTGGTTGCAACACTACGTGCTGCGGCAGCGGCTGCTGCTGCGGCTCGTTCGGCGGCTCGCCGGGCGCGTCGTGACCCTGGCTTTGGCGGGGTCATAGCGAACTGGCGGGTTTCTTCCATCGGTTTTCTCCACATCTAACTGAGTTTAGTTATCTGATGTATATCGATTGTAATCAAATTGTGACAATTAGTCGCGCTGGAGTGCCACGCCTAACATAGATTAACCGACAAACCTCATATTCCATATACATTTTGTGTGTTTTTATCAATCTGAGCACACCAATTCTCAAGCTCAACACCACGACGTTGAGCCATATACCGGACGGTGTATCCCACACTCCATGCCGCATTAGGATGACCTCGGAATGGTACAGGGGTCAAATAAGGCGCATCAGTTTCTACCAAAATCAATTCACTAGGTAGCTCATCGAATGCTTCTTGTAAATCAACATTCGGCCCGTACGTCAATGGGCCAGCAAACGAGGCAAACCACCCATGTTCCGCACATACGTGCGCCAGCAAGCGATCCCCGGAAAAACAGTGAAACACTGTAAGGTCTGGAGCGCCATCAGCCAGTAGTACATCAATCACATCCGCATGCGCGTCCCGATCATGAATCTGCAACGGCTTACCCAGCTCTTTTGCCAACGCAATATGGGCACGAAAAGCATCTTTTTGCGCCTGTTTACCTGCGTCACCAGTGCGGAAATAATCCAATCCAGTCTCACCAATCGCAACCACATATGGATCGGTACTTAGATGCGCAACGCGCGATACGGCGTCGTCAAGCGAAAAATCTTCATGCCAAGACTCAACATGTGGCTCCAGCCCATCGGGAGCCACCTCCCGCACCCCCGCATGTAGGGCAGCATCATTAGGATGAATAGCCAGCGCCGCCCACACCTCTGGAACATCACGAGCCAAATCCCGGGTAAACTCCAACATCGGTATTTCACACCCGGAGGAAATGGCCGCCCGCACACCAGCTTGCGCCATACCAGCACGCAAAGTCTCCAACAAAACTGGCATGCGTATATTGCCAGCCTCATCAGTATTTTGTACCGGTAGGCCACCATCTCCAACAACCGGATCCGGTAAAATATGCGTATGGTTATCAACAATAGGAACCGGCAGCCGGTCCGGGATATCCGCAACCAGCCGCCGCCGTTCCTTTTTCGCTTTCGAGCTACTCATTACCCTGCCAATTACTCAGCAATACCAAGACGCTCAAGCTCTTCAGCAATCACTGAATCATCGAGCTTAGCAAACACTGGCTTTGGCTTAGCAATCGGGGTACCTGGCACTACCTCACGCGACTCCCACGCCCGCGCATCCGAATAATCACCAGTGATAATCGGATACGGGTAGTCAGTATCCAAATCGGTGACTTCTTCTAAGCGTGGCATAGGCGCCAAACGGCCATCGCCGCCAAGAATCTTGTCAATCTGATTTGATGAATGAGGCAAGAAGACACTCATCATCGTATTGAGATCCGATACCGCCTGAACCAAAGTGTTAAGCACAGTCGCCAACCGTGCGCGCTGCTCTGGAGCTTTCAACTTAAACGGCTCGGTACGAGTCACATACGTATTAGCTTCCCCGACAAGACGCATAATCTCACTCAGTGCAGCACGCTGCTGGTGTGAACCGATAAGCTCACCCACCTTATCGAATCCTCCACGAATCGCATCCAGTAACGCGTTATCAATCTCTTCACGCTCACCCGGGGTTGGAATCTCACCGAAGTTCTTCGCAATCATCGCACCGGTACGGTTGACTAAATTACCCCAGCCAGCAACCAGCTCTGAATTATTCCGGCGCACGAACTCGGCCCATGTAAAATCCGAATCCGACGTTTCTGGTCCCGCAATAGAAATGAAGTAACGCAAGGCGTCCGCCTGGTAACGCGACAAAACATCGCGCACATAAATCACCACGTTCTTCGACGAGGAGAACTTCTTACCTTCCATCGTCAAGAATTCTGAAGCCACTACTTGGGTTGGCAGGTTCAACGTTCCGAAATCACGAGCTTGACCGCCACGCGATCCGGCACCGTTGTATGCCAAAAGCTCTGCTGGCCAAATCTGGGAATGGAAAACGATGTTGTCCTTGCCCATGAAGTAGTAGGAAAGGGCTTCTGGGTTCGTCCACCACTCACGCCAATCCTCTGGACTACCCTGGCCTTGAGCAGCACGACGGCGAGCCCACTCAATTGACGCCGACAAGTAACCAACCACCGCATCAAACCAAACATAAAGCCGCTTATTTGGCTTATCTTCCCAACCCGGAACCGGAATGCCCCAAGAAATATCCCGGCTCATCGCACGTGGGCGAACGTCGTCGAGAAGATGCTTGGAGAACGAAATAACGTTTGGCCGCCACGACCCATCGCGTTCCACCTCATCAAGCCACTCCCCGAGTGCTCCAGCAAGCGCTGGCAGATCAAGGAAATAGTGCTCAGTGGAGGTAAAGTTTGGTGTTAAACCGGAAACCTTGGAGATCGGATCAATCAAATCCTGCGGATCAAGCTGGTTACCGCAGGTATCACATTGGTCACCGCGAGCCCCGGCAGCGCCACAAATCGGGCACGTACCTTCAATGAAGCGATCAGGTAACGTATTGCCGGTCTTGGGATCAATCGCCACCAGTTGCTCTTGCACAATCATGTAACCGTTATCGCGGCAGCCTTCAAACAAGCGCTGGACAACATCAACATGGTTCTGCGTTGTGGTGCGCGTAAAAAGATCGTAGGACAATCCGAGATTAACAAGGTCTTCAGCAATAATGCGGTTATTCTTGTCCGCCAATTGTTGCGGAGTAACACCTTCATTATCCGCAGCAACCAGAATTGGCGTACCGTGTTCGTCAGTTCCCGACACCATGAGCACATCGTGTCCAGTCATTCGCATATACCGCGAGAACACGTCAGAAGGGACACCAAAACCGGCAACATGGCCGATATGGCGAGGACCGTTGGCGTATGGCCAAGCTACAGCAGACAAAATCTTCATATCTATAGATTACGCGTCTAACGCTGTGAGATGAAACTCCATGTGCCTATCTCACGTTCGCCACGTATGCTTAGAATATAGTCAATGCTGACAATTATTGGAGGGGTCATGGAAGTTCAGCGCGCACTTCTTATCGTTGATGTTCAACCCACGTTCTGCGAAGGTGGTGCCCTAGCAGTCGAGGGAGGTAATGCCGTTGCTGAACGGATTGCCGATTTCGTAACTGAACGTGCTGACGATTACGAATATATTGTTACCACTCAAGACTGGCATGTAGATCCAGGTGAGCATTTTTCTCCCAATCCTGACTTTGTTAATTCTTGGCCACCGCACGGTGTTGCCGGAACTGCCGAGGCGGAACTTCATGACGCTATCGCGGCTTTACCTTTTGACGAATCGGTAAAGAAAGGTGAATACCAGGCGGCCTATTCTGGCTTCGAAGGTAAAAACCTCGAAGGCGTCCCGCTGGAAGTTCTGTTACGCGAGCATGAGATTTCCGCAGTTGACATTGTGGGTATTGCCGAATCACACTGCGTGAAGGCAACTGCCCTAGATGCGTTGCGTGCCGGTTTTACCGCGCGAGTTTTTTCTGATCTCACAGTTCCAGTTTCCGAAGAGCTCGGTATTGTGGCACGCAAGGAGATGGATGAGGCAGGCGTTGAACAACTTTCGTCTACCGAAGCCTTTGGTTTCTATGAAGATGATGACGACGACGTTCCGCTACTCGCCGAGGAGTGGGCTCAGGTTCATGCGCGAGATGACGAGGGTTGGGCTGGTGATTCATCCTTGGAATGGGATGAAGATACCTGGAATGATACCGACGGCGATGGCATCCCTGACGATCTAGAAGATGATGAGTATGGTGCTGCCGACTATCGCGATTTTGAGCTTCCTGATGAGAACAATGGCGGATTAATCCGTGAGGCACCCGTCTATGATGAGTTTGCTGATGAAGATGGGTCTGAGTTTAACAACACTGACCAATTCGACGCTCTCGAATCGCGGCTATCTACCGATGAAGACCTCTCCGCCCTCGGGTTAGATGATTTTGACATCGACATTGATGATGACATCGACTTCTCGGATGAAGCTGACGAGTCTGATTTCGATTTTTCCAATATTGATTTCAAGCCCGACCTATAGACCGCAGAAGCGATGTAGTGGTGGGCACGGCGGATATCCGCCGTGCCCACCACCATGTAGTCGCTAAAGATTCGCCATTATATTTGGCAGTAACCTGCGCTTTCAGTTGGCATTATTGGGTGTCACCTGGTCAGCAGGAACTTTTCGCGAGGTCCACGGCCACCAGATTATCCGGCCAGCATCATAAACCATGCCGGGGATGAGAAGCGAGCGAACAATAAAGGTATCAATGATGATTCCTAGCGAGACGATGATGGCCAGTTGAAGCATAAACAACAGTGGTACAACACCTAGTGCAGCGAAGGTGGCTGCCAGAACAATACCGGCTGATGTGATGACCCCGCCGGTGACACCGATGGCTCGGGTGATTCCGGTATGGGTGCCATCTTTAAGTGATTCTTCCCGGGCGCGAGACATTAAGAAAATCGTGTAATCGATTCCTAATGCGATAAGGAAGACGAAAGCATACAACGGCACTGATGCATCGGCACCGGGAAACTCTAGAATTCGGTTGAAGATAATGGCACAGATACCTAGCGTTGCCCCGAACGAAATGACGTTTGCGACGACGACGAGTAGCGGTGCTACCACAGAACGAAGAAGTAGCATGAGCAAGATGGCGATAACTGCTAAAACAACTGGAACAATTTTGAGGAAGTCGCGGTGGGCAGTTTCTTGGGTGTCAAGGGCTTGTGCGGCCGGTCCGCCCACAAGGACGTGTGCTTTTAGTGACGCAACAGCGTCGCGAATTTCCCGAACGACGTCTTGGGCAGTTTTATCATCGGCAGACATCGTGGTTGTGACGTTGAGTAACACTCTGCCGTCGATGACTAGCGGAGTCGATGGCGTTGGTGTGGTACTGCCCTGATCTGGGCCAACTCCTGATGGTGGATCTGCAGGGCGCTGACCTGCTGGTGGTTGACCTGCTGGCATGCCTTGTGATTGTCCGTCTTGCTGTGCGATAACAGCTTTAACTCCTGGCAATTCACTAATAACTTCTTGCGCCTGGGAGGCATACTGCTCGTCTACGATCACGGTGGTTGGCTGTGCGGAACCGGCAGTGAACTTTTCTTCGAGGATCTTGAATCCGGTTACCGCTTGGGATGGCTGGGTAAATTGTTCGATCGCCGAGGTTCCAGAGGCTTTGAAGGAAAAAGCAAAGCTAGAGAGCACCAAAAGCACAGCTAGAGTTGCTACCCATACGACGCGGTAACGACGAGCGACGAACTGTCCGAGACGATGCCAAAAACCGTGCGATTGAGCATCATCTAAAGTGGCATAGTGCGGAATTTTTGCTGGCCAGAACATGATTCGCGCATGTTTTCCTGGAATTAGTAACATTCCGGGCAATAGTGTCAGGGCGGCTAACATTGCGAAAACAATACCGATTGACGCTATTGGACCAAGTGAGGATGTGGATGATAGATCGGAGATAAGTAAGGTGAGCAGGCCGGCGATCACTGTACCACCAGAGGCCACAATCGGTTCCCATGATCCTTTAATTGCTCGAACAAGTGCCTCGGTCGGGTGCTCAACGACAGTTAGCTCTTCTCGATAGCGGGCGATGAGAAGGAGACAATAGTCGGTGGTAGCACCGATAACTAGAATTGCCAGGATACCTTGAGTTTGACCGTTGAGATCAACCCATTGGGCTTTGGCCATCTGGAAGACGGTAAGAACTGCAGCACACAGCGCCGCTAGTGAGGTCAACAATACTGCGATTGGAATAAGTAACGAGCGGTAGACGACGATGAGAATAATGAATACCAGAACAACCGCGACAAGCAAGAGGGTGAGATCGATTCCGGCAAAAGCTCCACTCAAATCAGCAGATAATCCAGCCGGTCCAGATACATAAACCGTTAATTCCTCGGGTTCTATACCGCGATCTGCTAAGCGGGATGTGAGATTGTTGTGCAATGATTCAACCGTTAAGTTGAGTATTTTTTCACCCTCTCCGTCTCGTCCATTCGCAATATCTTGCTGAAGATTCAACGGAAGAAGCACTGCAGTCATATCTGCGTCCGGAATAACCGGTACAAACCCCGGAGCAACATCCTTTAATAAGAGTTCTTCAGTGACACGAATGTTAGGCAATTCTTGGGAAATCCGACCAAGAACACCCATCGCGGACTCAGAGATCCGCTGTCCATCTGGTGAGGCTATGACAATAAGCGCGGGAATTGTTGAATCATCACGAAACTTTTCAGCTTCTTGACCGGCTAACGTAGATTGAGCCGATTCTGGTAGAAAAAACGCCGGATCTGATTCTGCAACAGTTGATATTTTCCCTTGTGCCATTCCACCGAAGGCAAATGCAACTATCCATAGCGCAAGAAGAACTATGCGTAATGGCAAGGACTTACGTGATCGTAGAAAAATTGTTGCGGAATCTATCGTGTTACGCGGTGGCAATTGCTCGGCAGTAGATGCCTTATGTTGTTCCCTCATGCATATCTCCTGTTAGTCGGTAACACTAACACTAGCGTATTTTTCGATACACATGCACTCGAAAACGTCTCTAACTTTAGATTTTGCCCATTTTCCTACTCAGCCGAGAGCGCCACCACAGCTTGATAGACTTGGTTCTTACGCAACCCTGATCGGCCAGCAACATAGCCAGCCGCATCTTTAAGACGCACCCCTAAATCCACTAATTCACGCACGTCATCAATAACGTCTTGCCCTACCGTTCCGCTCTGCGCGGACTGCGAATCCCCTTCGACAACAATCGAAATCTCACCTTTAACATCCTGTTGTGCCCACTGCGCCAATTCCCCCAAGCAACCACGCTGAACCTCCTCAAACGTCTTCGTCAACTCACGAGCCACCGCAGCTTGCCGATCTGCCCCAAATTCTGTTGCCATATCCACCAACGTCTCAGCTAATCGCCGAGGAGATTCAAAGAAAATCAACGTCCGGCCATCATGGCGCAACTGGTGAAAAATCTGCCTGCGCTCACCCTCTTTACGTGGCACGAACCCCTCAAAAGCAAAACGATCCGAAGCCAAACCAGAAATAGCCAACGCAGTAAGAACCGCAGACGGGCCCGGAACAACAGTCAGCTCCACACCTTCTTGCGCAGCCAACGCAGCCAACCGATATCCCGGATCAGACACTGAAGGCATCCCTGCATCAGAAACCATAACAACCGTCTTACCCGCTTTCGCCGCCGCAATGAGATCCGGTGCCTTCTGAACCTCATTATGATCGTGATAAGCAACGACCGGAGCATGAATCTCCACTCCTAAACGCCCCACCAAATTCAACAACCGCCGGGTATCTTCGGCAGCAATCACATCTGCCGACGCCAATACCGAACGCAACCGGGGCGAGGCATCGTCGTCATTACCCAACGGAGTTCCAGCTAAAATAATCATTTTCACGCCCAACCTAACGCCATTAAATTTTCTTCTTCACTGCCAAAATGATGTGCAATTTCATGAAAAACCGTAACTTTCACTTCCGCACACACTTCTTCTACCGACGAACACATTTCCAACAACGGCTTGCGGAAAATGAAAATCCTATTCGGCTCCGCGTACGGTCCAAAATCCCCATCAGTTTGAGCGAACCCCTCATACAATCCCAGAATATCTGGCGGACCTTGCTGTGGCTCAGCTTGATCAACAACCAGAAAAACCACGTTTTCTAGCCGGTGAATAAACTGCTGCGGAAGCTCATCGAGCACATCGGCAACGATGCCCTCAAATTCATCTTCACTCATCTCAACCATACATTTATCTTACCCACCCCTTCCCACACAATCACCAACCACCTGTGTCTTGGCATCGAGACAAATCATGTTAGGGGCAGTAGAGTGAGAGTAGACAGTGACACTAAACACAAACAAGTAACCGCCAAACCACTCAAGGAGTCCTCATGTCGAACCTCAAACTCGTCTTCCACGTCAACGAAAACAACCGTTGGCCCTTCACCTTACGATCCGTTGACAACTTCCTCGCACACTCCGGCGTCGAAGGCGCAAACGTCACCGTCGTCGCAAACGGCGAAGCCGTCCGCTCCTTCTCCCAACTCGACGTCGAGCCCCACCGCATGGCACGAATCCACGAACTAGCCCAACAAGGCGTCCAATTCCTCGTCTGCAACACCGGCCTAGAACAACGCCAAGTCAACAAAGACATGGTCCCTGACTTTTGCACCATCGTCCCGGCCGGCATCGTCGAAATAGCCCGCCTCCAAGCAGCCGGATACGGGTACGTCAAAGCCTAATAATTCGTCATGACATCTGTCATAACAGTCTCCTGACATCCATGACTTCCGCGCCACCGGCACCGCGCGGAAGAATAAAAACATGGAAAAAATCAATATAACTAACGTGCGAAAAACATTTCGTACTCCTAGTGGCAACGTTTCCGCCGTCGACAACATCACCACCACAATCCCGGCCGGGCAAATCCTCGCGATACTCGGCCCCAACGGTGCCGGCAAAACAACGCTACTCGATATCATCCTTGGACTATCCAAACCATCCTCCGGCACCATCACCATCGACGGGCTCAGCCCCCACGATGCAATCCACGCCGGCAACACCTCCGCCCTGCTACAAACCGGCGGACTACTGGCAACCATGAGCGTAACCGAAACCCTCACCTATATTGCTGCCAGCTACCGCCCCGCGAAAAATATCACGCGCGAACGCATCGCCGACGTCGTCGCCCAAACCCAGCTCGGCCCACTTCTGAACCGAAAAATCGGCAAACTTTCCGGCGGTGAACAACAACGCGTCAAATTCGCACTCGCCCTCCTGCCCGATCCGTCCCTGCTCATTTTGGACGAGCCTACAACTGGAATGGACGTCAACGCACGGCACGAATTTTGGGACGCCATGCACGCCCAAACCCGCCACGGCAGAACAATCATCTTCGCCACCCACTACCTGCAAGAAGCCGAAGATTTCGCCGACCGCATCATTTTGATGAACCGCGGACGCATCATCGCCGATGGCCCGACCAACCACATCCGTGCCATCGCCGGAATCCGCCATGTCACCGCCACCACTGGGGATGTTTCCCCGGCGCAGGTGGCACGCATCCAAACCACATACAACGCCACCGTGGAAGATACCACCCTCACCTGCGCAACATCCCACTCCGATGATCTCGCCCGCGAGCTCCTTAAAGCCGGCGCCTCGAACCTGGAAATCGTCCCCTCCTCCCTAGATGACGCCTTCGCAACCCTCATCGCCGCCGATACGCTACCGAAAGAAGACTGACATGAACGCAACACTCATTCGCTCCGACGTCCGCCGTTTTCTACGGGCACCCGAAGCCCTGTTCTTCACAATCGGACTGCCAATCCTCATGTACATCATCTTTGGTGGCACAGCCGAATACGGCGAGATGCCCATTGGACACGGCAATATCAACATGGCCGTCCTTATTAATATGAGTATTTATGCCGTTGCCCAAGCGGCGGTTGGCTACACCGGCACGGCCGCAGTTGACCGGCTCCAAGGCTGGGGGCGCCAACTTGCGCTCACTCCGCTTACCCCGTGGAAGATTATGATCAATCGCGTACTCTCGGCATTCTTGATTTGCACGATTACTCTGGCTTCGCTGTACATCGTCGGGATTGCGATGGGCGCCCAGCTCCCAGTGCTTCGCCTCCTGGCTGTCTGGGGTATCAGCTACCTGAGCGTCATCCTCTTTGCATGTTACGGTCTTGCCGTTGCGTACTCGTTTAAAGCCGAAACAGCCGTCAGCATTTCATCTGGGCTACTGGTGCTCTTTTCGTTTGCCGGCAATCTCTTCGCACCGCTGTCTGGCACACTGCTGTCGGTTGCCCGGTTCACCCCCATGTGGGGAGTCGGCGAACTAGCACGCTATCCCTTGACCGAAGGGCAAATGTATGACGCCAACGGCGCGCTCTACAGCACCCCGATCTGGTATGCCGTGGCAAATGTTGTTGCCTGGCTGGCTATTTTTGCCACTTTTGCCGTTGTGGCATCCCGGCGAAACCAGGAACACTAGACCTGTAGTAAGCCGAGTGTGCCCAAAACCGGGCAATAGCGCAAACCTAGGCGTATATGAGCTAGGTTTGCGCTATTGCCCCGATTCCCTTACACCCTACAACGATAGAATACACATATGACTTCTCGCCGCGAATACGCCATGGGCCTGTTTATGGCTCTTATTTGGCTAGCTTTCCTTGTTTTCCCGCTCCATTTCATCACCATCGGCCCATATTCCCCCACGGTTCGCGTCATCGGCTACACACTCACTGCGATATTCGCTATCCTCAATTCCACCACCTGGTTTCTGGCGTACAATCCGCAGCTAAAAGACCATACTCTTCAGCTCTACGCCATATCATTCAGCATCCTTTTTGCCATCACAATAACGATGCTGGTTCTTTTCTCGTTCGCCGGTTTCTCGTTTTTCCCGTATCTTGCGTCCTTAACGGGGATGCTCATCCCGTTAGTTCCCGGCACAATTATTATTGTTTTACTCGGTATTGTCATGGAGGTTGCCGGCTGGTTACTCGATACCCCCAGTGACGCCCATGCTCTCTTGGTGGTGTCGATTGGTGTGTTCGCCATGACTGCTGGTTCGAGGTTTTTCGATAGGGCCTCCCAGGAAAAACAAATCGCAGTGGCACATGAAGCAATATCAGCTGAACGTAGCCGGGTTGCCCGCGATGTCCATGATGTGGTGGGACATTCACTGACGATCATTTCGCTTAAGTCGCAGTTGGCCTTGCGGCTGCTTGATTCTGATCCGGAGCGGGCGCGCGCAGAGCTTATCGAGATCTCAGATTTGACCCGCGCAGCGATTACCGAGGTGCGGGCAACGGTGTCTGGTCTGCGAATGCAATTGTTATCGGACGAACTGCGCAACGCTATCAAGGTGCTCGAAGATGCCCATATTGCGGTTTCGGTTGTGGGTTCAGTTGAGGATGCCGATCCGCGGTTCCGTTTTGTTTTTTCATGGGTTGTGCGGGAAGCGGTGACGAACATTTTGCGTCACGCTCACGCCAAGCACGTAACATGTGAAATTAGTTCAACACGTATGTCGATTATCGACGACGGCGTGGGCATCACTCAACCAGCCGGAAACGGTTTGACGGGGTTGCGTGAGAGAATTGTCGAGGCTGGTGGCCGACTCGATGTACTGCCCGCCGATCCGGGTACGCGGGTAACAGCGGTGATGGATGTGAGGACGAAACAATGATTCGGGTGTTGATTGCTGACGATCAGGCGTTGGTCCGTGGTGCACTCAGCGCACTGCTTAATCTGGAAGATGATATCGAGGTGGTGTGCGAGGTTGGCCGTGGTGATAACGTTATGACGGCGGTGCTTACTCACCGTCCGGATGTGGCGTTGATTGATATTGAGATGCCAGGTCAGGATGGGATTGCAGTTACCCAGGAACTTACTGATTCTCGGTTGCCTACCCGGGCGCTGATTGTGACGACGTTCGGCCGGCCAGGTTATGTTCATCGGGCGCTAACAGCCGGCGCTTATGGGTTTGTGGTCAAAGATATGCCAGCGCAAGAGTTGGCCCAGGTTATTCGCCAAGTACATGCTGGATCTCGGGTGATTGATCCGGTGTTGGCTACTCAGTCACTATTCGAAGGAGTCAATCCGCTTTCTGAGCGGGAGCGGGAAATTTTGCGCATTGCTGCAGATGGTTCCACTATTGCGGAGATTGCCCGACGGGTTTATCTCTCTGAAGGTACGGTCCGTAACCATCTTTCTTCGGCGATCGGGAAGACTGGGGCGGAAACTCGCGCCCAGGCAGTGGTTTTTGCTCGCGAGCGCGGCTGGCTATAGTTTGGCTCCACGGACGACGGTGAAACGGCTGTCTCGCGCCAGCTGGACGACGTCGGTAAACAGCTGTGCGATTCGTGGCCGGTATCGTAGGTGGGAATTGTAAACAACATATATTTTTCCGCCGGGTTTAAGTACGCGCCGGGCTGCGCTCAGCAGTTCGTCAACAAGGGTGTCATCTATGGTAAATCCGTCATGGAATGGCGGGTTAAGTAGGACGACGTCGATTGAGTTTGTAGCCACGTTTTGGGCGGAGGTGTCCCAGGTGATGGTTGTGCGGTCGCAGTAGGATTCGAGGGTGAGCTGGGTTGAGGTGACGGCATCGGCTGAGATATCAGTAGCCGTAATAGCAGTGTTTGGACAGGTTTGCGCAATTAGTGCGCTGACGGCTCCGTTTCCACTCCCGAAATCAAGCACTGTGCCCGGGTCAGATTCCCAGTCCGCTCTCGCAGTGGTAGCTAAAAGCTGGCCGCCACGATCAGCCTGGACACCGGCAAAGGTTGCTCCGATCGCATATATATGCTCGTTTTTTTGAGGCGCTGGAGCTAGAAGATTAGCTCGGGGATGAGAAGCAATAAGAGCCCGGAATTTTCCGGATCCGCGGCTGGCGACGACGGTGCGGTAGGCGCTGGCAAGTACGTCATTTTGCGACCGGGTCATGTGTTTGGTGTTGTTGGCACCGATCAACGTTGGGATGTTAACTCGGGCGGCACAGTGCGCCACATATTGGAGTTCGCTAAGCGATTTGGGCAGTGCTGTGACGATGAGACTTTGTTCGGCATATCCCGGTTTCATTGTGTGTAAGAAGTGGTCGAGTTGCAGTGGCCCGTCAATTCCACGTACCCATAATTTCTCACGTTGTCCCGTGCTCATCGCATAAGCGATGGATCTACTATTTTGAGCATGCGAATCACTGAGTACTGTTACCTTTTTAGCTATTGGGAGGAAATATGTCAGGAGCTGACCGGTGGGGTCATCATAAATACATATTGGTCTCCCGGCCTGCCAACCGGCTTCTTGCGCCTGGTCAATCATGAGATTGTTTAATCGACTAAGGTGCTGGGGCATGAGCGGTTGAGTGGGGTATGCGATCATAACGCTATTATTCCATAGCTATCAGAAGATAGATGGCGAGAATTAGGACTATACCTCTTTTGACAAATTGCTATCATTTATCAAAATCCTACTGTAGGCTGGCGAGATGAGATATAAAAAAACAATCACATCATCACTACTAGCTGGCACGCTGGTTTTCGGGTTTAGCGCGCCGGCCTTTGCAGCAGAAAACTTTGAGGTTGGGTTTGATACAACCCTTGCCGAGCTTAAAGCCGCCGTCAATGATCCAGCTACTCAATCAGTCACTTTTACGGCTGACAATTCTTTTAACGGCGGGCTGGTTATCGCTCATCCGATGACCTTTACCATTAACGACGGCGTGAACGTCACCTTCGATGGCTCTTACGTAGCGGATAAAACTGGACTGGATGTTAAGTCGGAGTTTACGTTTATCAATAACGGCAATGTAACGATTGAAAATTTTGCTGGTTATGGCATGAAAATCAATCAAAAAACAGCTAACCAATCAGTAATTTTACGTGGCGATGGAGAAACCGGAAGCTCCTTAAGCATCTCCACCACTGGCGGTTACGGTATTGATGGGCAATTTATTAAAGGCCCATTTACTGTCAGCGATACAACACTCAATGTCACACCTGGTCCAGACACTAAAGAAGGTCCTATCATTTTCTCCAAAAATGGTGGTAAAGATTTAGATACACCAGTAGTTTTTAATAATTCTACGGTCACTATTGATCATGCCAGCAAGACTTCAGTGTGGCCGACAGCTTTCTATTCAGAAAGACCTGTGACATTCCGTAATTCGACGCTGAACTCCAAAACGTCTCGTCGATATAACCTATCGTTTACCAGTGGAGAACCAGTACTTTTTGATAACTCCATAGTTGATCTAGTAACTCCTGCAGATGCGAAAACTGAAGGTTCTTGGATTTTCAAAAAGCCTTTTACTTCAATTAATACTGGTAGAAATACTACTGTTACTATCGAGGATTCAAAGATCACGAGTAACATTTCGGCTACTGCAGGCGAGCACCAGGCTTTCCAATTCCAGGATGCAACCTACAACATTATTAGCAGTACAGTGATTGGTGATTCACTGGGTGTTGATCTTAAGCAAACCGAGGGTTCAAACCTTAACATTTCGGGCGATTCAAAGGTAGACATCCCTGGTACTGCTAATATGCCTGGTGGTATTTCCACTGTTATTGACGGCGGCACTGTTGTTCTTCCGCAAAATGCAACCGCAAAAAACACCCAGGGACAAGACTTATACGAGTTCATCTCCGATGGCGCATCCAACAAAGTCCTCATTAACTGCACAAATATGGCCTACAACTACCCAGTGAGCAATATTTCAAACGATGTACTCAAGCATGTTTGGGCACCAGCGGTAAACGTCGACTACTACGTCAAAGAAACTGATACTGAGCCCGATGATACTCGCAAGCTTATTGCAGGAACCAACGTCGACGAAGATCTCAACGGTGTTGACTTCTTTACCGCCCCTGAGGTTCCAAAAGGTTTTACCGGCAAGTTCGTCATCTTCGATCCAGCTCCAGAAAGTGAATTTACTTCCGCAAGTAAGGTCTGCAAAAACACCAAGGTGACTTTCCGAATCAACCAAACCCCACTCGTTCCGATTCCAGACGTTGAGACCACTGACCTGGAAGTCTTCGTTGGCGACACAGTCAAACCAACCGACGGCCTTGTTGACCTCCCAGAAGGCGCAACCATCGAGATCATCACCCCAGCCGACACAACCACCGCCGGCAAGACCACTCAAACAGTGAAGATCACCTTCGAAAACGGGTCATCCATCACCAAAGTCATCAACATCAAAGTCGTCGAACACCTCACCCCACTGGTTCCGGCTGAGCCTAAAGTTCAGCCACCAATGCCTGAGAAACCAGGCCTAGCAAAGACCGGTGTTTCTGGTGGAATCGCTGGCTTGTTCGCTGGCCTGCTTCTGATCGCGGGCACCGGCGTAACCTTCTTCGCCAACCGGCGCAAGAATACCTAAGAAACCACGTGCTATATCCCAATAGCACAATCTAAGTACGTGTGCGTCCAGCGGATTTTCCGTTGGACGCACACTATTTCACCAGCCACTCGATACTGACAAGACATCGTAGACTTATCCACGGTAGGGTTATTCAATAACCTACGTGTGCTACACAAACTTAAGGAGCAATCGTGACTGTCACTGGAACAACTCAGGAATGGGAATTGTGGGACGCTCAAGAACTTGCATCGTTGCTTGAAGGATTGACCATCCCTTCGCCTGCAGAGCGTGCCGAGATCCAACCCGGCGACATCGTCAAACTAGTATTCGGTCTAGTCAATCCAGAAGGTGAAGTTACTGCCGAACGTATGTGGGTTATTGTTGATACCGTTGACACTGCAGGTTTTGTCGGCACATTAGATACTGATCCAGAATATATTGCTTCGCTAGAAGCCGGCGATGAGATCCGCTTTACTGCCAATCATATTATCGAAATTTTCGATGAAGAAGCCTACCAAGCTGGTAATGGTGGTTGCGGCGGAAATTGCAACTGCAGTTGCGGGAAAGAATAACAAAAGAATAACAAACGATTACTTCATCATTACCCGGTACACAGCCGCAGCGGTTTGTGCCGGGTATTGTGTATCTTCTGGTTTAATCTGCACAACACTCGATTCGTCATCACTGCGATGATTCGATTTAGCCAGGGTTGCGATGTATGGCGTTTTACGAAGTGACAACCGTTGCGCTAACGGAAGAGTATAACGCGGTTGAATAGCAATGATACGTTGGACTCGCTCAGCGAATCGCTGCCGATACTCTTGCGCGGCAATCACACTAAGCCCCTCAGTGACAAGCACAATCGGCTCATCGGAGACTTCACGGGCATCATGTTCAATACGCTGACAGACCATCGTTATGTCCGTACAGTCATTTAATTGAGGTGCCGCAACAGCCCACGCTGGCGGTAAGTGATCAGCGATATCTTGCCAGCCAAAGGGAGATTTCCCTGGCGCATGCAGAAAAACTACAGTTGTCACGTTCAGGCTCGCCGGCGGGAAAGCAACGCATCCAATGTGGAACCGCCACCCAAAACGTCTTGCCGTAGTTCTTCTTGGCCAGTCATTTCTGGGGCTGGGTTAGCTTGCGGCATCGTTTCATCACCCAGACGCTCGTAGAGCTTTGTGGGACGGAACGGTACCTCGCCTTCAGCATGTTCAGTTGGCACAAGTGGGGCAACCGACTTGAGCGTGTAGCTAGGTGCTGGCGAAACAGCAAAGGCAGCGGCACGCGCATCAAGCTCTTGACGAGTCATCTTCCGGACCACTGGAGTTGCCGGCTGAGCAGGCTCAGCAAGGACCTTCTCTTCAGTTTTTTCTACTGAAATATCAGGGATACGGGTCTCAATAACTGGTTCGCTATTTACTACAAGTGCCCGTGCTCGTGGCGCAACTTTTCCGTGCAAAATCTTATTCGCATTAGCGATACGTTTGGTATCGACGTCGTCAGCTTTCACCATTTCGTTGACAACATAGCCAAATGTCGCAATGTATGCTCCAGTCAGCACGGTAGTACCAATGGCGATTGCCGACGACATACTTGCGAACGCCACAACACCCCATGCAATAAAAGTCAAAAGAGCTAATACTGCACCGATCATAATACCGCGCTTTTGGTTCGCTCGGCGAGTAGCCATTCGAGCTCGCGCGCGGGACCGTTCGCGAGCTGCATTACGCATATTGTCGCTCGTTATCATTGGTGTCATGGTTCGCTCCGTTAAAAAAATTTTTCCGTGGGTTCTGACTGTTTTGGCTGGGGTGTGGGTACAGTCAGTGATAAGCCGTAAATCTTCTGCAAATCGTTCATCTATTGGCGTGTCTCCAAGCACTTGCCGGTTACGCAACGCTTGAGGCACAAGATAGATGAGCAGAAAGATTACGGCAATCGCTACACCAAAGCCTCCGAAACCCATGTCTCCACGGTAGTAAAACCCCAGTATAAAGCGGATATTTACCGATGGTGTGTTGCCTAAAAGTGCCGGAAAATCCGGCATCAGTCACACGAGTATCAGGTTTGTTAGCGATCCAACACTTCACACACGAGTTCGTCCCCCACCGACACCTGTGTTTTGTCTTCTGACACAATCGCCAAACAGTTAGCAGCTGATAGCGCAGTGAGTAACGGACGACGAGGATCACCAGTCGGTTCAAGCTGATAACCATCACGAGGATTACCCAAAACACGCGCACGCACAAATTCACGCTGTCCGGCCGGCGATTCCCATCCACGAATAACTCGAGCTTTAATAGTTTGCCGATGAATATGCGAATGACCTGCCATTTTACGTAATGATGGACGAATAAATACCTCAAAGTTAGTTAATGCAGAAACTGGGTTACCTGGCAAACAGTAGACCACCGTCGTCCCAATTCGCCCAACTCCTAGTTGACGCCCGGGTGACATCGCTACGTTATCGAAACGCACATCACCTAACTGATGCATAACATCTTTAACCGTATCGCCACCACCATAGGATAATCCGCCCGTTGTAATAATAATATCCGCGCGTACCAACTGGTCTTCAATCATGTCACGCAGTTCGCGCGCATCATCAGATACTGCCCCCACCCGAAAAACATCACCACCGGCATCTGTCACTGCGGAAGCTAAAGCATGTGAATTAGCATCAAAAACGCGTCCATGCCGAGCATTCGTTCCAGGTTCTTGCAACTCATCGCCAACCGACATAATAACTACACGCGGACGAGGATGTACCATAACGCGCGAATGACCTGCAGAAGCTAACATGGCGACTTGACGTGAACCGATACGTACACCAGCTTTTAAGATGATGGATCCAGCACTGAGATCTTCCGCACGGGAACGAATATTGGCACCAGCTTGCACGCTTGCCCGGATTGTTACTTCCGCTCGGCCTTGATCGGTTAGTTCAATTGGGACAACCGCATCTGCACCATAAGGCATTGGTGCCCCCGAGGAAATCCGAATACAAGCACCATCAACAATGCTTTGCGCATCTGTTGTGTCTGCGCGAATTTCACTAATCACTGGAAGAGTGACTGGATCTGTTGTACTGGCGCCAAAAACGTCAACTGCACGTACCGCATAGCCGTCGCGTCCTGCTAAATCTGCAGCTGGTAAATCAACGAGAGAGCGAACATTATCAGCTAAAATTGTTCCTACAGAATCGTGAAGCGTCACGGTAAACGCCGGTAGTGGCGCAGCAATCGCTAAGCAATCTGCAAGATGATCTGCAACAGACTTCATTTTCTTTCCTTCGCGCTAGGGTTGCATCTAGTTTATCCGCTTCTCGCTGAAGGATGCGCACAAACGCGATGTTTCGTGAAAGAATGGAGATATGAACTCAGAGTTGAGACTCCCTGATACATCCGGCATGGAAATTGAAGAAGCTAAGCAGGCTATCCGTGCCGCTATTCGAGATAGGCGCAAAGCTAAGGCTCATGTTTTTTCTGATGAATGGGTGGAGCCGGCATTGGAATTTACGTATGGTCTAAAAACTGTAGCCTGCTATGTGTCATTAGATTCCGAACCGCCCACTAGTCTCTTACTCGACGCTTTGGCTGATAGTGGAAAAACCGTTTTCTTACCAAAGTTAGGTCCGGGTTTAACCCGTGCTTGGGGTGAGTATCGGGGACGTGAGGACCTCGCTCAACTTGCACCAGGACGGCCGCCCGAGCCATCGGGAGGTGCGTTGACGAATGATATTCTGCGCAGTGTGGATGCGATGATTATTCCTGGTTTAGCGTTATCTTATGCCGGTCAACGAATGGGACAAGGTGGCGGTTGGTACGATCGCGCGTTGAAAACTTCAGGGGTTACACATCGTGTTGCCCAAATGATTTTTCCGTGGGAGTTCGTCAATGTCGATCTGCCGCAAGATGAGATGGACATGTTGGTTCCGTATGCGTTGCTTCCAGATGGTTTAGTTGCCACTAGAGCAGCTGAGAATTTGTGAGCAACATTTTTCCACAATAGCGAAATAGTTTATCGTTATCCACCACTTTTTCTTACGACGACGATACCCGCGATATTCTTGAGAAACTTAACGTATGTCTCCATCTATTTATCGCACTCGACGTATCCGTGCCGCATTATGGCGGTGGCGATGGGTTGGATTTTTCGTCTTCATCTGCGTCATCGTTCAACAATGTTTAGCTGTTATTCAAGCTGGACAATCCGCTCCTAATCTCATTGTCACAGCCAGCCATGATTTACCTGCCGGGTATCAGATACGTGCCGAAGATCTGGCTTTGGCGACAAGTCATGATCTGTTGCCGGGAATGACTACTGATATGGATGATATCGTTGATCACCATTTACTCACGCCAGTTAGCGCAGGCGAACCTCTTGGGCCAAATCGTCTACTGTCACCTTCAACAATTGAACAGGCCATCCCTGGCTATGTCATTGCCCCAGTCTCACTTGCCGATACTGGCGGACTGGAGATGATACATGCCGGTAGCTATATCGATCTATTTGCCCCAGGTCAAGGTTCTATGGATGGCTCTCGCGCCCCAGCCGAATTAGTTGCCCAGCACGTACGCGTTGCCGGAGTTGCGCAAAGCACTGGCGAAAAGAGTTTTTTACGTGATGTTCCTGACATACGAAATTTCTTCGTGGAAATTCCAGATTCAACTATTAGGGTTGTGCTTGGCCACGAAGTCCAAAATCCACTTATCGCGGTTTTATCTGGGGCTTCATAAAATTGTCGCACTTAGGTCATCATCGCGACGCTCACATATAGAAAGATGATTCATGCTTAAAGGTTTTAAAGATTTTATCAACAAAGGAAACGTCATCGATCTTGCCGTTGCCGTTGTTATTGGCGCAGCTTTTGCCCCAGTCATTTCATCGTTGACCGAAAAAATTCTCATGCCGCTTATCTCTGCGATCTTCGGCGAACCAAAATTCGATAATTTGGGTGAATTCCACATCGGTTCTACTGCAATTCAGCCAGGATTCTTCATCACGGCAGTAGTAAACTTCCTCATTGTCTCTGCTGTTTTATACTTTTTCGTCGTCGTTCCAATGAACGCATTTGCTAAGCGAAAGAAGGAAGAAGAGGCTCCTAAGCCGGTACCTGCCGATGTTGAACTTCTCACCGAAATCCGCGATCTTTTAGCTCAGCGTTAAGAATTCTCATCGCAATAGTGCGGGGTGAAGCCACTGCTTCACCCCGCACTATTTTATATCTTTGCACTATTTTATAGCTTGCCAAAATGCGGTGGCAGATTATCCAATAATTCACGCTCATGCGGATCTAACGCAGGCGGTTTCTTCGCCGTCGGCATCACCGGACGCGACAAAACAGGACCCGCATCCCAAGCGTGCAGCGCTTGCTCAGGTTCCGTAAACTCACCAGCAGCCAACCGCTGGGCATCAACCCGCGACAGCCGCACAACACGGCGTCCTCGCTTATTGTTCGTCACGAGCAACTCCCATGCGCCGCACAATATTCGCTAACACTCGTTCAATCTGGCTCCCGCGGCGTAATGCTAATTCTTGACGCAACAAGGTCACATAATCATCAGTGGTCCGGTCAACACCGTCTGAGGCAATCCATAACAACAACTCTTCTAACTCGTTATCCGTATAACCAGCTAGTTGAAGACCCGGAATCACTGCTGGACGTGGCCGTGTGCGTCTTGGCTGAGCCGCCAGGGCATCAGCAGTCTCAACTGGGTGCTGTTCTTGCGGTTCACCCCACTCATCTACCGTTGGCACAACCACGTCATTATTGTTTCCACTGTTCTCCAGTACCGCGCGTACCCGTTCAATAACCCGCTGTGCCTGTCCTTGCGGATCAACGAATAGCGACGTCGAGAATGTTTGATATACCTGCCAGCCGTGGTACTCCAAAGTAGCTACCCGATAGCGGTCTCGACGGCGAAGCGAGGCCTGTTGTGCATATCCAAGATCGTCATAAACAACTGCAACCGCCCACTGGCCCGGAATATCCCGATGTCCAACAATCAACGGAATACGCCACTGTCCTTCACCAACATTTGCCCGCGTCACGTAACCAGCTGCCTCGATACGACGTGCCAGATCCGCAAGCAATGGCGCAATTTCGCCTGAGCTTTCCGCAATCTCAACATCCTTGCTGTAGCCACCTGCTTGCCCCAAAAGTTCGGCAAGCAACCGTGGGCCAGGAGTAGAAACGCGATTGAGGGAAATCTCGCCCGGCGCAATCGAAGAAATAATAGTCATTGATCCGCGCGCTGCTTCAATCGCATCAATCATCCCGGTTAAACCCACAGGCGTTGACAATGCTCCGAAAGAGTGCAAGACCCTCCCATGAACAGTTTTGCCATACCCAACCGACAAAATCACGTGATCGCGCCGAATACTTGCAGCATTAAAAATATCGACGACGAGGAAGGGTTCACCCTGATCCCCGGCATACAACGCGGATAATTCTTTCGATTCAGTGCCAACATGCCGCAATGCTTCACGCACCCGATGAGCGTGCGCCGGCGAAACTGTAATCACTGCCAACGACTGGTCAGGACGGCTCATTGCGTGGGCAAGAACTGCCTCAACCACCGCATCAACTTCGGCCTTTGGCGCTTCAACCGCGCCATCAGCAGACGGGCTAGGCACTCCACGGCCATCTACTACAATAAGCTGCGATTGCGTTACTGCCGCTACTGATGGGACTTGCGAAAGAACGTCGTCGTAACCATGTGCTCGTAAAGCCTGTAAAGAAAGATCATCGAGTCGGGCACGATTCGTTGGCAACTGACGCACCGGCAAGGTGCTCGCCAAGCTTCGCAGTGCACCATTTTCTCGTTCAACAACGCCCGCCCGGCGCACATCTCCAAAAACTACCTGTTGGCGCCCGCGTGTTAAAGCACCAGCAACCGAAGCAACACTCGCATTATCTGACACATCCATCATGACCAGATCAACCCACGGCATCGGCGGAATAAATTCAGCAGCAATTGTTGCTGGCACGATCCATACCGGCCGGGCAACCTGCACTAGCCGTTGATACGTGGCAATAACGTCTCGCAGTACTGAAACACCATGCCGAGCCAACAGACTATCGAGTTTAAGAGTATCTTGACGCCGATCAATCATGAGTGAACGTGCATTATTCACTACTGCTAATTTAACTGGGCCAGCAAGCGAAGCACAGTGTGCCTCGTCCAAAGTACGGAAATCTGTAACGAGCTCGTCAAGATCTTGTGGACCCAAATGAGCTAGTGCAGAAGATTTAACAATCAATTGCTCGAAAACTGACGAGGCATACGCCAAATCAAATTCCGCATCAACGAGTTGGGCTGGCACTTCACGCCGCAACATATCGTCAACAAAACGCTCTAAACCACGCTCACGTAACGCGTTCAACGCCGCGTTACGATCTGGCAGAATCATCATATGTTCGCCATCTGCGGCAAGGGCATTAATTCGATGTTGTAGCTTGTCAAAGTCAAGTGTATGGAAGTCTTCATCAGCTAAATGCTCAGACAAGAAAGCCAAGTCAGCAACAAGTTCCTCACTTGTTTCTTGCATATGTGCTAATCCTTGAGGTAACTGCGGCCAGCCACCTTCTGCCGTATAACGACGCCAGGTTTCACGACGCTCCTCAACCTTGGCTAGCTCATCATGAAGATCGGCAACCACTGCCCCTGGGCGAACCAGGTCCTGAGCTTGTTTCTTAAAACGCCGACGTTCCCCACCACGCATCGAATGACCATGCTTATCGCGCCAATCGCGTGACGCAGTAGCAATCACCATATCCATTGGTGAAGTTTCGAAAATCTGAGGAACAAAAATATCAAGCGATTGGGCAATACCGTCTAGAACGTTGATCTGTTCTAGCCATTGTGCCAAGGTTCGTGCTTGTTGTAAACCAGTTTCACCGGCGGCGCGAGAAGATTGATTAACGACTCCAGCAATAGATTTCTGTAGCCGCTGAACTGCCGCCAAAGCAGTTTCTCCGGTTTGTGGATCGGCAATATCGGTATTGATCCATGCCGAGTGAGTAATGTGTGAATCGAATGCGTGAGATTGACCAGCTTGAGCAATTAAATCATGTATTTTGCTCAGTTCCTCACCAGTCATGTTGTTAAGAGTATGGCTGTCAAAACGCACCTTCGTTAATGGTGCTTGCTTACCTTCAGTAGCGGCAGCAAGTTTTTCGAGCAAATCATATACCGATACTCCCCACTGCGGATCAACATCATGAAGTTCACGCATAAATGTTTCGATGACGTTGCGAACTTCCATGAGACGAGCACGCCGAGCTAAGGTTTCATCCATTGCAAGTTCCGGACGCTCCACACGCATTCCGGTACGTAACCGCATAGGAATAGCTTCGACGTCGGAAAAGTCAGCAACCAGATCCGCTAAACCATGCTTTTCTAGTTCACTCACCAGGTCTGCGGCACTGGCGGCACGGGAGGGAACAATCATCAGTGACCGACCAGAGGCCACCGCATCGGCAGCCACGGCAGCCATTGTCGGGATTCTACGTGACCCCGGCGGGCAGTCCACCACAAGGGAACGCCCGGCAGCTACTGCCTCTACGACGTCAAGCTCACTAGGATCGAGATCACCAACGCCGCGCTCACTTTCTGGGTTACGATCCGCGCTATTCCCAGGAGGTAGTAGCAATGCACACCGCTCACGCGATTGTGGATCACCAGCGAGCGCTAACATCAGTGTAGAAGTACGGATATACGGTTCCATCGCTTCTAGATCAGCGAGCATCATGCGTTCCGGCTGGAAGAAAGACCCCAAAATCACTTTCGGTTCATAGGAGAAACCAGGAAGATAGATTCGGCCTAGCTCATTCATTCGAGTAATCAAGACATCAACTGAACTACCTTCGGTAGCCAATTGACGTAGTGCAGCCAATTCTTCTGCGGCGGCACCATGGTTGCGTAAAGCACGAATAACAACAGGATTAATTTCAGCGGCGTCCACAAGCTGGACTAGCGCATCTTTTTGCGATGGGAAGAAAAGACGAACTGGACGGAAAATACCTGGTTCTGTGATAGTCCTTGCCTCGCGAACCTCATCAGCAGATTTCTTGTTCGCTTCTACGCCCTCATCAGTGACATCGGTATGGGTGTCAAGCTCCAAGAACTCACCTTCTGATAGGTGTAACTCCCCAGTAACGTCATAGTTGGGCTGTGGCATCTCAGTGGATGTTTGTTCTGGTAATTCAGTCCACGTCATTGCTCCTACGGACAAACTTGCCGGAGCATGACCGTAGGTTTGCGCTGTTTGATCAAGATCCTCACGCAATCGTGCCAGCTGGATTTTTGCTTGCGCTAAAGAACGCTCTTCGCGAATCAATGATGAAAGCCGAGTAGCTTGGTAGCCATAAAATTGTACTGATCCAGTGGGGTGAATCTGAGTTAAGTCGATACGCCCAGGAGTGCGCTGGGCCTCGCGTTGATCGGCAATTTGTGCTTGTGCATTAAGCTCAGCATGCCACTGAGTATAGGCAAGGTCCATCAGCTGATCTCGGGAAATAATCATTTCCGGTTTACGATCCGGGGCACTGTGGGGTGGTTCCTCCGCTGATATCTGAGCCGTGGCTGCCTCATCAGTATCACTCTTTTGTTCCGCAGGTGTCACCGGCGGCGCGACAGCAGGATCGATCGTCAGCTCATCGTCGTTCATTTCTGGAACGGCGTTCTTCTTACGTTTAAAAAAACTCACGTTTCTCACCTATCGCTGTCGTAACTCATCGTCGCAATACACGTTATCGTGCTACTGCTTCCTTGTGGGTTTCGCAATACACTGGCTTTTGAGCGCAGTTGTCACACGTCACGAGACGCATCCGGCATGACGGCTCGTCACAATTGTGCAACTTACCTGTGGGAGTGCCACAACCGTGGCATGTCCCAATGACGTCGACGTCTCCGCCGTCGAATTCCATCACTTCACGATTGTCAAAAACTGTCAGTGAACCCTTCCACCGTCCAGTGTTGCCAAACATTTCTCCATATCGCACGATACCGCCGTCGAGCTGCATGACTTTGTCAAACCCGCGTTTCTTCATCAACGCAGTCAACACTTCACAGCGGATACCGCCAGTACAATATGCCAAAATCGGCTTGTCTTTAAGATCATCGTATTCGCCGGATTCAAGAATTGAAATGAAGTCGTGGGTAGTCATCGTTGGTGGAACAACCGCTCCATCAAAACGTCCCACTTCGGCTTCAATAGCGTTACGTCCGTCAAAGAACACCAGATCCGGATTATCCGCAATCACTTGTTCAACGTCTGCTGGCTTGACCCGTTTTCCGCCACCAACGATACCGTTTTCGTCTACTTCGAGTTCTTCCGGAGCCCCAAACGCCACGATCTCTTTGCGCACTTTCACAGAAAGCCGCGGGAAATCAGACGCATAGCCTTCGGCGTCTGTGCCTAAACCTTGAGATATCTTCCATTCGATATCTGCGAAACCCGGATATTGCTTCATGCGTTTGACATAGGCTTTACACGCATCAATCGTGCCACCAACGGTGGCGTTAATGCCGTGTTCGGAAATCAGAATCCGGCCACGGAGCTTCAGGCGCTCACATAAATCCCACTGCCACAGTTTCATAGCAACCGGATCGGCAATCGGTGTGAATTTATAGAAGAGTAAAACTCGAGAAAGCGCCACAATAGTCCCCTTTTCGCGGTGTCCCAGATGTTGTCTGGCGTGGAAAACACGTGCCCCCGATAGGAATCGAACCTACGACACCGGCTTTAGGAGAGCCGTGCTCTATCCACTGAGCTACGAGGGCGAGTACCCCACACGTAGTGAAGTACTCACCTAGTCTAGCGGAAAAGCAGGACAATATTGAATATGCCACCCGGCTGACGCCAGTGTTTATTTCGGTTCTGGGCCGTGATCGTCACCGGGGCGAACTCGACGTGGAACAACCATCGTTGGGCAAGCAGCAGTGGCTAGGACACTTTGTGAGGTAGATCCGAGGAGTAATCCAGCAAATCCGCCACGCCCGCGCGTGCCGAGAACGAGGAGATCAACGTCTGTGGAAAGTTCGGAAAGGATTTGCGCCGGATTTCCCTCAACGGCATGAACCTCAACATCTATTGCCCGTCCCTCATCAACCTCGGCTAGTTGTTCTTTCATCGATTCCGTGACTTCCTCAAGGAAACCGCGACGGAACGTATCTGCTGGAATCCAGGTTGCTGCAACAGTATTAATCGTAGCAATGACCGAGAGTTTGGCATCCCATCGATCAGCTTCCCACACTGCGCGTTGGAGTGCAGTTTTGGCATGTTCCGACCCGTCCACTCCGACAACAATGTGTTTGATCGGTATATCGTCCACAGTTTTTTCTGCTGGGACAACGACGGTAGGACAGTAAGAATTTGAAGGTACGGCAGAGGATACGGTACGTAGAAGCCGATCGGCGAGAGCATTCGAGCTTGCTTGACGTCCGCCAACGACGACGAGGGCAACTTTCTTCGACATTTCGACCAAGATTTCGGTCGGGTCACCAAATTCGAGCGACCAGGTAACCTCAACGCCTTGGTCACGCACTTCCGCAGCAACTTCGTGGATCATCTCTTCAGCTGCTTGATAAAGGAAACCTGAATCGCCTACCGGGATGCGCGCCGCGCTGGTAGGAACGAATTCTGGCGCATAACTCGGCAGTTCGTATGCACACACTAAATGCAGTCGCGCTTGGCGGGCTTTTGCTTGAGCATGTGCCCAAGTGAGTGCGCTCCGGGATGCCGACGAACCATCAATTCCAACGACGACGATATTTTCATGTGACATAACAACCTCCTGTGGTATATATCAATTATCGCACGTTTATGAGTTTGTGGCGAGCGTCACCGAATAAAAGTAGAGGACATGCCGTTGGCATGTCCTCTACTTTAAACTTGACTAAATTATCGACCGATTCGTACGTATGTTGGGTTACCGTAGAGCGGCGATTCGTAAGTACCAGTTGCTGGAGTGTGGGCTGCGATGTGCATACCGTTACCAGTGTAGATACCTACGTGACCTGGCCAGTAAACAAGATCGCCTGGTTGAGCTTGGCTTGCGGAAACAATTGTTCCGGCCGAAACCTGAGCACCGGCGGTACGTGGCAATCCGACACCTGCCTGAGCATATACCCAAGAGGTAAATCCAGAGCAATCCCAGCCAGCTGGAGTGGAACCACCCCACACATAAGGTGTTCCAGAGTATGCCCGAGCAATCGAGACGATATCGCCTGAAGCGATAGCCTGTGCCGGAGCAGGAGCTGAAGCAACAGCCAGAGTAGCGTTGGAGCGAGACGGGGTAGCAATTTCAGCAACCGGAGCCTCACTTGCCTCAACAACGTCATTGCCGAGATCAACTTGTGCCGAAACACCTTCGATGGACCATTCGCCAGCCGCGGCATCATCTAGCGTAACGCTTTGGATATTTGCGCCCTGCTCTGTGTTAGCAGCAACATCACCAAGGGAAACAGATGCCTTAGCAACATCTTCTGGAGCTACTTCATTTTCATTTCCCGGGGCTGCCATTGCGACTGGGATACCAGCGCCAGCGATAACGCCAAGAGCACCCGCGAGCGCCAATCCGCGCACAGCGTTCGGATTCTTAACGTCTACTGGCTTTGCGATCGAGTGTCGTCCCATTGCTTACTATCTCCATTTATGTCTAGGTTTGAGCAACTAGTTTTTAACTAGCACACTCTTAGGCACAAGAAAGACACTACAACGTTTATAACGATTGAGCAACAATTTGACACACCACGATAACTTTTTCGCCAAAATATAATTTTTCATTTCCGATTTTCGTTGATATACCAACAAATATTACATCAAGTGATTCACATTACAAAATGTTATCTTCTGTTATTTTTTTGTTATTTTAACGCGACGTAAACATGGTTGGCCAGATCATCCGGCACCGCAACCCGCGTACCACCAAGATCAATAACAGTCATATCGTCAGCACTCACAACACCTTCAGCACCTGGCACAACACCTAAATCACTTAAGTCTGCCAGACCTTCTTCATCAACCTGAATGAGTTCCGCGATACGGGCGATAACCACTTTTTTCCCAACGACCGATTCGTGATTAAGTGGCACAAGCCCATCATCGCAACCGCAACGCATATCTTCTGGTTGCGGATCAGCACTTGGCATCGGGTTACCAAAAGGATCTGTTTCTGGCTGACCTAGCAACTCACTAATGTGCTCTGCAGCTTGCTCAGAAATTGCGTGCTCCCAGCGGCAGGCCTCATTATGAACCTGCTCCCACGGCATCTTAATAACATTGAGAAGTAATACCTCCGCCAATCGATGCCGGCGCACAACCGCTGCAGCGCGTGCATATCCTGCTGGAGTAAAGGTAATCTCACGTCTGTCATCGAGCTTAATTAAACCGTCACGCTCCAAACGTGCGACGGTTTCGGAAACAGTGGGACCCGATTGCCCCAAACGCTCAACGATGCGCGCACGAAGCGGCGGAACACCCTCTTCAACAAGCTCATAGATCGTCTTGAGATACATTTCGGTGGTATCCATTAGTTCACTCATCGCACACCCCTTCCTAACGCTCATGTTACTGATAAGGTCTGACAAAAACTTGACAACCGGGTTTAGTCAATAAAAAGCTTGCTTAATTAGTTTTATTCCCCCGCAGCACTCCACGCCGCTACCTATATATATTGTATCAACTTCCACATCTATCGCCCGGCAGTAACATAAAGCAGCGTTCAGCTAGCTCATGTGTCTAGCTGAACGCTGCTTAATTATGACGCCTAGATGAGGCTTACTAGTTAGCTCACTCCAAGGATACGGGTGATTGGTTCTAGTGCAAAGTAGATGACGAAAATTAACGACGTTAAGTACATGAGCAGATGAACCTTTTTAGCATTGCCCAACACCATCTCCACAATCACGTAAACGATGAAGCCAATACCGATACCTACGGTGATCGAGTAAGTAAAAGGCATGAAGACAATAGCCATAAAGGAAGGAATAGCTACACGCAGATCCTGCCATGGAATTTCTGCTACTTGTTGCATAATCAGGAAGCCAACAACAACCAAGGCTGGCGCGGCTGCTTCAGTTGGCACCACAGAGAATAGTGGAGCGAGGAAAGTTGCCAACAAGAATGCCACTCCGGTAACGATTGACGCTAATCCGGTACGCGCTCCTTCAGCAACACCCGTCGAAGATTCCACGAAGGAGGTATTGGTCGATACGCCACCCATTCCACCGGCGATAACGCCCAAGGAGTCAATGAGAAGGATCTGGCGGGTGCGTGGAACTTGCCCAGTTTCGTCGACAAGATTTGCTTCAGTTCCCACCGCAACCATCGTTCCAAGAGTGTCGAAAAAGTCGGCAAGCATGATGGAGAATGTTAAGACGACGACGGCGATGATACCGACTTTTTGGAATGGCCCAATCAATGAGAACTGGCCGAGGGTAGAAAAGTCTGGTGTTTGGATTGGGCTTCCTGGCAGTGCTGGCACTGTCAATCCCCATCCACCCGGGTTTTCTGGACCGACGTTTCCTAGGTGCGCAAATCGTTCGATAATAATCGACAGTACCGTGCCGGTAACAATACCGATTAAAAGTGCGCCTTTAATGTTTCGGATCATCAAAATAATGATGGTTAATAGGGCAATAACGAAAACCACCAACGGCCACGTTGAAATAGAACCGTTAACTGCGAAGGATACTGGCGTACCAACTCCTGGCCGGACGATTCCAGCATTGACTAGCCCGATGAAGGCGATGAACAGACCAATACCAACCGAGATTGCCGATCGAAGGAACTTTGGTACCGCCCGGAAAATTGCTTCGCGCAATCCGGTGAGCACCAAAAGGACGATAACGATACCTTCGATGACGACGATACCCATGCCGTCTGCCCACGTCATGCCTGGAATTTTAACGAATCCAGCAATCATTCCATTCAAGCCAAGACCAGCAGCAAGCGCGATTGGGAAGTTAGCTACTGCACCCATGAGGATGCTCATCACGCCAGCAATTAACGAGGTTGCCGCTGCGATTGCGGGAATATTTGGCTCAGTCCCACCACCCAGATAAGCGCCAGTTGAATCTGGCCCAGAAAGAATGATGGGGTTGAGAACGAGAATATAGACCATCGAGAAGAAAGTGACGATACCGCCACGGACTTCTTGCATAAGCGAGGAACCTCGCTGGGAAATATTGAAGTAAGCATCGAGGAAGGACGACGACGCAGATTCCGCAACAGGCTGTTTTACTGGGGCAGCTCCCGTAGTGCTCTTCACTTACTTAACTCTCACATAGGATTTATCTGAGCAGCTACAGAAGTTCACATAGTAAGACGAAAAATATTCACACTTTGAGATTATGGCGATTCGACTTGGACAAGTTCGCCAGCACCACGCACTTGCACCGCGCCGTCGTCGGCCGCAATAAACACCGCTTGCCCAGTGTTTATAAAGAAAAACTCTTCACCAACCCACAACTCAACTGCACCACGTAAACATAAAATGATACGTGGACCACAACCCCGAATATCCACCTGCTCATCAGCATGGCGCAACGAAATAATTGACAACTCAAAATCGTCAACCGGAACATAAAACGTTGACTGAACTGCACTAATCCGCTCAGCAGCAATACGAATCGGCGGAGCAGCAACCGTGTCGGTAATACGCAATAACTGAGCAACATCAACATGTTTACGCGTCAAACCAGCGCGCACCACATTATCTGATGCCGCCATAACCTCCACCCCAAGGCCACTAATATACGCATGAACAATGCCCGCTGGAGTAAACAACGCCTCCCCCGGCCGTAACGTCACCGGATTTAGCAACAACGATGCCACCACACCCGGATCGCCTGGATAGATATCTTCGATGCGTACCGCGAGCGCATCCGCACGCGGTGACGGCGAATCCGTCTCCCGACGCGAAGCACACTGGGCAACTAATTCAGCTACCTCCTCCGGCGCGGGACGGGTATCAGGTGAAATTAGTTGCGAAAAAGCCTGACGAACACCATCGCTATTAGGTTGAGCGGCGATGATGGCACGAACATCGCGCGCAATTGAACAATCAAGCCCGGTCAAAACCCCTAAAATACGGCGTGGACTGCGAAAACCCACTAATGCTTCGAAAGTCGTTAAGGCATACACCATTTCTGGCTTATGGTTGCGATCTGGAAAACACCGCCGTGGATCTTGCTGGCTGATCCCGGCAGCCTCTTCATGGGAAAACCCTTCTTGGGCTTGGGCCAACGACGGATGAACCTGCAACGACAACGGCTCATTAGGTGCAATGAGCTTTAACAAAAATGGCAACTGCGGACCGTAGCGCGCAACAATTTCTGCACCCAACATTCCATGAGGATCACCCTCAATCAACTCCGCAAGCGTCATCAGCTCTGGCTGGCACTGATCGGATTGATACGCCCGCATACGTGGGTCTGACGAAACCCATGACGGCGCATTCGGATGGGCCCCAAACCACAACTCAGCCACCGGCTCTCCAGCATCTGGACAGCTGAAAAGTCGGGGGATTGCGGAACGCGATCCCCACGGGTAGTCACGGATACGACCCTGCAAAAACCTCATCGACTATCGCTTAACAACCTCAACATCAGACTCGTCGATGACCGGGGACGTCTGGTGCCATAAATGACTACGGGGTGCCACATCAGTCTCCGAATGTGAACCACATCCATGATCCATTGATACTACTCGGCCATCAAAAGCAGACCATTCGTTTGCGCAAACGCCAAAAAGCTGACGTGCCGAACCGGCCATATGCATCAGATAGCCACATGTTGCACATTGCGCCTGCGCATCACGAGTGGCTTGATTACGCGGACCAGCATCAGAACGATACCACCGGCGGTAGGTTTGCATCCGGCCGTCGTCGGACATAATCCGGGCACGCCCCAAACCTAATTCCCAATTCGCAATCGTGTCTTCATCAATCCCGATTGTTTCAAACCCTTGATCAAGACCTGGATCAGTATTGGCCACTAACCGCGGATCTTGTGGATTGTAAGGCAAGCGATCTGAAGGTCCAATATCGGAAGGCTGTAACCGATCCGCCCACGGAATCCAATCTGGGGCCAACAATGCGTCGGTTCCTGGCAGAATCGACAGTTCTGCAACTGAAACTTTCTTTGATCGTGGAGCACGAACAAGAGAAACTGTCCAATACCAACCGCGATAACCTGCCATTAAACATTCAAAAGCATGGGTAACAAAACGCTCTGCTTCTTGAACCATTCCGGCGTGCTTGCCAACCCGGTCTGGGGTGGTGATGTCATTAAGCGCATTGCGAGCAAACTCAACTGCTTGCCCAAGCGTCTTATCTTTGACCGCCCTTTCTCTTGGCGTTATCCGTTTAGGCATCGAAATCATCCGCTAGGGCACGCAAGGCTTGTGCAATACGAGGTCCACCTTCCGGGTAACGGCCACGGCGCAACTGCGTCGAAGAAACATCGAGGATCTTGATTAAGTCCTCGATAAGTGGCACCAATTCTTCTGGCGAACGACGATTGACTTCCAACAAAGACTTTTCTTTTTTAATCACGGAAACAGACAGCGCAGCTGGCCCGCGGCGAGTCTCCCCAATTCCGTATTCCACACGCGTGCCCGGGCGTAACTTAACCCCCAATGGCACTGCACTTTGTGGAACATAAACTTGGGCACCATCGTCCCCAGTGATAAAACCAAAGCCCTTCTCAGCGTCGAAGAACTTCACTTTTCCAGTAGGCACGGTATTCTCTCTTTCATTCTTTTGCGCTAGATAATCTATCTAACATCAAGACAAGGCTATCTATCATTATGACACTTATATGACCAACTATTCTATCAGGGTCACTAGCTAAACTTTTGCGCTAAGCTTACCTGTTCACACACTTACGGGGAGCTGCTTGGTAAGTTTGAGATATCACAGCGCGAAAGGACGAATCTATGAGAACCATACGTCGGTGTGCATTGGCGTTAATAATGGGAGCTTGTGTTTTGCTCCCCCATGCTGCTTACGCTGTTGCGCCCGTTGATATCGACCACAACTACGAAGACTACGCTAACGTATCTACGGACATTTCGGCGTTATCTAATCTGTTAGTTGAGGTTGCTCATGGCAATCTTTGGGTTATTACCGTTGATGATTTCGATGGCATGTCTCCGGATAACTGGGCAATGAAAACATTTGACCGATCGGGATTAGGTAGCTCCGACGGCTTACTTGTTATCAGCGTGGGAACTTCCGAACTTTATGCCTATTCACCTGATGGACAGGTGAAAGAACTTCTTAATCGCGCTACCTCTCAAGATGTTTTAGATAAGTTCCATGACGGCAAATGGGATGCCGGCATAACCTTATTTGCCGAACACGTCCGCTCTTTACGCGCTGGCGAGCAACCACCTGCAGTTCCACAGGGCTCAGTTGCCCCAAACGCGCTACCGATTATTGGCACAATCGGACTGGTGGGGGCCGGAGTTGTTGGTATCGCTTTTTGGAGAAAACGGAAGGCGGCACACGCTGATACCCTTCAGGCACTCCAATCTGAACAGCAGTTAGCCCAGCAGTCTTCTACAGAATTATTAGCGGCTGATGACGACGTACGCGCCGGAGCTGCCGAGCTTGAGTTTGCCCGCATGGAATTTGGTGTAGAAGCAACTGAAGAGTTTCGCCAAGTTTTGAGGCAGGCGCAAAAAGATATCCACCAGGCATTTGAGTTACGCCGGTTGCTTGACGACGATGAACCAGAAACTCCTGCTGAACAACATTCGATGAACACCCAAATTTTGACGTACGCACAGCACGCTCGCCAGGCAATGCAAGCCCAGGCCCAGCAGTTTTCCCAGTTGCGTAATCTTGTTCACCGTCTCGATGACAAACTCGATGAGTTAACCCAACGCCACCAGGAGCTTCTCGCCCAGGTGCCACTTGTATCCGATAAAGTTGCTGCGCTAACTCAATCTATTCCGCCTGAATCAGTCGTGAGTTTGGAATCCTACCCAGACCAGATCAATTCGTTACTTACGGCAGCTCAGTCACATATCGCAGCCGCCCGCCAACACCACGCAGATGGGGACAAAAACCAAGCCGTCCAGTATGCGCGCTTAGCAGAAGGAACGTTAGAGCACGTTTCCCAACTCATCACACGTGTTGATCAAGCTCCCCAACTACTGGCCAAGGCTCAAGAAGAATTGAAAACAGGCGTCCAGTCACTATCAGCTGATATCGCCGATGCTCAACGTTTAGGCGCAAACGATTCCACTATTACATTACGGCGTAAAGAAGCTGAAGATGTTATCGCCCGGGCAACAGCAAGCTCTGGCGTAGATCTGCTTGTCATTAACGATCAGTTAGCCAAAGCCGAACATAATCTTGATATTGCCCTAGCTAGTGTACGAGCACGAGCTGAGCAAGAAGAGCGGGCACGGTTAAATATCACTCGGTATCGGGAACACACCAGTGCCAAATTGCAACGGTTAGATGAAGATATTACCCGCTACCGCGAGTTAGTTAGCGCCGATACTCGCACACTTTTACATCGAGCCCATTCAGCTTATGAATCGGCCGATACTCAGTCACCTGCCGAACAGCTACAGGCATACACTCTAGCTATGGATTATGCGACTCGCGCTGAGCGGGCCTTAACTTCTGACGTTGCCGATTACCAACACTACAATCGTCAGCTAAACCCTGGTACCCAATTAGGTGGCGAACTAGCTGGAGCAATTATCACTGGAATAGCACGTTCCCTCATTTATGGCGCTTTTTCTAGCGGTTCTGGGCATCATGACAGCAACTGGACAAAAAATAGTTTTGGTTCGTCGGGTAACTCCGGCTTTGGAAAGAGTTTCGGTTCTGGTGGCGGAGGTTTTGGAAAAACCTTTTAGATGTTAGATTAACGATTAAGATGTTATTGTCATCTTCGACGTATTGTGGCATTCATCGTTGTTTGCCACTAAGAAAGGTTTCACATGGCTGAAAAACAATCAATTCTTGGACGCATCACTCAACTCGCTAAGGCAAATATTAACGCCTTGCTAGATCACGCAGAAGATCCCCAAAAAATGCTTGACCAGATGGTCCGGGACTACACCAATTCCATCGCTGAAGCTGAAGATGCAGTTGCCGTCACGGTAGGGAATCTTCGGTTAGCCGAAGCAGATTACGATGAAGACGTTCGCGCTGCCCAAGAATGGGGAAACAAAGCCCACGCTGCCGTCGTAAAAGCACAAGAATTACGTGCTAGCGGTAACGAAGACGGCGCTCAGAAGATGGAACAACTTGCAAAAGTTGCTCTGGAACGCCAGATTACAGCGGAGAACGAAGCTCGCGATGCAGAGCCAATGATCAATTCACAACGCGATGTTGTTGCCAAGCTTAAAGAGGGCTTGAACGTCATGCGTAGCAAGCTTGAAGATCTACGTTCTAAGCGAGATCAGCTCGTGGCTCGAGCTAAGTCTGCGCAGGCGCAAAACATTGTTCAAGATGCCATTAGCTCAATCAATGTGCTCGATCCATCAACAGAAATTGGTCGTTTCGAAGATTCAGTACGTCGCCAAGAGGCGCTTGCACAAGGCAAGGCTGAAGTGGCTTCTTCTTCCCTCGATGCCCAATTCGCCCAGCTCGAATCTACATCAAATACGGCTGAAGTCGATTCCCGTCTAGCAGCTTTGCAAGCCAAGGTTGCACCACAACAAATCGAAGGATAAAAACTCTATTTCTTTGGCGGGTATGCTCGTATTTTCATGTATACCCGCCAAAGACAGTTCACTATCTTGAGATTTTAACTATCCCACGCGATAGGATACATATATGTATATTCTTATTGATGGTGAAAATATCGATGCCACCCTCGGGGTCAACATTTTGAAACGCTCGCCACGTGGCGAAGAACGTCCTCGCTGGGACCGTGTTCTAGAATTCCGGGCATTTGATTCCCCGGAAAAGGATATTGACGGCACAGTGATGGAACAACCTGCAAAAGGCATGTTCTTCTTAAATGTCTCACAACGTACTGCTGCCCCTTTTATCCAAGCTCTGCTAGCTATCGGATGGCAACCAATCCAGCTCACTTCGGCTGATCCGGAACGTAAAGTTGTTGATGAAGGTATCCAACGTACTCTCGATGCTATTCTCCTAGAGCGGCCCGGAGCCGACGTCGTCATCGGAACTCACGATGTCGATTATTTGCCGCAAATTGAAGCTCTTTTAGATGCTGGCCATCGCGTCTCAATCATCTGCTTCCGCGAATTCCTCGCACTACCATTAGCAGAATTAGAAGATCGTGGTCTCGTTATCCACGATCTTGAACTTGACGTTCAAGCCTTCAATATTCCGTTACATCGCACCCATCCTGTGGATATCGACGATTTCGATCCATACCCATATTTATAACCTACAGTTTTCAGAATTTTTTCAGCTTGTTGATGGAGAATACTGGCTATGACACAGACCAACACCTCCGCAAAGATTCTTGTTGTCGACGATGAACCATCGATACGTGAGTTACTTTCTGCTTCCCTGCATTTTGCGGGTTTCACAGTAGAAACTGCAGAAGATGGCTACAGTGCTATCCGGACCTACTACGAATTCAATCCGGACCTCATCGTTCTAGATATCATGTTGCCTGATTTTGACGGCCTAGAAGTCTTGCGGCGTATCCGGGAACAAAATAGCGGTGTTCCAGTTCTCTTCCTCACCGCAAAAGACGATCTACAAGATAAACTCCACGGGCTCAACGCCGGTGCTGACGACTACGTCACCAAACCTTTTTCTTTAGAAGAAGTAGTAACCCGCATCCAAGTTATTTTACGGCGCACCAATCCTGCGCCGGAAGAATCTTCGATTATCACCTATCACGATCTTGAACTCAACGAAGATACTTACGAAGTACGCCGTGCTGGCCACTTAGTTGAATTATCTCCCACCGAATACAAGCTTTTACGTTACCTCATGGTTAACGCCGAACGCGTTGTATCCAAGGTGCAAATCCTTGACCATGTATGGGATTATGACTGGATCGGCGAAGCCTCAATCGTCGAATCCTACATATCCTATCTGCGTCGCAAAATTGATTCTCCTGAATCTCTAGGAATAACTGACCCCGATCAAGCGCAAGCTTTGATTCCGCTCATCCACACAAAACGCGGGATCGGATACGTGATGCGAACCGGTAAGTAGCATGAGGCGAAAACAGCAACAGCCCAACATCACTGGCAGACTATCGTGGCAACTCCTCGTCGTCTTTCTTCTCCTGCTTGGATCTGCCTTACTTCTTGTGTCTGCGTTTGCAACCATCTCCTTACGCACCTTTTTAACAGCTGAAACGGATAAAAACCTCTCTTCTTCCGGTCAGATAGTTGCTTCGCAGACTGTTGATGCGCTTATCCAAGGAACTTCTGATTCTGTCCTACCATCTGACTTTTATCTATATATCAGAGATGATTTTGGAACCTCAGTTGAAAAAGTACATCCGTCAATCGTACGCCGGTACGGCAAACCAGCTAATGCACTCGAGATCGCCTCAACATATACCGACCAGCCTCACACAGTGGCCGGCACTCTTAAAGGCAGCGAATGGCGCATTATCTCCCTACCGTTAACATCGACTGGGCCGCATCCACGCACAGTAGGAAACGTCGTCATCGGACTACCCTTAGCCCAGGTTGAACGGACAATAGCAAACCTCAAACAAGTCCTCATTTTGTTCGTTATCGCTATTATATCCATTGGAGCCCTACTATCCATCGTCCTCGTACGCCGCTCTTTGCGAGCCTTACGCACTATCAACCACGTCACCGCAGACGTCCGGCAGGGTGACTTCTCAGCTCGTGTGCCTCCGATGAAACCGGGTACTGAAGTAAATATCCTTGGTGAATCAGTCAATGCCATGCTTGACGAAATTGAGCACCTCTTCGCCTCCCAGGCAGCTTCGGAACAACGCATGCGCCGCTTTGTTTCGGACGCCTCCCACGAATTACGCACTCCGCTAGCAACTATCCGCGGATATGCTGAGCTTTACCGGATGGGCGGAGTTCCCAAAGATCAAGTCGCTCAAGCATTTGGCCGAATAGAATCCGAATCTGGCCGAATGGCCAATCTTGTTGAAGATCTCCTTAAACTAGCGCGCCTAGATGAACAAGGCGAGATCAAGCCCAAACCCGTCGACCTCGCTGCCGTGGCTCTCAATACGGTCTCGGATTTCCTTGCCCGTTCTCCACAACGTCAGGCAACCGTGACCAATTTAGCGGGAGACGACGTCGAATCCCTCGTGATCTTTGGGGATCAAAACGGTGTTACCCAACTGCTCACAAATCTTCTTGGTAATGTCAACACCCACACTAGTGTTGATGCCCCCGTCGAAGTAGCTGTAGGTATAGATCCAAACGATCCACGCCAAGCAATCGTCGAAGTACGTGACCACGGACCTGGAATCCCGGAAAAAGACCGGGAACATATTTTTGAGCGATTCTACAAAATCAACTCTTCACGATCACGAGGTAGCGGAGAAGGTTCTGGGCTAGGGTTAGCCATCGTTTCCGCGATCATCGTTGCCCATCACGGGAGCGTTAGCGTAACTGAAACCCCCGGAGGGGGGCTGACCGTACGGTTGTCCTTCCCAATGCCCTATCGAACTAATCGAGACTTAGATCCGGATTCGCCGTCTTCTGCTCTAACATCATCTCAATCTGATGACGAACACGACCAATAAAATCTTCTGCTGTCTCATTAGGCTTGCCGAACATCGGCTCGCCGATATACATCTCAACCTCAGGATGATTTAACGCCGGAATCACTTTACCCACTGGCATCGCTTCATGCCCACCAGACATTGCTAATGGAACAATTGGAACCCCGATTTTTAACGCAATCGCTGCGGCACCAGGCTTAAAAACACCTATCTTGCCATCGCGGGAACGCGTGCCTTCCGGGAAAATTAAAATTGGTATGCCATCACGTAAAAGTCGGCTAGTCATACCAGCTGCTCGGCCAGCATGAGCCCCCACACTTTTCCCTTTACGCTCAATAGGATAGGTGTTAAAAAACACTGACGTCAGCTTAGCAATACCCTTCTTGCGATAGAAATAGTCAGCGGCAGCACCTGTGGCGAGATTGTCGGTCATGTGATCTGGAAGTAGGGAAAAAACCATCGGCGCATCTAGGTGCGATGAGTGGTTACCGACTACGATATAGGCTCCGGTTAAATCTTCGACGTTTTCCTCGCCCCAAACAGTTGCGTTCAAGAGTGTCTTTAGCACTGGACGGGTCAACACTTTGCGCACGGCTTTACGTATTTTGCGTTTCCCGTCCGAATGATAGTCATCTAGCGGATGTAGCTCACTCATCGCCGGCCCTTATTTAGTTTCCTGACTGCTTTATGTACCACGGATTGTGGGGCGTGCCGAGCAAAGAACGCCATCGTTTTGAAACGTTTCGATGGAATGGTTGTTGTTTTGCCTCGTTCAACGTCACGCAGGGCTTCATCAATAACTCTTTCCGCGTCCAGCCAGAGCCATGATGGGATCGACGACGTCGATACTCCGGAACGCTCATGGAACTCGGTGCGCACCCATCCTGGCAAGAATGCCACAACTTGCACGCCGTATTGTTCAACTTCGATCGCTAGAGACTCTGACCACATCCGAACGAATGCCTTCACCGCAGCATAAGCTCCCATAGGTGCTAACGATGCAACCGAAGCGGTGGTGATAATAACTCCGCTATGGCGTTGTTTCATTGCAAAGGCTGCCGCGCCGCCAAGTTCCATTGGTACGAGAGCCATTAATTCGGCTCCGGCTCGTAACTGGCTAGCGTCGTCGGTTGCCATCGGGGAATACATTCCTGATCCCGCATTGTTAACAAAAATTGAAATTGGCTCAGCTTGCGAAAGTAGCTGTTCTTTAACTGCGTCAATACCACTGCGGTCACTTAAATCTGCCGATAGGGTGCGAACATCAACCCCATACTCTTGCATTATCTCGTTGGCTTTTTGCGCGAGACGCTCTGCATTTCGAGCAACGAGTACGAGATCACAACCACGGGCTGCTAATGCTTGGGCAAATGCTGCCCCCATGCCTGATGTGCCACCGGTAATAAGGGCACGGCCGGTAAGAATACTGTCTGAACCTTTTTTCTTCACAATCTCTACGTTAGATTACTTTGCCGTGCGGAGCACTCTTATTCAGCATTTTTGTTACTTTTGGTTAGTTAGAATCCTCGCATCTTTTGGGTAGTTGCGACTAGAGGTATAGAATCATGGGCGCTGAACTTGGAGGATATATGCCAGAAATGAACACACCCGGATGGGTTGTACAAGCGTTTGTGCGGAGCGCATACGATGCTGGAGCAACTGCATCCCGAGAGGATATCGAGCATACTGCTTACCAGCTTTTGGAGATATGGTCTGCCCCGGAGCGTACATTCCATAACACTCGTCATTTGACTGACATGCTCACTCGGGTTGATACTCTTGCGTCCGAGACCCAAAATCCGTGTCTTGTGCGGTTAGCTACCTGGGGACATGGTTTAGTTTTTGATGTTTCGGCTCAAGCTGTTCACGCACGAAATGGCGGGGAAGACGAACGGGCATCTGCCCTGTTAGCTGGCGAGTTTTTCGCTAATATCGGTATTCCGGAAAAGAACGTGGAGCGGATTTCGTCACTTATTGCGCATTTACATAAGCGTCACGATATTCCTGGAGCAGTTAAACGTGCTGACGAAACTGCTCGGTTTGATTCAATCGACGTCGATCGGCTTGCTCTTTACGATGCTCACTTTGGCACTCTTGCAACCGCTCCACAGCACTACAAAACCTATGTTTGCCAGGTGCGCCAAGAGTATGCGCACGTTTCAGATCGAGATTGGTTAATCGCTCGACGAAGCATTGTTGAGCATTTGCTTGCTCGTAAACGTATTTTTTTGACTCCGTTAGCTAGTGAGTGGGAGCATGTTGCTCGCCAAAATTTAACTGCCGAATTTGAGCGTATCGAGGCGAGTTTTCAGTCTATCGGCGTGCAAGATTCGGTAGAACAAAACCCTGCCCCTGCCGGTGCGCGGGATGTTCCTAGCGATGATATGGATCCTGCCGCACAGCTTTTCCAGACGGCAGAGCAGGAGCGGATATTGGGTGAGCCGGGCGAGGTTGCGGAGGAAAACACCAGCCTACTTGCGGACGACGACGTCGCCGATCTTATCCAACCACATATTCCGGTGGTCAAGCGTTCGTCGCTAGAAGAACTGGATGAGGCGTTTGCTCCAGGTGCACCCCCTCGGATTCTTGATCATTCGCAAACCGAAGCTGCGCGCCGCGAACAGATAGCACAAGAAACTTTAGAAAATATTGAGCGTAAGCAAAATGAGGCACGCCAGGAACGTGAAGGGCGCGAGTAAATAATCACCTGTGGTGACGAGGTAATGAAAACAGCATCACGAAAGCCGGAAGAACTGTTGCGCTGATGGCACTCAAATATACTGCCACGCCATGGCCAGGTATAAGAAGCCCGGCAAAAAATGTTGAAAGTGCCGAGGCACCATAAAAAGACAAAGTTTCTACTGAATCGACCCGAGCTAAATGCCGATCATCTGTCACATACTGGCTCAGTGTTCCACTATAAATAAACAGGCCAACCCAGCAAAAATCGAGCGCGAATAGCCCGAAACTGAGGAAAAATAGGTTGTGTACAAAAGCAAAGGCCGCCAAGATAATACCGACACCTACAAGGGACAGCGACATCACCACTTTGTAACGCCCGATAGGGACGAAGATCTCTAAGGTCAAAGATGCAATGATTCCACCCACGCCTGACGAGGCGAGTATGAACCCTACTAGCCACACCGGCAGATCGAGATCAGATTTCAGATGAACAACCACACCATAGATGTAGCCTGCAGTGGTGGCACCTAAAGCAAACTGGACTAACTGCGCTGCGATAAGGGTTCGACTGTGGGCAATATATGCCATACCTTCGTAAATATCGGGCAAGATCCGGCGAAATATTTCGCTTTTAGTCGAGCTGGTATCAGATAATGTCACTGTAGGGCGCGGTGGCAATGCCCGATAAATAATGGCATTCATACCGGACATAACGGCTGGGACAAAAAGCGCTAACGGACCACCGAGTAGCCCCACTATTCCGCCAGCAACTGATGGGCCACCAATAGCAGCAACACCTTCAACGGTTTCCACCCGTGAGTGATAGTGAAGAAGCGCATCGCGTCCTAGCAGTTGCGGAATATAGCCGGCACTTGCTGCCACCCCAAACTGCGACGCAGCCCCGCGGATCGCACCGATCGCAATAAAAACTACTGGCTGAGCAAAACCCACGTAGAGAAATATTCCCAAGATAGCTAGGCAGATCGCTTCAATAGTATAACCACCAATAATAATTGGTCTGCGCGGTAGCCGGTCTGCAATTGCAGCCAATGGCATTGTCAACACTAATTGAGTGGTTAATGTAGACGCCGCCAACGCGGCAGCTAACGCAATCGATCCAGTGGCATATAAGAAGGCAAGCGGGAGAGCGACTTGCGCTACTGCGTCTCCAATAAGGTTAATGAGTGTTGTCGAATATAGCCGGCGATAAACGCCTTTCGCCACACCACTCATCGCATTCTCCATAACCGCTCAACATTAACAGCACGCATTCATTAAGGTAGAGACACATCCAGCTAATAGTATACTTTACGTAAAGTTATCTTGCAGAAATGTTCATTTCAATTTATTTCAATTTTACCAAAACCACACTAACCATACTATACGGAAGTTAACATGTTTAATAGAATTATCAGTAGTTTAGCTACCGCTACTCTTGCCCTCTTTCCCGCCGGGTTACCGACCGACCTAGCAGGAGGATTGGACGGTCACAACTATTCTGGTTACACGATCTCGGCTTTCGGGCCACGGCCTAATGATTGCCGAGCTTTAACAGGACCTGATTTCAGTGGCACTATCCCCAATGGGCCCAATTGGACAGGAGTAACAGTTTGTAAACCCTGCGCGAACATCCATGGCGTTTATGTATGTATAAACAAAGTTGATCCAGGCACGATGCCGCTTGGTCGTAAAGAACTGAGCTAAACAATAACGTGTTATTTTCACTTGTAGTAGGAGGGGGAGTTGTGGTTACTTGTCAACGGTTATCGTCTCGTGATGTGTTGTTTGGTTGCGTGGTCTTTAGCGGACTAGCATCTTTTGCACTCATGCATGTCCATGGATTTCAGCAACTAGGATTTACCTCAACTGCTGGATTCATCGGTGATGTTTTCAGCTTCACCCAACACCTCCCTCTACCCACGCAATGGACACTGAGCACCACTATAGGAGCGCTCACCGAAATAATCTGCGCCGCTATCGCATGGCCAATACTTAATCGACCAAGTTTATCGTTCACGCTACGTTTCACCCTTATTGTGGTTCTGACAGCAGTATTTCGCGGCATATTCTTCCCACCCTACTTCAACGTCTTATCAACCCTTCAATGGGCTGGGGTAGCAATCTTTTCCACCTACTACTACTGGAACTACCGTCAAGCATGGCCACTAGCATTAAGCCACGCACTATTTAACGCCATCACATTTAGACCAAACGACGTCTGGGCCGGAACATTCTTAGGAACACTAAAAACCACGGCTAACGACATCGTCCTGCCCGTCATCGTATGCTGCGCAATCACATGGCTCATCACGCGAACTCTCAACCACACCACCACAAGCACACCACCAGCACCAACCATAACCACAGCACCAAAAACTACGCTCTATGCACTATGCACAACGATGATTCTTGGGGCAGCAACCATAACCGTTGGCGGATTTATTGCCGGTCTCGTGAAACTATTTGGACAAAAAACATTTCCAATCTACATCCCCGGCGTCTATATAAATCTAGATGCAAACCTGTCGCTACGAATCTTGAGTGCACTAATCGTCGGCAGTCTACTCATAACAGCATGGTATACGCTCTCTCGGAATACGTTTCCTTCAGCCCAATCGCTCCCCACTCACCATGGTTCCTGGATAATTTTTGGAATATTCTTCACTCTGTTTTTCGTGCAAGGAAACGCTTTTTCCACCTATTTCAGATCCTGGGGAGTGGCGGCCGGAACTGACTTTCACCATTGGTTTACCGATCTCGATAAACATGACATAAATATTCCACTACCCTCTCCTTCAATATGGGTTATTTTCCGTTTCATGCTCAATGGTGGCATGGAAGAACTTGCCTATGCGCTAATTTTATTAACCTTAATCTATATTTTCCGTATGCCATCACGCTTATCAATAACAGTAGTACTCATCTTCCGGGTGATCCTACACCTGTACTACGGAACTCTTGCCGTAGCATTATGGCAGATTCCATTAGGAGTTTTTGCCGGCATATATGTATTACGCCAAGGCCGTATCCTACCGCTGATCATCGCTCACGGACTCTACGACGCAATTCTTGCCACCCAAGAATACCTTGTTCATACCGGCGTTTTCGGTCACCTTCGCTACGATGACATTGATCGAATATGGACTCCCGTTACTGGATTAGCCGGCATCATCATCCTCACCCTTACCTACGCCTACTACACTCATAAGAGACCCGAAGAAACTACCGAAAGCATCACAATCACACGCATTTAACTACCGTAAGCTCATACCCCGGGCGTGTAAAAAGGAACGAATCCCAAGATTTCTCTTGGGATTCGTTCCTTTTTACTTGGCCAATAACTGGCAACAAGAACTAAGTAGTTACTCTTAGTACATGCCGCCCATGTCGTCAGCACCTGGTGCTGGAGCAGCTGGTGGTTCTGGCTTATCTGCCACAACTGCTTCGGTGGTGAGGAATAGACCAGCGATAGATGCTGCGTTCTGGAGCGCAGAACGGGTAACCTTCACTGGATCATTCACGCCAGCAGCAAGCAGATCCTCGTATTCACCGGTTGTAGCGTTCAGGCCGTGACCAACTGGGAGTGAGCGAACCTTTTCAGCAACAACTCCACCTTCAAGACCAGCGTTAACTGCGATCTGCTTGAGTGGTGCTGCCACCGAAACGCGAACGATGTTTGCACCAGTTGCTTCGTCACCTTCAAGATCGAGATCGGCAAGTGCCTGGTCAGCTGCGTGGATAAGTGCAACGCCACCACCGGAGACGATGCCTTCTTCAACAGCAGCCTTTGCATTGCGGACAGCGTCCTCAATGCGGTGCTTGCGTTCCTTGAGCTCAACTTCAGTTGCTGCACCGGACTTGATAACAGCAACGCCACCGGCGAGCTTTGCGAGACGCTCTTGGAGCTTCTCACGATCGTAATCCGAGGTGGAGTTCTCGATCTGGGTCTTGATGGTCGATACGCGAGCAGCGATGTCTTCCGCGGTTCCAGCACCTTCAACAATGGTGGTGGAATCCTTGGTAAGCACGACCTTGCGGGCGCGACCAAGAAGCTCAATATCAGCGTTCTCTAGCTTGAGGCCAACAGTTTCCGAAATGACCTGACCACCGGTGAGGATAGCCATATCCTGGAGCATTTCCTTACGGCGATCGCCGAATCCTGGAGCCTTAACAGCTGCGGACTTGAAGGTGCCACGGATCTTATTGACGACGAGGGTTGCGAGCGCTTCGCCTTCAATATCTTCCGCAATAATCACCAGTGGCTTGCCGGTCTGCATAACCTTTTCGAGAACTGGGAGCATGTCCTTGACGTTGGAAATCTTGGATTCAACCAAAAGAACGTAGGCATCTTCGAGGACTGCTTCTTGGCGATCAACATCGGTAACGAAGTATGGCGAGAGGTAGCCCTTGTCGAAAGACATACCTTCGGTTAGCTCAAGCTCGGTACCGAAAGTGTTGGACTCTTCAACGGTCACAACGCCTTCCTTGCCAACCTTATCGAGTGCTTCGGCAATGAGTTCACCGATTTCCTTATCACCAGCAGAAATAGCGGCAGTAGCAGCGATTTCTTCCTTGGTTTCTACTTCCTTAGCATTTGCAAGTAGTTGCTCAACGATCTTGGCAACAGCCTTGTCAATACCCTTACGCAGAGCGATTGGGTTTGCACCAGCAGCAACGTTACGCAGGCCTTCCTTCACGAGAGCCTGAGCGAGAACAGTAGCTGTCGTGGTACCGTCACCGGCGACATCATCAGTCTTCTTGGCGACTTCCTTAACGAGTTCAGCACCGATCTTCTCGAATGGATCTTCAAGATCGATTTCCTTAGCAATGGATACACCGTCGTTAGTGATCGTAGGTGCTCCCCACTTTTTGTCGAGAACAACGTTACGGCCTTTTGGACCAAGAGTTACTTTCACGGTGTTGGCAAGCGCATCAAGACCGCGCTCCATACCACGACGTGCTTCTTCATTGTAAGCAATGATTTTTACCATCGTATTTTCCCTCCCATTAGGGTGGTTGCGACTAGTGCCCGCGACGGCCGACACCACATTCATGCGTTCTGTTTCGCACGAGCATGACGCCTCACTAGTCAAAGTGACTATAACTCTCTAACCGAGAGTGATAGTATTGATTTTGGCACTCTCAGCCAGAGAGTGCAAGATGACAGAGTTAACTATGACTGACTTTCATCTAGCAGAGAAAAGTTGAGTGGGCTTGACGCAAGTTTGGTCGGCCCACTCAAAAGAAACAGCATAGATTATCAGCGCATAACAACCACGATCTGTGAACTCATCGAAATATCAGCGCCATCTTTAACTTCACCGCCACCGATCTTTTGGGCGATGTCTTCAGCCTCGTCTTTAAACTCCTCAGAGCTGTAATAAACCGTGGTATCTACCGGCACTCCACCACCGGTATAATCCCCACCCGTGACGTCGGAATAGCCCTCGCCTTGAAGTAGCTCAGCAATCTGATTAGCTAACCCCTGCTCGCCACGTCCATTGAGGACACGCACACTAATGCTCATATCTAACTGTGGCTTCACTGGTTCTACCGCAGGAGCTTCCGCTGCTGGCTCCGCTGCTGCTGGTTCACCAGACTCTTGAGGCTTTTCCTCTTGTGCCTGCTCTTCAACAGCTGTTTGCGATGCTGACGATTGTGTATGGGGGCGCGATTCGCCAGCCATCCACAAGCCAATACCCCAACCAAGTAGCGGACCAATAACAAGAACAGCTACCAGCGCAATCAGCCACGGATTACCACGCTTTGGTTGCCGGTGTGCGCCTAGCGACTGGCGTTCTTTAGCCAGCCGATCAAATTCGTCTTCTACATATTCATTCACGAAGTTAAGCCTACCTAAACTTTCTCACCAATAGCTGCTTGCCACTCTATGACACGGTTCGCTCTTGCTGACGGGCATCACGCAACCGCCGTAGCCGATCAACTAGTTGCGGCCGGGCTCGCCATACCCGTTCATCATCAAGCATATGCGACAACAGAATGTAGTATCGCATTGGCGCGATTCCTAATTCTTGACTAATCGCACGCTCTTTCGTGCGCGCTATCGTCCACCACGATTCTTCAATCGCCAAAATCTGTTTTTCCATGTCAGTTAGGTCGATTGATTGGGCATCTTTCTGACCACTCATACTTTCAGTGTACGCAATCTTGCACACATTGGCCGTATCATAAAGCCATGAGCGATCTAGATAAAGTTATGCACCCAACATGGGCACAAGCCATGGAACCGCTAGCTCCCCAGATTCACGCGATGGGTGATTTTCTTCGTGAAGAAAACGCACAACGGCGTGGATACCTACCAGCCGGAGCACATGTTTTGCGAGCATTCACCCAGCCACTTCCCCAGGTGCGAGTTCTCATCGTCGGTCAAGATCCATACCCCACTCCAGGTCATCCAGTAGGCCTTTCTTTTTCCGTTGACCGGCAGGTACGCCCGCTACCACGTTCGTTAGTCAATATTTACCGCGAACTACACGATGACCTTGGCATCGAGCCACCCGATCATGGCGACTTAACATCATGGACACAAAACGGCATTATGCTCTTAAATCGAGTTCTAACCGTAACCCCTACCAAACCCGGATCCCACGCTAATCGCGGATGGGAAGAAATCACCGATCATGCCATTCGAGCATTAGCTCACCGCCAGCAACCGTTAGTAGCAATTCTGTGGGGCAAACAAGCTCAATCCTTAGCACGACTCATGCCCAACACGCCAACAATCACGAGCCCACATCCTTCCCCACTATCTGCACACCGCGGGTTTTTTGGCTCCCGCCCATTCTCGCGAGCAAATGATCTTCTCCAAGAGCAAGGAGCCGCCCCAGTTGATTGGACACTCCGCTAATCCAGCTATCTACTCAATCAACTTATCTAACACTCGATAACGACGCTTTTCCCGATAGGCCGACCCTATTCCGATCGCAACCATCACCCCAGCAACAGAGCCCAAAAGATATATTTCTGCGCCCGTCTTAGCAAGTTCCACATCCGGCATGTGCTGAGCTGTCACCTGGATATCTTCGGCCGAATTATCTGACACATCTGCCGGTAGTGGTTGATGCGGCTCAGCCTCACCAGGTTCAACTATGCACAGTGGCGATTCCTTACCCACAATCTGCCCGGTTTGGGTATCACGAACCACATTCCCTTGAGCGTCCCGGCACATATCGCCAGCTGAACGCCACCTCAACGCAACATCTTGCGAAGATTTCTGCACTAACTGCTGAACCAACACCAGTGTTTGACCGTGAGCACTCGGTGAAATAACGGGCGTAACAAGCGATCCGTGATACGCCGAGCTTTCCACATATGCAGTGAGCGTAACCTCACCAGCCGTATCAGTATCACGAATATCCACATACAGTGGCCTATCAATGGCAACATGTTCCGGATCAATTGCCTCACCAGAATCTGCCACCAAAGAATAACCTTCTGGGACATCAACCTTCACTGTGGATACTGCCGAATGAAAAGTAATCGGCCCAAGAAGCCCACCAGCAAAGCTCATTTCTTGCGGAGCATCAATACTAACCTCAGCTCCCAACACATGCTCATCTAGCCCGGTATTCTTCTCCGAAAGCAAATAGTGATATAGAGCCAGTATTGCCTGAGTATCCTCATCACGGTTATGGATGGCAAAGTCCATAAAATCCGGACTTACTCCATCGGTCAGATGCCAGATAGCCGCTTGGGTTGCATTTATTGCCTGATCGGCGGACAACTGCGATATACCTGCCTGTTGGGCAACATCTACCAACTCACGTGCCGGATATGAGTGATGCACAATCCAAGCAACTTTTTGCTGTACATCGTGATCAGATTTAAATGCGTTCTCCCCCATAAACTCATCCCACGAACCCATTCGAATTTGGGCATTCCGATCAGATGGAACAGTGATTTCCAAACAGTAAGCGTGGTAAATATCTTGATCTACCGTTTGAACTGTGAATAATACGGGCCGAGCGCGCCACGTCTTCGTCGTCCACGAAGGGTGTGCGGAAGCGTCTTCTGCTGGCAGAAAACGCATATCCATCCCCACATACGCCTCATCCTGTGGCAAAATCTGCGCACCGGACTCCTCTGCATACGCTGGACTTATCCCAGCACCCCACACATGAAGCGCAAGCACGCTACACAGCACATATATGAATTTTTCCATCAGTCACTTCCAATATCCGATAATTAACTCTGACCTGATCAGAGTATCGAATATCAAAAATCACCAAACTAAACTATCCACAATCAAACATTATCCACAACGCGATTGAACGTCGTCGATCACATTTGCATCCGCACTACGCCGTAACTGCCTCACGCGCCTTCACAAATGCGCTAACTGCCGTCCGCACATCGTCTTGCGAATGAGCAGCCGAAAGCTGTACCCGGATCCGCGCCTGACCCAACGGAACTACCGGATAGGAAAATGCCGTAACATAAATCCCTAGTTCACTTAGTTTTGCCGCAATATCCCCAGCCAAACGTGCCCCATCTTCACCAGGGAACATCACGGCAATAATCGGATGCGAACCAGGCAACAACTCAAATCCAGCACTCGCCATCAATGACCGGAATAACTGCGCATTAGCCGCCACCTGCTCACGCAAATGATCGCCGTCGCGCGCAATATCCAGAGCTTTAAGCGAACCAGCAACAATCGCCGGAGCCACCGCATTCGAAAACAAATACGGCCGAGCCCGCTGCTTAAGCAACTCAATGAGCTCTACCGGGCCAGCAATATAACCACCAGAAGCACCACCCAGCGCCTTACCCAAAGTACCACTCAAAATATCTACCCGATCAGCAACCCCAAACCGTGACGGCGTACCCGAGCCATGCTCGCCAACAACACCAGTGGCATGCGAATCATCCACCATTACCATGGCATCGAATTCTTCTGCCAGATCACAAATCTCTGGCAACTTAGCAAAATACCCATCCATCGAGAAAACCCCGTCAGTCACAATCAAAATACGACCAACGCCCTGCGCCCGAGCAGCCGCCAGCTGCTCACGCAACTGCCCCATATCCGAATTCTTATAGCGGAACCGCTGAGCCTTACTCAACCGAACACCGTCGATAATCGATGCATGATTAAGCTCGTCCGAAACAACCGCATCGTCCTTACTCAACAAAACCTCGAAAATACCACCATTAGCATCAAACGCCGACGGGAACAGAATCGCATCTTCCATCCCCACATACTCAGCGATCTTACGCTCCAACCGCCGGTGAATATCTTGCGTTCCACAAATAAAACGGACAGAAGCAGTACCATAACCATACTCTTCCAACCCCGCCCGAGCAGCAGCAATAATCTCCGGATTATTAGCCAGCCCTAAATAATTATTGGCACAAAAATTTAACAATTCACCTTGCTGGGTACGAATATGAGCCGACTGCGGAGAAAGAATCTCCCGCTCATTCTTATACAAGCCACTAGCTTTAATATCATTAAGCGTCGCCGCTAATTCCTCACGAATACCAAACATCAGTCATTCCATTCCAAAATAATCTTACCTGCATGCCCACCACGCGCAGTCTCAAAAGCATCTTCCCAATCCTCTGGCGCAAACCGGTGGGTAATAACACTACGAATTTGCTCTCGGAAAGCAACCGAACCAGTCATTAAATAGGTCGCCCGATACCACGTATCAAACATCGCCCTACCGTACACGCCCTTAATCGTCAACATCCGCGCAATCAACGTATTCCAATCAATCGGATACGGTTGAGCTGGCAGGCCCAGCAACGCAATATGCGCACCATGCGTACACAGATCAATCATTTGCTCCATCGCCTTCGGAGCTCCCGATATTTCCAAACCTACATCGAAACCCTCAGCCATACCCAAAGACGCAAAACGATCACGCACATCCTCACGCATCGTATTTACCCCAACGACACCATCAATATTGCTGGCAAGAGCCAAACGCTCATCGTTAATATCTGTCAGCACAACATTTCGCGCCCCGGCATGCCGAGCGATAGCCGCACACATAATACCAATCGGTCCAGCTCCGGTAACAAGCACGTCTTCAGCGGTTAAAGGAAACTGGAAAGCGGTGTGAACTGCATTACCTAGCGGGTCAAATATCGCTCCGAGTTCCGCGTCGATTTGCTCTGGCTGAACCCAAACGTTTGCCGCTGGAACGACGACGTAATCGGCAAAAGCACCATCACAATCCACACCGATTGACACTGTTTGGGAACACATGTGCCGCCGCCCAGCACGGCAGTTACGACACCGCCCACAAACCACATGGCCCTCGACAGACACTCGCTGCCCCACATGGAATTGCCCTTCGCCGTCACCCTCGGGAACATTCGAACCCAATTCCACAATTTCGCCATAAAATTCATGGCCAATAATTTGTCCCGGCTTCACGTGTGCTGCCGCAAAATCATCCCATGACAAAATATGTAAGTCTGTGCCGCATAATCCGGCTCGCATTACTTTAATTTTTACTTCTCCACAGCCGGCAGTAGGCTCGGGAACTTCACGTAATGCGAGTCCTGGCCCTGCTGTTGGCTTCATAAGTGCGCGCATAGATTTTCCTTGAAACGTTCGCGAAGGGTTCTTTCACTCACTACGATAGCCTGTTATGTTGTCTAATAACACCTTCGGCTCTAGAATCGCTTAGGTGAATCGTCTCCGAAAGATGCGACCCACATATATTGTCATTTGCGCTTTCCTTATGACAATCATGATGGGCACCTTCCTGCTGATGCTCCCGATCTCGGTAACCGGGCAGCCTCCCTGGCCATACCCGCTATCAACTCCCCCGCATGAGTATGGCCCACAGTTCAATGGGGGTGCACCATTTTCAGTTGCCTTTTTTACTGCTACGTCAGCTACCGCAGTTACCGGTCTCATCGTTGTTGATACCGCAACATATTATTCTGACTTTGGCCAAGCTGTGATTGCTATTTTGATGCAACTCGGTGGCATGGGAACAATGACGATCGTTACTTTGGTAGCAATGGTTATTGCACGACGGTTGAACATGCGTACCCGAGAAGTTGCTACGGCTACGGTCAGTGGCGTTGGACCAGGTCATGTACGCCGAGTTGTAGTAGGTATTGTCGCATTGACCGCAGTAGTTGAAAGCGTGATTGCGACCATGTTGTTATGCCGATTCCTTTTCTTAGGACATCCCTTCGAATCGGCTATTGGTGAAGCGTGGTTCCATTCTATTTCAGCCTTCAACAATGCCGGTTTCTCGCTTTACACCGATTCATTAATGGGATTCGCAACCGACCCGTGGATTATTTTGCCAATTTCAGCAGGTATCATTATTGGCGGTTTAGGCTATCCGGCACTTTTGGCATTTTACAGTTCCGGATTGCGTTGGTGGCGCTGGCCGATGACGACTCGTCTTGTTGTTATTGGCACGCTGAGTTTATTGCTATCGAACTGGCTTTTCTTCACGTTAGCTGAGTGGCAAAATCCGAATACGCTAGGCTCACAGGAGCCAGCAGGAAAAGTTTTGATGGCATTTTTTGCTTCTGTTACACCTCGTACTGCCGGGTTTAATTCTATCGACGTCGGGTCAATGACAGACATTTCTCGTGTCTTAACTGATTTGCTTATGTTTATTGGTGGTGGTCCTGGTGGCACTGCTGGTGGCGTGAAGATTACGACGGCGTTCGTGATCGGTTTCGTTGTGTGGTCTGAGATGCGTGGCGGCCGCGCAGTTAATGTGTTGGGGTTACGTTTACCGCGTTCTGCCCAACGCCAGGCATTAACGGTAATGTCACTATCGTCGCTTGCAGTGATGACGGGAACAATGTTGTTAATGATTCAAACAACGGCGAATCTGGATCAAGCACTATTTGAAGCTGTTTCTGCCTTCTCAACCGTCGGATTATCAACTGGTATTACGCCAACTCTGCCGGAATCGAGTCAGTTGGTATTGATTGTCTTAATGATTATTGGGCGTCTCGGTCCGCTTACCGTTGCTACTGCGTTAGCATTGCGTACAACGCCACTAACATATGAGCTTCCTAAAGATCGGCCGTTAATCGGCTAAAGAAAGGATGTGTGGTATGCGATTGCGCCACTCTGTTCAAAAACATGATGTTGCCGTAGTTGGGTTAGGCCGTTTTGGTTCGGCGTTAGCCTTAGAACTGGTGTATGCCGGTTACAGTGTTTTAGGAATCGATAAATCACCGGCAGTTGTCCAAAGCCTCGCTAATAAGCTTCCTCATGTTGTTGCCACTGATCCCACTAATCCCGATACCTTAGAAGACCTAGGAATTCCAGATTTTTCTCGAGTTGTGGTAGCAATTGGCAATGATCTTGCTTCATCTATTTTGGTAACGTCAGCACTGCTGAAAATGAATGGACCAGAAGTGTGGGCTAAAGCCTCAACACCGCAACAGGGTCAGATTCTTGAGCAAATGGGCGTTAACCATATTTTCTATCCAGAAACTGATATGGGCCGGCGGGCGGCACATATTGTGGCGCAATCGTTTAATGATTACGTCGAGTTAGGTTATGGTTATGCTCTTGTCTCAACAACCGTCAATGAGGCCATGACTGGGATGCAGCTTTCAGAGCTAGGATTACGCCGTTCTAAGGGCATTTCCATTATTGCGGTTAAAGGACCTAACGATCATTGGGTTAATGCTTATGCCGAAACAATTTTGGCTCCAGGGGACGAGATTTTGGCAGTCGGACCAACAAAAACGATTGGTTTTATCGTCGCTGACTAAAAAGACTTGCACGATAGTGATGTTGGCAGGTACTCTCACGAGTACCTGCCAACATCACTATCGCCACATATTTTAATGCTCTTGACCAGCTGTTTCTTTTGTCCAAATAGTATCTGGGATATTGCCTGGCAGATATGGATTATCTACGGCAACAAATGCACCTTCACCATTGGTTGATTCAAAATCTCGCAAGACGCCAAAAGCCCATGATCCAAGAAGTAAAATAGCGACAAGATTGATAACGGCCATAAAGAACATGGACGTATCTGCAAGTGTCCACACCAATCCAAGTTTCGCTATAGCACCAACAAAGGTCGCTGCCACAACAACGAAACGCAGGAAGTAGTTTCCAACTTTTTTGCCTGGGAATAGGTAATCCATATTTACTTCAGCATAGGCATAGTTGCCAATAAGCGTAGAAAAACAGAAAACTAGCACCAAGACGATCATCACCGGCTGAATCCAGTCACCAAGCGCCGAGGCTGCTGCATTTGTTGTCAGGGTAGCCCCTTCGACTTCTTGACCAGGTGCGTAAAGCCCTGAGGTGAGGATAATGAATGCGGTTGCAGAACACACCAGCATGGTGTCTGCAAAAACGCCCATCGATTGAATTAATGCTTGGCGAGCTGGGTGAATTGTGGTAGCAGTTGATGCGGCATTAGGAGCCGAACCCATACCTGCCTCGTTCGAGTACAGCCCTCGTTTAACGCCGTTCATCATCGCAGCTGTCACTCCACCGGTTGTTCCTGCAAAAGCTTCGTTAAGCCCGAAAGCAGAAGTGAAAATATTGGTGAAGACTGGGATGATGTGGTCGATATTCATCACGATCACAGCAAGTGCGATCACAATATAGATCAACGCCATAGCGGGGGCGAGAATTTCAGTCACGCGAGCAACCGATTTGATTCCACCGAGTATAACGATGCCAGTCAAAACGGTAACAACTAATCCGGTCAACCACGTAGGCCAACCGTAAGCCTCATTAAGAGAATTGGAAATGGTATTGGATTGAACAAGTTCAAAAGCGATTCCGTAGGTAAATAAGAGGGCTACCGCAAATACTGCACCCCATCGCCATGATCCAAGACCTTTCCAGATGTAATAGGCCGGCCCACCGCGATAGGTTCCGTCTCGCCACGGGACTTTGAATAGCTGGGCTAGAGCTGCTTCAATAAACGCAGTTGCCATTCCGAGAAGGGCAACAACCCACATCCAGAAAACTGCGCCGGGTCCGCCAAGAGTGATAGCTACTGCAACACCGGCAATATTACCGGTACCTACACGTGCAGCTAATCCGATAGCAAATGCTTGAAATGATGAGATTTGGCCTTTTTTCGCCTCTCGGCTACGGCCAAGTACGGTAAACATTTTTCCAAATAGGCGAAACTGCAGGCCCTTGGATCTTACCGTGAAATAGATTCCCGCCCCGATGAGAAGCGGTATGAGTATCCACGTATAGATATGGTCATTAAACCCAGAAAGACTCATTTTTAGGCTGTCCATCATACTGTTCATGGAGCATCCTCCTTATCTGGTAACAGGAAAGTCACCGAAGGTAACATACTAGCCCCCTTTACCAAATCCATACCATTACTATCCACAATATGAGAAACTTACCCACCCCGTCAAATGGCTATCTATCAAGGATTTATCAGAAAAACCAAATATTTTTTAGCGAAAAGAGGTGAGAAAATCACACTCAATATCAGCTGAAATCTAGTTTCTTGACGCTTTCAAGAATCAGAAAACCCACAAAGCGTAATAAAAAGAAATGACCGGGAGTGGCTTAACACTCCCGGTCACAACTCTAAGGTACTCGATATCTCTCCTACGAGTGTAGTTTATGCATCCCGGCGAGATGCCTTGGTTGCAATAACACCGAAAGCACCTGTTCCTAGCGCAAGCAAGGAAATCATCCACATAGAGAATACGCCGGTGCTAGCGAGTACTTTCTTAGGATCTTGCGGCATGTCCTGCTGGTAAGTGCCCGAGTTGTCACTATTTGAATTATTGGTAGTTTCATTGCTACCCGAAGTACCGTTTTGTTCTTCATCCTCAGCCGATCCGGCAGTCGAGTCGCCTTCACCATCAGTAGTACCGTCACCGTCAACAGTGCCGTTATCTTCACCATCAGTAGTACCGTCACCGTCAACAGTGCCGTTATCTTCACCATCAGTAGTACCGTCACCGTCAACAGTGCCGTTATCTTCACCATCGGTAGTACCGTCGCCATCGGTAGTTCCAGTATCTTCACCCTCAGTCGCGTCTTCAGGGATAAAAGGATTCTCAACAGCAACATACTGAGGATTCATTTCCAATGATTTTAAGCCAATTGCGGCGCCTTCACCTACTCGCGTGGTGTAGACTAGACCGTTTTCAAATTTTGCTGAAGCATCAATTTCAAAGCTTTCAGTAGCCTTAGTTACTTTAAAAACTGCATCAGAAACCTCAGTGTACGAAGCCGGATCAATGCCGCGGAAAATGAAAGTATGTCCATCAGGTTGTTGTTCTGCTTCAATGCGTTGAACTGCACCACGCGACATTACAATTTTTGCGCGGGTATCGTCGCCATCAAGTTCAAACCCAGTGCATGGATAAACATCTGCGTGCGGCATCGAAATTGTTTCAGTATTTGCTGGCAATGTGTAGGTGACAATGAGGTCACGCACTTCGCCTGTAGCACAGTTGTAGGCACGAACGTCGCGGTTATTTGCAGCTCCACCACTAATAAAGAAATCAGTTGGGAGTAGGATATTTCCATTATTGATAGTTACTTCACCGGGAACATTCGGCGTTTCAGCACTCTCAAAAGGCAAAATATGTGCGCCGGAATTATAAGGGAAAATAGTTGGCGCAGCATAGGCGACCGCACCGAAAACAGATGCCAGCACAGCACCTGCGACAGCGGCAGTTGCTACACGCATAGTTTTGGGAAAGTGATTCATTCGCAGTTCTCTTTTCGTATGATGACTTTTTCTGAGAACACCAAGAATACTAAAAACGATCACTATTCTCTAGCAAATTTTATGAGATGTGACACTTTTATTGAGACACTCCCCGGCATATCGGGGACTAAGCAGTCAGCATTAACACAATTTACTGTTTTATCTCACTGCGCGCTCTAGATGCCAAAACTATCTGTAAAAAGAAACCCTGACAGTTCCGCATTCCCATGTGGAAACACAATTTTCAGGGGATTTAAACTTCAGTGAAATATTGTATCTGAATAACCGTTTGATGGAGCCCCCTGTCAGACTCGAACTGACGACCTACGCTTTACAAGAGCGTCGCTCTACCAACTGAGCTAAGGAGGCGTGCGCATCAGTCGAGCAACTGGTGCGCATAACAATAATGACAGAGATTACCCGGTGATGCCAATTGCACCACCGGGTAATCTTCGACACGTTTAGTAAAAAGTGTTACTTTCCAGCTGCTTTATTCAGGATTTGCGGGACAATCTCATCTGGATTTCCCTCAGTCCACGAATCATCAGCCTGACCATTGACCGTCAACGTTGGTGTTCCGGTATAACCATTATCGCGGAATACCTCCACCGTCTTTGATACCAGAGCTTGCCATTTTTCATCGGTAATCGACGCTGGCAAATCGTTAACAACATCCTCAGGAACCCCAACGCTCTTAGCAATATCAGCGATATCGCTTGCTGACGGATTCTGCGGAGCGGATTGTGCATGGATCTTTTCACCATGAGCCATCAGCGCACCATTAAAAGCCCAGGCTTTGTCTGGAGCATACTGGGCAACATAATAGAAAGCCGTTGCTCCCTTGGTAGAAAACTCAGTGGCTAACGTATTGACCAAGTAAAGCTTAATCTGCAAGTCTTCTTGATCCAAATGCTCTTTCAGTAGTGGACTAAACTTAGCCTCGAACCGTTCACATCCCGGACACATATAGTCAGACCACAAACCAATAACTGGCTTGCCTGATTCACTTGCCGTTGCAACTCCATCATGATCGAAGAGAACACCGCCGTCGTCGGCAATATTATCGGTCTTAACTTCACGAACACTGCCCGTATATGAGCCAAGATCCCGTTCTTTTCCTTTATCAGTGGTAACAATTTGCCAAATAGCGAACGCAACTAACAGCAATGCCACAACAGAAACGGCAATGGTAATAACCTTGCGCTTCTTTGCTTGCTTCGCCTCAAGCTCCTGCAACAGACGAGCCTTTTCCCGAGCCGCCTGCCGGCGTTCTTCTTTCGTTTGCCGATTGCTCGACATACCTGGAGTATTCTTCGATGCCATGTACTTGCCTTAAATTCAGTTAAAGTGGACTGCTTTGATAATAAAACGTTTACGTTAATAATTAAACCTCATAGAGCGCGCTCCATGAACGAAAAGGTCGAATAAATCACCTTGTATCCCACTAATCGGCGCAACCGCCACCACAAAGATCGCCACACATAACGCTATGAGCGCAATAAGGCACCAGAAAAAATAATAGCCCGACGTCGGCGCAATATTACGAATCGTCACCCGCCACCCAATACGTGCCATCCGTCCCCAATCGACCTGCCACATCAAGATCAAGCACACACACATCGCCATAGCGAAAAGTATCCGAATATCTATGGCGGCGTCGTGCGCGATAAGACGATCTGCGAACCACACACTACCAAAGCCGCCGACTCCGCCAACAACTGCACCAATAACACACATAAAAACAGCATGTATCAACACCAACGGTGTCCGAATAACCACCGGGAACATACCTGTCTTTCCACGGCGCTCGCGTGCCTGAGCATGTTCCCACAGCCCACCAATAACAAAAAATACGATAAACGCCACGCCACTGAGCGCGCTTGCCACAATCACCTGCCATCCAGCAAGTACCGCGAGCGCCAAACTCGCCAACACCCACAACAGACGATAATGATGTAGCACCGGTCGGTGTTCGATAAAGCTCTCCCACTCAGCAACCTCATTATCGTCATCAGGCCGGAAACTAGGGTCAGGTGGGAAACTGAGGTCCGGACCGAAAGTAGGGTCAAGCGGGAAGCTAGAGAACCGCGCAGGCGGTTGCGCGATGAGTGTGCGCGCCACCTCGTCGTCGGCAGAAAAAGAATCGACTGTCACAACACGTGTTGATTCCTCGTCACCAACTGGGGTTTCCGAAAAATCTGGGGTCTCATCTATAACCGCAGGAATTTCGACGACGCGGGTCGCTTCTTCAGCTAACGACTCAACAAACTCCTGCGGTCGGTCCAAGGCACGCAAAAAATCATCAATCGTTAACCGTTGCGAAAGATCTGGTGCCAAGGCAGCCCGCAACACCCGCGCCACATCTGGATCCACGCCAGTAAAATCTGCCTCGCCTCGCATCACCTGGCGCATTATCGCGACCGGCGAGCCATGAAACAGCGGATGCCCACTAACAGCAAACCCAATCACCGCAACCAAAGCCCACCAGTCGGCAGCCTCATCTGGATCCTCGCCGGCAATAATACGCGGATCAACATAGCCCGGAGTATGGGCAAGGGAACCTGGCTGGGTTAGTCGAGTCGAGTCGATAGCTTGCGATATTCCAAAATCAATGAGCACAATGCCCTGCGGTCCAATCATGACATTTGAGGGCTTGATATCCCGATGTAGCACCCCCACTTGATGTACCGAACGCAATGCGCCAACCAGTTCATGCGCGAGTTCAACAAGGTCCGAGTCAGCAAAAATTCCATGATCGCCAACATCAGCTTCTAAAGTGGGCCCGTCGATTAATTCGGTGACGATGAAAACGTCGTCGTCGAACTCGACGTCGAGAATCTGAGCAACATGCGGGCTAGAAACCCGTTGCAACATCCGCACTTCACGAATCAATCGCTGGCGTCCATGCGGATCATCAAGCAACGCCGGGTTCATACGTTTTAATGCTACTCGCTGCCCGGAGGGGCTTTCCGCCTCATAGACGGTTGACATGCCACCAAACCCAATCCGCTTGATTAACTTATAGCCAGATAGTTCGCCGCGTTCGCGCATCACCCCTCCTTTTCCTATTACTTAGCCTAGCCCAGCTCGACGACGAGGTAACCCACCTGACGAAAGCTCACAAATTCACGTGTGGGATACCTAGAAAAATCACTCAAATTGTGCAACAATAATACCAGCTTCGCACCGAGGCGAAGCCTGTGTCAGAGTCGACACTCAGACACCTTTCACAACGGATCGTCCGGCACGTACCTGCCGGTGAAGGGATTGGTAATGGCTACCGTTACTTTCCAAAACGCTACCCGCGTATATCCAGGCGCTGATAAGCCTGCAGTCGATAAACTCAACCTTGAAATTGCCGACGGTGAGTTCCTCGTTCTCGTTGGACCTTCAGGTTGTGGTAAGTCCACCTCGTTGCGTATGCTCGCTGGTCTTGAAGATGTCAATGCTGGTCGCATCCTCATTGGTGATCGTGACGTCACCGATGTTTCGCCAAAAGATCGTGACATCGCTATGGTTTTCCAGAACTATGCGCTCTACCCACACATGACCGTGGCTGACAATATGGGATTCGCTCTCAAAATTGCTGGTGTTGACAAAGCTGAAATCCGTAAGCGGGTTGAAGAAGCCGCCAAGATTTTGGACTTGACCGAGTATCTTGAGCGTAAGCCGAAGGCACTCTCCGGTGGCCAGCGTCAGCGCGTTGCTATGGGACGTGCAATTGTTCGTAAACCACAAGTCTTCTTGATGGACGAACCACTTTCTAATTTGGATGCCAAGCTTCGTGTTCAAACCCGTACACAGATCGCTTCGCTACAGCGTGAACTCGGCGTAACCACCGTTTACGTTACTCACGATCAGACCGAAGCATTGACCATGGGCGATCGCATTGCGGTTCTCAAGGACGGTCTACTGCAACAGGTTGCTTCACCATCTGACATGTTTGCCCGCCCAGCTAACGCATTCGTTGCCGGCTTCATCGGCTCCCCTGCCATGAACCTTGGTAACTGGCGTGTTGAGGGAACTCAGGCCATCTTTGGAGATGCCCGCTTGGATCTTCCAGCACATGTAGTGAGCGCACTTACAGCTGAAGACAACGGTGAGATCACCATTGGTTTGCGTCCCGAAGCATTCGATGTTTTGCCACAGGCAGACGCTCATTCCATTCCATTGAAGGTGACATTTGTTGAAGGTCTAGGTTCGGATGCCTACGTTTACGGCACAATCGTAGGAGCCAAGAGCGAATCACAGCGCTTTGGCTCTGGCGATAATTCCGATACGATGGTTGTCCGCATTCCACCAGAGAATGTCCCAAGCCCGAACGATGTTATCTACTTACGCCCACGCGCTGATCATGTCCACTATTTCTCGGCTGCCACTGGCAACCGAATTGGTGACTGATCAATCTCGTGACTAAAGTGTGAGAGGGTGCGAATTAGTTCGCACCCTCTCACACTCACTATCGACGATATTGCACTTACCAAGGAACGTATCTCATGTTTAAAACTCTGCAGATCACTTCAGCTACGGTCAGTCCTGCGCTTTTGGACTTACCGTGGAATATTCCTTTGGAGGACTGGCCAGACGATATCGTCACTAAACTACCCCGTGGTATTTCTCGCCACATCGTCCGCTTTGTCAAATTAGAGAATCAGATTATTGCAATCAAGGAAATCGGCGAAACGGTTGCATATAAGGAGTACGAGACCCTACGGAATTTAGAACGACTAGATGCTCCTTGTGTTGAGCCTTTTGCAGTTATTTCTGGGCGAACTTCTGATAACGGTGAACCACTCAACGCCGTGCTAGTCACTAAACATCTTCCTTTTTCTCTGCCTTACCGCGCACTGTTTGGCCAACAAGCAATGCGTTCGGAAACTGTTGATCGACTCATCGACGCGCTGACTGTTTTAATGGTCCGGCTGCATTTATTAGGTTTTTTCTGGGGCGATGTGTCACTATCCAATACTTTATTCCGCCGTGACGCTGGCGAGTTTGCTGCCTACTTGGTGGATGCAGAAACTGGCGAGATAGAAGATAACCTTTCAGCTCGCAAACGTGCTTATGACATTGATGTTGCACGTACCAACATCATCGGCGAACTCATGGATCTTCAAGCCGGTGGTGTGTTAGACGAAGACTTTAACACAATTGCTGTGGGCGACCGTTTTGAACGGCGTTACCGCGAATTATGGAATGAGTTAACCAGTGCAGAATCTTTCGCCCTAGCCGATCGGTGGCGAGTTGATGCACGTATCCGCCGGCTCAACGAACTTGGTTTTGAGGTAGGCGAACTGGAAATGAGTACTGATATTGACGGTACCCGCCTGTCAATTCAGCCAAAGGTTGTTGATGCTGGCCATTATTCTCGTAAGATCATGCGATTAACGGGAATGGATGTTGAAGAAGCACAAGCACGCCGAATTATGAATGATATAGATAGCTATCGTGCCGTGAATGGGCAATGGGATATGCCAGATTCTATCGTGGCCCATGATTGGATGGCTAATGTGTATGAGCCTGCTGTGAACGCTATTCCATACAACCTGCGTGGCAAACTTCAACCGGCACAGCTATTCCATGAAATTCTCGAACACCGCTGGTACATTGCCGAACAAGCTGGTCATGATATTGCGTTACACGATGCTGTTCAATCCTACATACACAATATCTTGCCGCTACACCGCGAAGAAGCTACTATGCTAGAGCGTGAAGCTCCGCATGAACCAGTGGATTATTATTCCTGATCCGCCCCATTGCGCTTCGCCCCATTGCGCTACGACGGCGTGTGGATTCGCTGGCGGCCTTCTAGCGCACGCGATATTGTCACTTCGTCGGCGTATTCCAGATCACCACCGACTGGCAGACCAGAAGCTAAGCGAGAAACGACAACGCCCATATGTGCAAGATTGATCGCCAAATATGTTGCTGTTGCTTCACCTTCAACATTAGGATCCATTGCCAGAATAACTTCTTTAACAGTGCCGTCTTGAAGTCGCGCATATAGTTCACGAATTCGTAGATTTTCTGGACCGACACCGCCGATGGGATCAATAGCGCCACCTAACACGTGGTATTTTCCACGGTACTCACGTGAACGTTCAATAGCAACGATATCTTTTGCTTCCTCAACAACGCATATCGTGCTATCTACCCGACGCATATCAGAACAGATTCGACACAGATCCCCTTCAGCAATATTTCCGCACACGGTACAGAACTGTACTTTTGCTTTGACGGCTTGTAGTGCGGAGATGAGTTCGGTGACGTCCTCATCGCTTGCTTCCAAAAGATAAAAAGCGATGCGTTGGGCGCTTTTTGGTCCTACTCCAGGAAGGCGACCTAATTCGTCAATCAGTGCCTGAACTGCACCATCGTAGACTCCAGCCACTATTCACCTCCCTGACGATCAGGTATTTCTTCAATAACTTGTGCATTAAACGTATCGAGAAGAACTTTTAATCCCACTAACGAAGACTCGCTAATATCGGGATCGTCTTCAGAAACTTCTTCCCATTCCGGGGAAGGCTCTGTTGGTTCTTCAGCCCGGATAGGTGGGTGGACTTCCCACACTGGCCGTTTTTCATCATTTGGCGTATTGGACGACGTGGGTTGAGTTCTCGGTTTTTCCGTTACCGGCACTGGCGCTGGCGGGGTCATTGATATGGCCGACGACGACGTATCCTCACCCGGATATTCGAGTGGCGGAATAGCTGGCATTGGTTCAGCAAAAAATGGTACCTCACCGATCGGTTCCACCCGTGGCGCGTTGCGTTCGACAGTTGCGGGAGAAGCGCTAGAAGCTGGCAGTTCAGCCACCTGTATATGATCGTTGCCTTTTAGCTTAGCTGTACCATCAACCAGGGCACCTAAAACTCCAGCCGGATCTGCATCATCTTGGCGTTCAACTAAGGACGTGGGAGTATCGATAGGGTTTTCTTCTTCGTATTCTACTTCTGCTACTGGCTCATAAGGCACAACAGCATCTTCTTCAGGAAGTGCCTCTGGGCTTGGTTGAACATGTGGCATATCGCCCACTGGTTGGGCCGTATTCTCTGGAACAACTGGCGTAGTTGTATCTAGAGCGGCCTTATCTTTTGGGGATGATGCCTCATCTTCGGCAATAGCAGTTACCGCAAGATCGATGTGAAGAATGTCCTTAATCACATCGGCTACATGAGTACCGGAAGCACGTTGATTAAAACGCAAAGCTACCGCTGGCATTGCGAAAGCAATCCGCAAGGTGTTGTCAGTAACATCGTATGGCCGGGCACCTGCTTTGAGCTGGTTGCGCACCAAGGCGCCAAGGTGAGGGTGTGCCACAATCTCATCCCATGACTGGCGGACTTTATCAAAGATAGCCTGAGCTGGCCCGGCCGCAGCAACTCGCGCTTGTGCCGCAGCCGAATCTGGCAAACGTTCTGGACGTGCCGGTGGCACCTCGGGAACTACATCCTTGTGCGGTGGATCAGCATGCGTAGCTGGAGCCACTACTGGGGCAGGTTGCGGCTGTACTGCAGGAACCGCTGGAATATCCTGCCGGGCAGCAATAGCCTCTTGTGCCGATGGCTTCTTCCACTTTTTAAGTTCTTGTGGTGGTGTTGATACCTGTCCGCCTTCCACAACGCTTGCTCCGGAGGCAGTATCTGCGATGCCTACTTTTTCTGCCTGTGCAACTACAAGACGGGCACACAATAGTTCAAGCTGTAACCGTGGCGCAGTAGCCCCCACCATCATATTGAGAGCATCGTTAGTTATATCTGCACAACGTGAAGCCCGAGCAGCACCTAACCGAGTAGCCTGATCGGCCATGCGCTGATATTGATCATCAGGAACTGACACGAAAACATCCCTAGCGCTCTGCCCCGTCAACGCAATAATGACCACATCACGTAGCCGTTGCAGTAAATCTTCCACAAATCGACGTGGATCATGGCCAGATTTCACAACTGAGTCAACCACACCAAATAACTGCACACCATCGCGTTCAGACACTGCACTAACCGCATCATCAAGCAGATGAGCAGAGGTGTAACCCAATAAGGCAACCGCTCGATCATAATCTAAAGTGTGCGAATCAGAACCACCAATGATTTGATCCAACACCGAAAGAGTGTCTCGCACCGAACCCGTACCAGCCCGAATCACTAAGGACAAAACTTCCTTAGAGGCAACCACTCCTTCTTGCGCACAAATACGAGCTAGATATTTCTCTAGTTCTAAAGGAGGCACAAGCCTAAACGGATAATGATGCGTACGCGAACGAATCGTGCCGATAACTTTCTCCGGCTCCGTCGTCGCAAAAATAAACTTCACATGCGCCGGCGGTTCTTCAACCAACTTCAATAGCGCATTAAAGCCTTGGTTTGAAACCATATGCGCTTCGTCAATAATGAAGATCTTAAATCGATCCCGTACCGGAGCGAAACTCGCCTGTTCGCGAAGCTCACGCGCATCATCTACACCACCATGCGATGCCGCGTCCATTTCCACTACATCTAGTGATCCAGCACCATCACGCGCAAGATCCCGGCACGAATCGCACTGCCCACACGGAGTATCGGTTGGATAGTTCACACAATTAAGGCAACGCGCAAGAATACGAGCCGACGTCGTTTTCCCACACCCGCGCGGACCAGAAAATAAATACGCATGGGTAGTACGCCCCGCGGCCAACGCTGCTCTTAACGGCGCGACGACGTGGTCTTGCCCAATAACTTCTTGGAAGGACTGAGGCCGATAACGGCGATACATGGCTACACTCACAAACACCATCTTACTCGACCGCTCCCACACCTGACTCATCAGATGCACATACTGTGGATAATGCCGATTATCCACCAGCTAGTTAACCAAGATTACCCGACCAACCGCGACAAAAAATACGCACAATATAGCACAATATAAAGGACTCCCCACGCACCCGCCAGAGCCCGGCCTCCTTGCTGCATTCCTGCCCTGGGGAATTAACCGAAGATGACGCCACGTGAGGAGTCGACTTACAGTGTACGCGAATTTTCTCAACGATGCGAATTATTGCCTAGGTAACACGCCACCGATTCGCACCCAGGCTCTGTTTTCGTATACCATTAACAGGTACATCATTAACGATGCTACCCAGGAGGATTCGCCTAGTGGCCTATGGCGCACGCTTGGAAAGCGTGTTGGGTGCAAGCCCTCGGGGGTTCGAATCCCCCATCCTCCGCCAGTTACCCCGGACTATTTCACGAGTCCGGGGTAATGTTTTTCATGACCTATTTTCGCCGTCGAAAACTAGCGCAAGCCCTCGTCCGTCGGCCCAAATTTATTGTTCAAATAACGCTCTCGCGGCCCATGGATATCAACAAACGGCCACCGCCGGCGCGAATGCAACTGCACATCCCACGACGTCTTCGCCCACACAAAAATAATCAAAGCCACCAAGATCGAGCCAATACCACCAACTGCAATCGACCAGCGTGGCCCCCAAACCTCCCCGATCCAACCCACAACTGGCGAACCAATCGGGGTAATGCCAAGATTAACCGCGAAATAAATAGCCAATACTCGGCCACGCAATTCCGATGGCGTACTTATCTGCACAAGCGTATTAACCGAGATCAAAAACGTGAGCATCGTAAACCCGGTAGGAATCATTAACAATGCAAAAATCGTGTAGGTCGGAGCTAGCGAAGCGGCAATTGCCACCACGCCAAAAGCCACCGCGTACAATAACAACTTTGAAAATCGAGGAGCTTTGCGACGTGCCGAGAGTAACGCACCACTTAACGAACCAATAGCGAGCATCGAACCAAGGAAACCATACGATCCAGCACCCATGCCATAAACATCAGTTGCCATCAAAGCCTGAGTAACCTGGAAATTCAGCCCCAAGCCAGAAACCACCGCAATCATCACCAATATCGCCAAAATATCTGATCGGGTACGCACATAAGCAAACCCCTCCCGAAGCATTCCCTTACGGCGCGCAACACGTTCATGAGCAAAGAAATGCTGCGGTTTCATGATAGTTAATGCGATAACGGGGACGGAAAACAGCGCAAAATTTAGAATAAAAACCCAGCCCGGCCCAACAAGTTCAATCAAGAGTCCAGCCAATGCCGGACCAATTAACCGAGCGATATTGAACGACGTCGAATTTAAACTAATCGCATTAGGTAACGACGAGGCCGGCACCAGTTCGGACAAAAAAGTATTTCGAACCGCCGACGATAACGCATCAGCCGTCCCAGCAAGAATAGCCGCAATATAAACATGGTAAAGCTGTGCCGATCCAGTAACTAACAAAACGCCAAGAACTAAACCGATAATGGCAACTGTTATTTGCGTTATTTGAATCAATCGACGACGATTAGCCCAGTCAGCAAGCACCCCACCAAACGGCCCAAGCAACATTTGGGGAAGGAACTGAAAAGCAGTCACTAGCCCAACAGCAATCGCAGAATTCTCTGTTAAAACAGTCAGAACTACCCAGATTTGGCAAACGCGCTGCATCCATACAGCTGTTGCTGAAACAAGATTAGAAATAAACCACAAACGATAATTTGGATAAGACAAAGAGTGGAAAGTTTTAGACATGTATCGACCTCGCACTTATATTCTAGCCGACTTTCTTGCCTTCTTTTTAACCTCGAGCCAGTACTCGGCGAACAGCATAAAAAATCACTCAATTCGCCATATTTTGCCCGCAAAGTTCGCCCAAAAGACTTGTTGTGCGCTAAATTATATTAATGTGAGCACCCCATATGATCCGCGCGCGGAATATCGCAAGCGCATTCAACAGCGTCAGACCGTTATCTTCGGTTCAATTTCAGCCGTCATGGCATTCTTATTCGTTTTCGGCTCGCTTATTTGGGTGGGTATTATCCCAGCACCATTCGATCGGGAATTTTCCAAGAAAGCTGAACCGGTCCATATCGTGCCATGCCCACCCAACGACATTCAAGCACGGGATCTGACCACCATCACCGCACGCGTCTACAACTCCACCTCTGTTAGCGGACAAGCCGGCGCAGTCGGCCAAGATCTTACCACTCTCGGAGTGACCGTGGCTGAAACATCTAACTGGCGCGGTGCTCCATTGCCAGAAGCTACCCGAATCATTACCGGTAAGAATAATATTGACGCAGCCTACACCTTGCGCGCTTACTTCCCTGGTTCTACCATTCACTTCGATGAAACAAATACCTCCGATTTACTCGACATTGTCATCGGTAAAAAGTTCAATGGCACAAATATCGGCCCCAGCGAAGAAGATCTCACTTCCGCACTGGAGCCGATAAAGGACTGTACGTCTATTAACTAGCGGTTGTCATGCTCCCGAATAAGAGCACCTTCTTCGAGTTCAGCACCTGCCGGCGCTGACGCTGGAGTAGCTGGCTCGATTGTTGTCCCGCGCCACCGCGATATCGTACGCATCACGTGGTAAATAATGATTGCACCGAACGAACCGAGCGCAATCCCGGAAAACTCTAGCTCACCTACGAAAAGTGTGTAATTCGCGATCGCCATAACCATTGCTACCGCGGCAGTATTGAGATTAACTGGATCTGAAAAATCGACTTTATTTTGTACCCAGATTCGGATGCCTAGCATACCGATCATGCCGTAAAGAACCGTTGCTGCACCACCCAAAACACCTGGCGGAATAGTCGCAATTGCAGCACCAAACTTTGGCAACATTGACAAACACAGTGCCATTCCAGCTGCCACGATATATGCCACGGTTGAATAGATTCGGGTAGCAGCCATCACTCCAATATTTTCGGCGTACGTCGTCGTCGCCGAACCGCCACCAGAACCAGCAATCATTGTTGCCACGCCATCAGCAAACAACGCACGCCCAGTATAGGTATCAAGATTTTCACCAGTCATCGCGGACACTGATTTCACGTGACCAACATTTTCAGCAACAAGCACCAAAACGACAGGGATAAATAACGCGAATAATGTCAGATCGAAAGCCGGCGCACGAAAATGTGGCAGACCAACAACATTTGCCGCCTGCACCGCACTAAAGTCCACTTCGCCACGAATAATCGCTGTCACATAGCCAACAATAACGCCGATTAGAATGGATAGCCGACCCATAATTCCCTTGAATAACACTGTCGAAAGTAAGATCGCCATAATAGTGACAACCGCCGTCACTGGAGCTGCCTGAACGTTATTCCATGCAGCCGGAGCAAGGTTAAAACCAATAAGCGAAACAATCGCACCAGTAACTACCGGCGGCATTAGCACATCAATCCAGCGAGTTCCCGCGAAATGCGCACAAATGCCGATCAAGGCTAACAAACCACCAGTCATAATAATGCCTCCTTGAGCTAAGGAGGCTAAATGATCATCGAGTGGCTGTCCGCCATTGGCAACATAACCTGTTACCGCACCTATCGGAGCTAAGAAAGCGAAGGACGAACCTAGATAAGAAGGAATACGTCCGGCAGTGATAAGGATAAAAAGAATGGTTCCGACGCCGGTGAAAAACAATGTTGTTGCCGGATCGAAACCAGTAATGAGTGGAACAAGGAACGTTGCTCCAAACATAGCCACCATATGTTGGGCACCAACCCCAAATGTGATAGGCCATGAAAGGCGTTCGCCTGGTGGAACAATTTCTCCGGGGGCGATCTTAGTACCGTCCCCGTGTAACTCCCACGTAAATAGCTTCGACATATGCGTCTCCTCGCGAAATTCTTTTACACAAACGTCCAGAACTATACGGAGGAGACGACAACAATAGCAAGCTCCCTAGATGTGATGTAGCATATACCGTCAGCTAAGATCAGTATCCACGCGATACATAACGTCAAAATGTTCCACAATAATATTTGCTGTTTGGCTGAATTCAAGGCCTAAAGCACTAGCATCAGATGTAAAAACACGAGTATGCTCAGCAATCCACTGCTCTAGCGAACCCTCACCTTCCGCTTTTGCTATCTCATCATTGATCTCATTAAATGGGACAACCTCTACTTTTCGATTCCGCAATAATGCAACTGGACGGGCCTCACCATCCAATAAAATTGCTAAATCGCCAGTACGCGGATAGGCCTCATTAGTCGCATCGTAGGCTGGTGCATAACTTGTTGTCACTGTCTTATTCCCGGAGACAACAAGGTTGGCAAGCTCGCTAGCAAGCTCCCGAGTTCCGTCACCAAAGGCAAACGCTGGGGGTTCGACTGCGATGGTATCCGTCATCCCCATCACCCCTGGCACCTCAGCGAGTTTTGACCGAGTTTTAGCCCGCGTCCAAAAGGCGGTTAATTCTTCTTCTCGCGGTTGTGGAACAAACATGTTTCTCCTTTGTTGCCCTCAGGCTTGCCAGTTACGGATATTACGCCAAGTTTCAATGTCCTTTTGCTTCCGATCAACGATACTGCGCATGTACGTCGTCGTTCCGATCCGAGTAAAAGCGCTCAATAAAACACCGGTACCAACCACAAAAAGCGTCTTTCCGCCAGCCCCTTGCCGATGACGATGGAGTGCGGTCGCTAATAATGCGCCAGCTAAGGTAGCTTGGGCAGCCGATCCAATAGCAACCAGCCATGGCCGATCAATATAAATTTTATTAACCGCCCGCATCATCGAAGGCTCAAGCACGCCTTCGCCAGCAAACTCCCATGCCAACATATCTTCAAAAGACCAGTCATCGGGTGAAACCAACTTTGTTGCCGGAATCGCTGACAATGCCCCTTTACCTGCTAAAACGTCAGCTATTTCTGACGGTAACCCCAAGGTGCGGATGAGAGTCCGCACTGCTGCTTGTGGTTCAACAAGTAACGCATGGCGCATTTCGGCAAAAGTAACATTCACCAAATCTGCAATTGCTAAACGGGCAATGGCACCTGCTCCTAGCTCATCGCACACAAATTCATGAGCAACAGATCCCTCGGCAATCCAACCAAACACCGGCATTTCCCCTGCCCAGTCCCATACTAAGCGAGTGTTATCCCGGCGAACCATTAAGACGGGGTTGGGTTGATTAGCCACATTAGGCGCCAAAGCCATCACATAATTTGGCCGAGGAAAAACTTTTCGGTAGCTTCCCAATGACTCCTCCGAAACCAAAACGCGCATATTGCCAAGCTTAGATACAACAATTGGAGCTTGTTGCGTATTTGCCATCGAAGGAACTTCTGCCATAGACATATCCGTCATCAGCATCATTGGACCAGCCGAAAAATCGGGTATTTGTGCCCCACTAATCCCTTGATCAAAATCTTCTTCCCCAGTTACCGGAAGCGGCTGGGCTAGATCGACATCGTCGTCGACATCATCGTCAATATCAACTGCACCAATATCGAGAGGACCGTGAACCACCTCACCGTCAAGTTCAACAGCAACTTTACGTAACTTATCTTGCATCTCAACCAAAAGATCACTGACTGTCAGCCCACGAATCACCGTTCCAGCATCATCAAGCATGGCAACGCGTCGCCGTCGACCACTGATAGCTACCTCAAACTCATACCCGTGCGCGACATGGCGCCCACGCCCCAAAATCTGTTGCGAAGCGAAAAATTCCGCCACTTTTTCTGGCGTAGTCAAATCAGGATCTAAGATGTCGATATACCCTTGAACGGATCTCCACGATGTCATGATCATGCCTTCTTCTGATGGAAATTTCTACGGTTAACATCAAATTGATATAACGCAATACCTGTTGCTACTGCAGCATTTAATGACTCCATATCGGACGCGATAGGAATTGCCGCAATAGCATCACAGGTGTCTCGAACTAGACGCGATAGGCCGTTACCTTCCGATCCTGTCACTATCACAACTGGCACATCAGCCATATCTAACGTGTCAATTGTGGCACTGGCTTCGCCTGCTAAACCAATAACGAAGTAGCCTTCTGACTTGAGTTCTTCCAAAGCTCGCACCAGATTGGTCTCGCGGGCCACTGGGACGCGAGCAGCAGCTCCAGCCGACACTTTCCAAACCGTTGCGTTCACCCCGGCACTACGACGTTCTGGAATTAGCACTCCATCTGCCCGAAATGCTGATGCCGAACGCATCGCAGCACCAAGATTGTGCGGATCAGTAACCGAGTCCAAAGCAACAATAAGTCCCGGTTCAAGATGGTCACGCCCCCGCGCCACCAGTTCTTCTAAATCAACATACTCATAAGGCGGAATTTCCACCGCAATACCTTGGTGGACTTGACCGTCAGTCATCGTATCTAATTCTTGACGAGTAACCTCAATAAGTTCTGCATTCGATTCAGTTGCTGCCCGCAATACAGTTGCCACTCGATCGTCATTGACAAGTGAGCCAACAACAAATACCCGGCTAAATGGAATACCTGAAGCCACGATCTCAACAACCGGATTACGGCCTCCTACCAGTTCATATCCTTCAGGAGTATGCAAGTGGCCACGCAATTTTGGTCCGGCAGCCTTTAACGCTGCCGCTTCGCGGGCGACTTTTTTCTTATACGCCGGATGATAGGTACGTTCTTCAGCTTTTGGAGTTGGACCCTTACCTTCTAACCCACGACGACGTTGGCCACCTGACCCTACCTTGGTTCCCTTTTTTCGACCTTTTCGCACTGCGCCGGGACGCCCAAAATGACCTGCCATTACTTTTCTCCGATCTTCCAGCGCGCACCCGCTGCTGAATCTTCTACAAGAATTCCTGCTTCTTGTAACGAATCACGCAAAGAATCTGCACGTTGCCAATCTTTTTCTGCCCGTGCCTGAGCACGCTGAGCCAAAATTGTATGCACAAGGGCATCGAGTGCATCATGATAATGCGCACCAGCCGAATTCTCTTCACGCCACGGCGTGGCGCATGGATCTAGTCCAAGAACGTCGAGCATAGCACGAACTAAAAGCTGTTCCCGGCGTACACTCTCATCTTCTTCAATAGCTAACGCATTATTACCAGCGGTAACGTGTTCATGGATAACCGCGAGCGCAGCCGAAACATTAAGATCATCATCCATCGCATCAACGAAATCTTCTGGAAAATCTGCTAATTCCAGACCAGCAATTTCTGCCATGGGAACTTCGCCAACTTCATCAATCGCACGCTGAACAAAACCCGAGAGTCTATCCCAGATAGCACTCGCTTCTGCTAACGTTCGTTCCGAATAAGCAACTGTTGATCGATAATGCACCGTCCCCAACGCCAACCGGACAACAACCGCCGGATGCTCTCGCAGAATATTGGCTACGATCAAGGAATTTCCTAACGATTTACTCATTTTTTCCCCGTCGATCGTCACCCAAGCATTATGCATCCAGTACTGGGCGAAACCGTACCCGGCGCCATGTGACTGTGCCTGCTCATTTTCATGATGCGGAAAACGTAAATCAATACCGCCCGCGTGAATATCAAAAGATTCCCCAAGATATTTACCAGCCATAGCAGAACATTCGAGATGCCAGCCAGGTCGCCCACGCCCCCATGGCGTCTCCCACGAGGCAGTAGCCGGTTCACCAGGTTTAGCTGCTTTCCACAACGCAAAGTCACGCGGGTTACGTTTGTCAGCTGCAGATTCGTCGTCGTCAGAAAAATCGTCAAGAGTTTGGCGCGTCAACGAACCATAATCTGGCAACGAAGCCACATCAAAGTACACATTTCCAGGATCGCCCACATAGGCGTGACCCCGATTGATCAACCGCTCAATAAAGGCAATCATTTCTGGAATATGCCCAGTGGCGCGGGGCTCATAGGTAGGCCGTAGCACTCCTAATGCGTCATAAGCAGCACTAAACTCGTTTTCATAAATATAGGCATGCGCCCAAAATTCCCGGCCCTCTTGAGCTGACTTAGCCAAAATTTTATCGTCAATATCAGTAACGTTACGAACCATCGTCGTCTCATAACCGCAACGACGCAACCAACGCACCAACACATCAAAAGCTAGTGCCGAGCGCATATGTCCAATATGCGGTGAGCCCTGTACCGTTGCACCACACAAATAAATACTTGCTTTACCTGGAGTCAAAGAAGTGAACTCGCGCATCGAACGCGTTGCTGAATCATATATATGTAGTGCCATGGTGATAATTTTACACGGAAATACCCCAACCGCGGGCACGCACACTTACCCTGGTAAAAACATATTTTTACCTAATTAAACATGACTCTAATTGTCACATTGTCAGGACAAATGTTGCGTATCACAGTTTATCTCACGCAAACTACCTCACTTGATCAGTAAATAACGATAGATTACAGATATGAAACTAGAAACAACGTCGCTTCCAAGCAACGATGCTTTCCCGTATTCACCGGAAGACTCATCGCTTGAAACAGCGCCAAAGAAAACGAACCTCTTTACGAAAAAAATTATTTACTGGGGTTTGTGGGATTGGGGATCGGCGGCCTTTAACGCCATCGTCACTACCTTTATTTTTGCTTTCTACATTTCCAACCCTGATCTGTTTGGCGATCACGCCAACACGTATTTAGGTTGGGCACTTGGTATTGCTGGTGTCATTATTGCGCTTATCGCACCCGCGTTAGGGCAGGCAGTAGATCGCTCTGGCAAACGCGCCACTGTACTTTCAGTAACAACTCTTGGCACCGCTACAATTATCGGGCTGCTTTTCTTCGTCAAGCCAGGCGAAGACTATTTGTTACTTGGTCTGGTTTTAGTTGGAATCGGAAATATTTTATTTGAGACAGGCGGCGTGGTTTACAACTCGCTCCTTTCTGATCTTGCCCCCAAGGAACACTATGGGCGTATTTCTGGATTCGGTTGGGGATTAGGCTATCTGGGCGGTATTGTCTTATTGCTGATTCTCTTCATCGGCTTCATCAACCCCGAGGTTGGTTGGTTTGGTGTCACTAGTAGCAACGGACTTAATGTTCGCGTTTCAATGTTGGTTGCCGCTGCTTGGCTTGCTGGGTTCTCTTTACCGCTCATTTTCACACTAAAAAATAAAGAACGTGCAACTGAATCAACTGTTGATGGATTCTTTAATGCTTACCGGGAACTCTTTAAGTCAATTCGTCAGTTGTGGCGCAATGATCGTATTATTTTGTGGTTCTTAATCTCGTCTGCTATTTACCGTGATGGTTTAGCCGGAGTCTTTTCTTTTGGCGCGATCATTGCTGGTGTCGCTTTTGGTTTTTCGAATTCAGAAGTGATTTTGTTTGGTATTGCCGCTAACGTTGTTGCCGGCATTTTTACCATCGGTTTTGGTTGGCTTGATGATCGTATTGGGGCTGCGAAGGTTATTATTTTCTCCGTAGCTTCGATGGTTTTACTCGGTCTTGGCGTCTTTATTTTCCACGATGGGCTACTGGGCTATTCTGGTCACGAAATCTATTGGATTTTCGGTTTGGCCTTATGCGTATTCGTTGGGCCGACGCAGTCTGCGTCACGTACGTACTTGGCTCGGCTTGCCCCTGCAGGTGAAGAAGCTGAGATTTTTGGCCTTTATGCGACGACGGGGCGTGCTGCTTCGCCATTAGCTCCGTTCTTGTATGCAACAGCTATTTCTGCTGGTGCTTGGCTACTAGACATTTCTCGACACGACGCGGCCTACTTCGGCATTCTCGGCGTTGTTTTCGTCTTGTTCTGTGGCTTGGTCTCTTTTATTCCGGTTGCCCGGCACGCTAAACGACTACGCAAAGCAGCTAAAGCATCCAAGACGTCCCGTTAATAATAACTATTTTTACTCAATATGGTGGCGGCCTCAGTGGTCGCCACCATTGTTTTAGTGGCGATTTTTTAGTTGCGAATCAATAATGCAGTTGCGATGGCGGCTAGGCCTTCTTTGCGGCCGATAAAACCTAAGTGGTCTGTTGTGGAGGCAGCTACGGATACTGGTGCGCCGACGACACCGGACATTGCTGCTTCGGCTTCTGCCTTCCGTGGCGCAAAGCGTGGTTTTTGTCCAAGGAGTTGAACGCTAATATTGTTAATCTCCCAGCCTTCTTGGTGCACTAACCGCACGCTTTCCCCTAGTAGGGCGCTGCCACTAGCGCCTGCCCATTCGGGTCGATCTACGCCAAAAACAGTACCTAGCTCCCCGATACCGGAAGCAATAAGGAGTGCATCGGCTGCCGCGTGGGCAATAACGTCAGCATCTGAATGGCCTTCTAGACCTTGTTCATCGGGCCATTCGAGGCAGGCAAGGAAAAGTTTTCGGTGAGGTTGGGTTGAAAAAGCGTGGGCATCGACGGCAGTTGCCACGCGCATCATCTGTGTCATAGTTCCTCACTGGGTGCGTTATGTAGTGTGCGATATATATGTTCTGCCAAAGTTAGGTCTAGCGGAGTTGTTATTTTCATGGCGTTAATTGAGCCGTCGACGACGACGACGTCAATTCCCATACGTTCGATGAGGGCTGCATCATCAGGGGCGGCACTTTGCTCGCTTTGGCTGAGTTTAGCGCCGTCCGCGTGGGCCTGACGCAATAGTTCGGTAGAAAAGCCTTGAGGTGTTTGCACTGCCCGTAACTGGCTGCGTTGCAAGGTAGATTCCACAATGTTTGTTTCGGTAACAGATTTGATTGTGTCAATGACTGGTAACACTGGAATTACTGCTTGCGCACCTCGTTCGACTGCCGCCATCACCCGAGATATTATCTCCACTGGCGTCAGTGCTCGCGCTGCATCGTGGACAAGAACTGAACTGTGCGTCACTGACTTAAGAGCACGTGCTACAGAATCTTGACGTGTCTGACCCCCAGTAACTATCCGTGCCGGTAACTGGTAATGATCAAAGATCTCCTGGAATTGATCTTCATAACCACTGGGGGTAGTCACTACACATTCGTTTACCCCGGCCTTTATCATCGTTTGGGTAGCGTGAACAATGAGTGGAATACCACCTAATGTAACAAGGGCTTTTGGATAGTTTGCTCCTAAGCGCGAACCTGATCCTGCTCCGGCAATGATTGCGCTCCAGCTCATAGCGTCTCTTTCCTGCGATAAAGAAAATAAGGGCCATACCTAGTTGGTAGGACCCTTATTTAAACGTTTTTACTCAGCCGATTGAGCTGATTGTGGTGTTGGGGCCGACTCGCCACTGTCTGGAGTGAGCGTAAATTCCCCTAAAATCTCATTGAGAAGTTCGGCTGCCTCTTCATCACTAATACCGCGACCAAGAGCAACTTCAGATCCGAGAATGGCGTGAGCTTGTGCCAGCATCCGCTTTTCGCCAGCGGATAGGCCACGGTCACTGTTACGCCGGGTTAGATCACGAACAACTTCAGCTACTTTATTCACATCACCAGATGTAAGTTTTTCACCATTAGCCTTATACCGCCGTGACCAATTTGATGGTTCTTCAACGTTTTCTTCCCGCAATACTGCAAAAACTTCTTCAAGCTGTTCATCATTGGACACATCACGTAACCCAACTTGTTCAATTGAATCAGCTGGAACCTGAATAACCATATCGCCCTGAATGATACGCAGTGTAAGATAAAGACGCTTTTCGCCACGCATTATCTTTTCTGAAATATCTTCAATGTACGCAGCCCCATGATGGGGGTAAACAACCGTTTCTCCGACTTTGAAGCTCATGTGGTAGTCTCTCTTATCTCCGCGAACAAGGAATGTTCTTATTCTATCAAAGTTGGACGCTGTCAAGGCATGCGCCTACGCTAAGGGCGTGAATATGTTCGTTCATGCCCCTCATATATGTCAGGGGCACATCCTGCAGATGCGCCCCTGACATATATGAGGTATCGCTACAATTACTTACCCTGGTTAGCAACTGCTTCGATAGCTGCCTTTGCAGCTTCTGGATCGAGGTAGGTGCCACCCTTAGTGATTGGCTTGAGAGTTTCCTCATCCAATTCGTAGTACAACGGAATAGCTGTTGGGATGTTAAGGCCTGAAATTTCTTCATCAGAAATGCCATCGAGGTGCTTAACAATTGCCCGCAAAGAATTACCATGAGCAGCAATCATTACGGTCTTGCCAGCTTTAAGTTCTGGAACAATCTCGCCTTCCCAGTATGGGAGAAGACGCTCAAGAACATCCTTCAAGCACTCAGTTGCTGGAATTGGCTCGCCGGCGTAGCGTGGATCTGAATCTTGGGAGAACTCAGAACCAGCTTCAATTGCTGGCGGTGGAACATCGTAAGAACGGCGCCACTGCATGAACAGTTCTTCACCGTATTCGTCACGAATTTCCTTCTTGTTCTTCCCTTGGAGCGCACCGTAATGACGCTCGTTGAGGCGCCAGTTACGCTTAACTGGAATCCAGTGGCGATCGGATGCATCGAGAGAAAGGTTAGCAGTCATAATTGCCCGGCGAAGTAGCGAAGTGAAAAGCAAATCTGGCAAAACATTAGCATCCTTGAGGAGCTTGCCTGCACGCTTTGCTTCTTCAGTACCCTTTTCCGAAAGTGGCACATCTACCCATCCGGTAAAAAGGTTCTTTGCGTTCCATTCACTTTCGCCGTGACGGACGAGAACGAGTTTGTATGTCATGTGTGTTCAACTTCCATGGTCGGTAACACTTAAGAGTGATGCGCTCAAGCGCACTACTTAATAGTTTACGTCTTTTCATGTGTTTAGGGTAGGTCGGAAGCCTTAAAGTTCCTGATATGTCATTTTTGAACGACATTTATCCGATAGACTACTATCATGAATGCAATTTTAATATTCTTTGGCTATTTTTCGGCGGATTTGGGATGTTTTTAGGATACATCTTCGCCGGACTTATTGGCATAGTCTTTATCGTTACCATCCCCATGTCCATAGCCGCCTTCCGAATAGCCGGTTTTATTTTATGCCCTTTGGACGCAGTGTTGTTCGCAAACCAAATGCCGGCCTTGGTTCCCAACTAATGAATATCGTTTGGTTTTTTATCGCCGGTATCTGGCTAGCGATCGGCCATATATTAAGCGCATGTCTACTAGCCATAACAATTATCGGCTTACCGCTAGCAGTTGCACACCTCAAACTTATCCCCGTATGTTGTGCGCCGTACGGAAAAATAGTTGTGCCTAATTCGCTCGCCACCCCAGAAACAGTTGTCGTTTACATTAAATAATCTCCACCACCTCCTTGCAAACACATACCCCCGGGGGTATGTTTGTAGGTAATGGTCGGTCACCATGACCACCCAATTCGCAAGGAGAACCCATGTGCTATCCCGTAACATGCAAAAATTGTGGCAAAACAACCTGGGGCGGATGTGGCCAACACATCGCATCTGTTAAAGCCAAAGTCCCCGCTAGCCAATGGTGCACCTGCACCGAAGAGCAAAAGGCAGAAGCTAAAAAAGGCGGCTTCTTCCGCTCATTATTCAGCTAAAGACCAGTACCGCTCACAGGAGAAATCATGACCACAACCGTTATCGTTGGCGGCGTTGCCGGCGGCATGTCAACCGCTACCCGCTTACGTCGCAACGACGAAAAAATGACCATCATCGTCGTCGAATCATCTAACTACGTATCTTTCGCAAACTGCGGCCTGCCCTACTTCATCGGCGGCGAAATCACCGAACGATCCGACCTACTTCTCCAAACGCCACAATCTCTCAAAGACAGATTCAATCTCGACGTGCGCACCGGCTCCACCGCCACCGCCATCAACCGACAAGCAAAAACTGTCACAGTCAACGGGCCCGAAGGAAACTACGACATAGCCTACGACTACCTCGTTCTTTCACCCGGCGCCCAACCCACAATGCCACCCATCCCCGGCATCGAACACGCACTCACACTACGCACAGTTGAAGACACCGATCATATTATCGATCACATCCAAGCAACTCAGGCACGCAGCGCAGTCATCATTGGTGGCGGATTTATTGGCCTTGAACTAGCGGAAAACCTTACTAAACGTCAGCTACACACCACAGTTATTGAACGCGAATCCCAAATCATGACGCCGCTCGACGACGAAATGGCTGCCATCGTCGCCACTCACCTTGAAAAGAACGGCGTCACCCTGCTGACCAATTCAACAGTCGAAGCAATCGGCGAAAACTACGTCATGGCTGGAGATACCAGAATCGAAGCCGACGTCGTCATTGCCGCACTCGGTGTACAACCAGCCTCAAAATTAGCACGCGACGCCGGATTAGCGATCAATGAGCGAGGCGGAATACGCGTCGATCACCAGCAGCGCACCAGTGATCACACAATTTTCGCCCTCGGGGACGCTGCCGAAAAAACTGATGCTATCAACGGTGACAACATCATGGTTCCACTAGCACAAACAGCCAACCGACACGGCCGATTAGTTGCCGATATTATCGCAGGACGAAACGTTAGCGCCATGCCGGTACTCGCAACTGCTATTATCGGCGTATTCGGATTAGCGGCAGCTACAACCGGATGGAATGAACGCCGAGCCCGCGCAGCAGGTAAAAATATTCGGGTCATCCACACCCATCCCGTCCATCATGCCGGCTACTATCCGGGCGCCACACCGCTCCATCTTAAACTCATCATCGATGCAGATAATGATGCTATTTTAGGTGCTCAAGCAGTTGGAACTAACGGCGTCGATAAACGAATTGACGTAATTGCCACCGCAATACGCGCTGGGCTAGGCGCTAGTGACCTTGCCGATCTCGAACTTGCGTATGCCCCACAATTCGGCTCCGCAAAAGATCCCATTAACATGCTCGGTTTTATTGCCGACAACGCCAAACAAGGCGAGAAAACAATCCAATGGCACGAACTAGATCAAGCACTAGCCAACGGATGGACTCTGGTTGACGTTCGTAGCCCAGCAGAGTTTAGCCGCGGAAGCATTCCTGGTGCTATCAACATTCCAGTTGACGACATCCGTGACCGAATCGCAGAACTAGCAGACAAAAAAGTTCTCGTCCACTGCCAAGTCGGCCTGCGTGGCCATATTGCTTACACCCTGTTAGACAACTATGGAATCACCACCGCCAACCTCGACGGCGGATATGTTACCTGGACACACGGACAGGATGCTCGCCGGTAAAAGTGCACAACATACCATGCAAGGATTAATCATGAAACTACCAGCAACCGATGTTAAACCGGCCATCACACGGCTTAAACGCGCCCGCGGACAACTTGACGCAGTTATCGCAGCTCTCGAAAACGAAGAAGATTGCCACGATATTATTCCGCAGTTAGCAGCGGTAGCAAAAGCCGTTGACCGGGCTGGATACCTCGTTATTGCTACCGGCATGAAAAATTGTTATGCGCATGGACGAGATGTAGATGAAGAACATCTGGAAAAAATGTTCTTATCATTCGCTTAAGGTTCTCAGAGACCGGTAACACTGTGGGCGGGGGCGAAAATCGACTCCGCCCACAAACATCAATCTCGCTATCGCCGTTTTTCTTGTCGTGCAACTTTGCGGCGGCGCAATAGATATCCTCCAGCAAAAGAGAGCACCAAAGCACACAAGACACCGAGATTCGCCCATGCCCAATCGCCATCTCTACCACCTAGACCAAGTGGTCCAAGCAAGTATCCCTGCCAATTATTCCATGCTGCTTCCTCTGCAAAGTTATTGATCACCAAGCCCCAGCCGATGCCAGATGCCACACCCATCACGACTAACGATGCCCAGTCCCACGCACCATAGATACCTCGTGGATCAAAAAGTGCCTGCTCATCGTATTCACGCTGACGCAGTGCAATATCTGCCATCATCAGCCCGGCCCAAGATGCAATAGGTACTCCTAAAGTAATCAAGAACGATTGGAAAGGACCTAAGAAGTCTTGAGCAAAAAAGACAACCCAAATAGTGCCAGTCGTCAAAATAATACCGTCAATACCTGCCGCCGCTGGACGCGATACTTTCACTCCCAAGCTCAACAGTGTCAACCCCGAAGAGTAAATACCCAAAACAGCACCCGAGACTAAACCCAAAACTGCTGTCACTAAGAATGGCAACAATACCCACGTTGGCAAAATAGTTGCCAACGTACCAATCGGATCTGCCGCAATACCGTCAACCAATTCTGGATTTGATCCAACTATGAGCAATCCGGTAGCGATCAACAAAATAGGTGAGATAGCACCGCCGGCAGTATTCCACGCAACGATCTTTCCAGCCGACGCCTGACGTGACTGATACCGTGACCAATCTGCCGCGATATTAATCCAACCTAACCCAAAACCAGTCATCACCATCACAAGTGCCCCGATAACTGCTGTCAAAGACCCGGCAGGGCGCTGCATAATAATTGAGAAATCAATATGGCGAACTGTCAAAAGAATATACACGATCGTCAATGTTCCCGTTATCCACGTCAATATGGACTGAACTTTCATAATGATGTGATATCCGGCAACTGACGCCGAAACGATCATAGCTGCGATAATAAGACACGCGACAATCTTCGTCGTCGTCCCGCCACTCCATCCCATCTGGGTGAAAACTGTCGCGGTAGCTAACGTTGCCATAATCGCTAAGAATGTCTCCCAGCCGATGGACATTAGCCAGGAAAAAATCCCGGGGATCTTTTGGCCGTACACACCAAATGCCGCTCGCGACAAAATCATTGTGGGTGCCGAACCACGTTTACCAGCGATCGCAATAATTCCACATAATGCGAACGAGATCGTCACTCCAATGACGACGACGATAAGCGCTTGGAAAAAGGAAACACCGAATCCGTAGACGAACGAGGCGTACGAAATACCGAATACTGATACGTTTGCCGCAAACCACGGCCAGAAAAGATCACTTGGCTGAGCTGTCCGTTCCGCTTCAGTAATAATGTCAATACCGTTATTTTCGATAAGCGATGTGCGCTCGTCACTGGAAAGTTGATGGTTATTCGCCGACGCTACCGTCGTCGAAACAGGTTTTGTGTTATTAACGTCATGTTCCATGAGACAAGTATGCCTGACATGATCATTTTTATTCAGACTTTTGCTCATTTCGTCAATTTTTTCTCGGTTTTTCATGGGAGCTTCGCACTGCATACCGTACGCTAAAACATCTTCCAAAAAATGGACATAGCTATTCCACATACTAGACAAGAGGAGTGATTGGTTATTTCACCTACTACGATTATCGTTGTGAGTCATATAAATTCTGTGAACGCCGTCCCTAAGGCGCCAAAACTTGCCCTCTTATCCCTCCAACATTTGCTTGCTTTTTATGCGGGTGCTGTTATCGTACCGTTGCTCATCGCTTCATCTTTAAATCTCGATTCAGCAACAACCATCCACCTCATCAACGCCGATCTTTTCACTTGTGGCATTGCTACTCTTATCCAAAGTGTGGGTGTTACTCGTAAAGTTGGTGTTCGGTTGCCTATTATTCAAGGCGTAACAACAACTGCAGTCGCACCGATTATTGCCATCGGTTTGACAGCAACAAACGGCACCGGCGGACTTGCTTCGCTGCCAGTCATCTACGGATCAATTATTGTTGCTGGTTTATTTACATTTTTCGCGGCACCTTATTTCGCTAAACTTTTGCGCTTTTTCCCTCATCATGTCACGGGCACTGTTCTTTTGGTTATGGGTACTTCCCTGCTGTCAGTTTCAGCCAATGATTTTGTCAATTATGCCGACGGCGTTCCCGCTGTTCAAGACGTGGCCTACGGGTTTGGGACTCTCTTTACGATCGTCTTAGCACAACGTTTTTTTCGCGGATTTTTAGGCACAATTTCAGTTCTTATCGGGCTTGTTGGCGGCACAACTATTGCGCTCTTACTCAACCACGTGCCGGTGGAAAAGATTGACGCTATTAGTCACGCTCCCGCCCTGGGCGTCACCACACCGTTTTATTTCGGTTGGCCGGTATTTTCACTCACCGCTATCATTTCGATGCTTATCGTGATGCTCATTACGATGGTTGAAACAACAGGTGACGTTTTTGCTACTGGAGAGATTGTCGGCAAGCGTATTACATCTGCCGACGTAGCTGCCGCGATTCGCGCTGATGGTGTTTCTACCACCCTTGGTGGCGTACTGAATTCTTTCCCATACACAATGTTTGCGCAAAACGTTGGTTTGGTTCGTATGACGGGCATTAAGTCACGCTGGGTTGCGGCCGGTGCTGGCGTCTTGATGATATTTGTTGGACTGTTACCGAAAGTGGGGGCGATCGTAGCTGCTATCCCTTCACCCGTATTAGGCGGAGCGTCGTTAGCCCTATTCGCTAATGTTGCATGGGTTGGACTACAAACTATCGCAAAAGCAGATTTATCAGATTTCCGTATCGCGGCTATTGTCACGACAGCTTTGGGGTTGGCTATGCTCGTTACCTTCCGCCCAGAAGTTGCCGCTATTTTCCCAAGCTGGGCTCAAGTGTTCTTCTCTTCGGGAATGTCAATCGGCTCAATTACCGCAATTTTATTAAATTTGCTGTTTTTCCACATGCCACATTCAAGGACCCGCCTTACTGCTGACGTGGCTGCTGGAGTTTCGTTGGCAGAAGTTAATTCAATGTCCAAAGAGCAGTTTGTCACCACATTCCGTAGCTTGTTCAACACCCAAACGTGGCCTCTAGAAACAGCTTGGGAAGCTCGACCATTTGCTTCTCTCGACGAGGTTCGTAACGCTATTTTGGTAGCTATTGTTCAAGCAGATGACGATAAGCGTAGCGAACTAATTGCTGACTATCCTGACATGTATGAGCTGGTAACTGCAGACAGTGTTGATGGTATTTCCCGCGATATTGGCTCCCTGGCATTGGGTAGTGCCACCGAAGATCAGTTAGAGCTCTTGCATGTTCTGACTGAGAAATATCAGGCGAAGTTTGGCACACCGTACGTTGCCTACCTTCATCCACATGACACCATCGAAAACATTTTGCAAGATGCGCGGCAGCGTTTGAGTAATTCTCCTGAAGTTGAACATCTGATGACACTAACTGAAGTTGTCGATATTGCAGCTGATCGCTTAAACATACTCGTGCGTGGAGCCTCAACTCGGGCACATGAATTTCAAAACTAACTAAAGCGGTTATCAAACAAGACCTTACCGAAATCAAAATGCCCCGTAGTGATTGATCACCACGGGGCATTTAACGTAATAACTAAAGCACCAGATAAGCCTGACAACAATGTCAATATGAATAGATCGAACTGTAAATAGTGTGAATGGCGGGCATATAAAAATACCAAAGTTAACGTACTCTTACCCGAAATCCATTGGAAGAATGATGGTAAGAAACTAACTATCAGTACAAATACTGATCTAAAACATCAGCAGCAATAGCTGTAGAAAAATCCATGCACAAAAGAGTTCAAAGGCTATCGCGCCGCAGTGGGTATGTGTGTGGGGAGGGTGTTGACTTATCGTCAACACCCTCCCCTTATATCACGTTAAGTGACGGCGGTGTCCTACTCTCCCACACCCCCTCGAGTGCAGTACCATCGGCGTTGGTAGGCTTAGCTTCCGGGTTCGGAATGGTAACCGGGCGTTTCCCTACCACTATGACCACCGTCAAAATGGTTGACATAACACACACGCACTACAACGTGTGGGAGTCAAGAATCGTATAGTAGACGCGAGCAGCATTACCATCAACATGTTCCATAATAAAACACTGACGATAAGGAAACTTTTTTGTAAATGGTTGGCCATTAGTACCAGTCAGCTCCACACCTTACGATGCTTCCACGCCTGGCCTATCAACCCCATGGTCTATAGGGGGCCTACAAAACAATAATGTTTATGGAAACCTCATCTCAAAGCAGGCTTCCCGCTTAGATGCTTTCAGCGGTTATCCTTCCCGAACGTAGCCAACCAGCCATGCACCTGGCGGTACAACTGGCACACCAGAGGTTCGTCCGTCCCGGTCCTCTCGTACTAGGGACAGCCCTTTTCAAGTTTCCTACGCGCGCAGCGGATAGGGACCGAACTGTCTCACGACGTTCTGAACCCAGCTCGCGTGCCGCTTTAATGGGCGAACAGCCCAACCCTTGGGACCTACTCCAGCCCCAGGATGCGACGAGCCGACATCGAGGTGCCAAACCATGCCGTCGATATGAACTCTTGGGCAGGATCAGCCTGTTATCCCCGGGGTACCTTTTATCCGTTGAGCGACGGCGCTTCCACAAGCCACCGCCGGATCACTAGTTCCTACTTTCGTACCTGCTCGACCTGTCGGTCTCACAGTCAAGCTCCCTTGTACACTTACACTCAACACCTGATTGCCAACCAGGCTGAGGGAACCTTTGAGCGCCTCCGTTACCATTTAGGAGGCAACCGCCCCAGTTAAACTACCCACCAGGCACTGTCCCTGAACCAGATCATGGTCCAAGGTTAGACATCCAGCACGACCAGAGTGGTATTTCAACAATGACTCCACAACCACTGGCGTGGCCGCTTCAAAGTCTCCCACCTATCCTACACAAGCCGTACCGAACACCAATACCAAGCTATAGTAAAGGTCCCGGGGTCTTTCCGTCCTGCTGCGCGTAACGAGCATCTTTACTCGTAATGCAATTTCACCGAGTTCGCGGTTGAGACAGTGGAGAAGTCGTTACGCCATTCGTGCAGGTCGGAACTTACCCGACAAGGAATTTCGCTACCTTAGGATGGTTATAGTTACCACCGCCGTTTACTGGGGCTTAAATTCACAGCTTCAAACACAAAAGTATTTTAACCGTTCCTCTTAACCTTCCAGCACCGGGCAGGCGTCAGTCCGTATACATCCACTTACGTGTTCGCACGGACCTGTGTTTTTGATAAACAGTCGCTTCTCCCTGGTTTCTGCGGCCCTTCCCCCTAGCCTGTTAAAAGGCTTCAAGGTCCGGGCCCCCCTTCTTCCGAAGTTACGGGGGCATTTTGCCGAGTTCCTTAACCACGATTCACTCGCTCGCCTTAGTATTCTCTACTCAACTACCTGTGTCGGTTTAGGGTACGGGCGGCTAAGACCTAACGTCGAGGCTTTTCTCGACAGCACAGGATCACTCTACTTCCCCACAAAAAATGGGTCATCATCCAGCCTCACCTACACGCTTCCCGGATTTACCTAGGAAACAGGCTGCGCTGTTAAACGTGGCAAGCCATTAGCCACGCGAAGCTACCACTCTGCGTCACCCCTGTTAACACGCTTGCCTACTACGCGATCAGTTCCCACGCTCACCACAACCCCAACCCGAAGGAAGGAACCATAGCTCGGATGGTTAGTATCCCACGATTCAACACGGACGGTCTTTCGCCGGTACCAGAATATCAACTGGTTGCCCATCGACTACGCCTGTCGGCCTCGCCTTAGGACCCGACTAACCCAGGGCGGACGAACCTGGCCCTGGAACCCTTAGTTATTCGGCGGACGGGATTCTCACCCGTCATTCGCTACTCATGCCTGCATTCTCACTCGTACGAAATCCACAACCAGTCACCTGTGCTGCTTCACCTCACGCACGACGCTCCCCTACCCAACAAAACAAAAAAAATTTCATTGCCGCGGTTTCGGCGGTGTACTTAAGCCCCGCTACATTGTCGGCGCAGAATCACTTGACCAGTGAGCTATTACGCACTCTTTCAAGGGTGGCTGCTTCTAAGCCAACCTCCTGGTTGTCACAGCAACTCCACATCCTTTCCCACTTAGCACACGCTTAGGGGCCTTAACCGGCGGTCTGGGCTGTTTCCCTCTCGACTACGAAGCTTATCCCCCGCAGTCTCACTGCCGTGCTCTAACTTACCGGCATTCGGAGTTTGGCTGACGTCAGTACCCCGATAAGGGCCATCGGCCATCCAGTCGCTCTACCTCCGATAAGAAACACACGACGCTGCACCTAAATGCATTTCGGGGAGAACCAGCTATCACGGAGTTTGATTGGCCTTTCACCCCTACCCACAGGTCATCCCCTCCATTTTCAACTGAAGTGGGTTCGGTCCTCCACACGCTCTTACACGTGCTTCAACCTGCCCATGGGTAGATCACCCCGCTTCGGGTCTAGAACATGCAACTAAAAACCGCTTTTTAAAACTCGCTTTCGCTACGGCTCCCCCACACGGGTTAACCTCGCTACATGCCACTAACTCGCAGGCTCATTCTTCAAAAGGCACGCCATCACCCCTACCAAGGAGGCTCTGACGGATTGTAAGCGTCCGGTTTCAGGTACTATTTCACTCCCCTCCCGGGGTACTTTTCACCATTCCCTCACGGTACTACTACACTATCGGTCACACGGAGTATTTAGGCTTACACAGTGGTCTGTGCAGATTCACACGGGATTTCACGGGCCCCGTGCTACTCGGGCACCACATAAGGCAGGCTAACACATTACAACTACCGGACTCTCACCGTCTACGGTCCAGCTTCCCAACTGATTCGTCTACACGCTAGCATTTATCACTACCCGACCCCACATCGGCAAGGTCAAACATGGCCCCACAACACCACACACGCAACACCCGATGGCTATCACACGCGCATGGTTTAGCCTCATCCGCTTTCGCTCGCCACTACTCACAGAATATCTTTTCCTGCGGGTACTAAGATGTTTCACTTCCCCGCGTTACCCCCAAACACCCTATACATTCAGATGCTGGTAACCAGAAACAACTCTGGCCAGGTTCCCCCATTCGGACACCCCCGGATCACAGCTCGTTTGCCAACTCCCCGAGGCTTATCGCAGGCTACAACGTCCTTCATCGGCTCCGTATGCCAAGGCATCCACCGAACGCTCTTGAACACTTACAAAAAACCAAAGATGCTCGCGTCCACTATACAATTCTCAACCACCACACCAACACCACAAACAACCAACAACCACACAGGCCATCAATCATCCACAGGCAGCACGGAGTATTACCCCACACCCCAACAGCATGCCAACTTCCCACAACAAAAAAATTTTCCACTAAAAACCACCAAACCAACACCAACAAAGGCATCAGCACACCCACAATCAAACAAATAAAACCAGGTGTAAGGCAGCTCCTTAGAAAGGAGGTGATCCAGCCGCACCTTCCGGTACGGCTACCTTGTTACGACTTCGTCCCAATCGCCAATCCCACCTTCGACCGCTCCCCCCAAAAGGTTAGGCCACGGGCTTCGGGTGTTACCAACTTTCGTGACGTGACGGGCGGTGTGTACAAGGCCCGGGAACGTATTCACCGCAGCGTTGCTGATCTGCGATTACTAGCGACTCCGACTTCATGGGGTCGAGTTGCAGACCCCAATCCGAACTGAGACTGGCTTTAAGGGATTCGCTCACCCTCACAGGCTCGCAACCCTCTGTACCAGCCATTGTAGCATGCGTGAAGCCCAAGACATAAGGGGCATGATGATTTGACGTCATCCCCACCTTCCTCCGAGTTAACCCCGGCAGTCTCTCGTGAGTCCCCACCATAACGTGCTGGCAACACAAGACAAGGGTTGCGCTCGTTGCGGGACTTAACCCAACATCTCACGACACGAGCTGACGACAACCATGCACCACCTGTACACCACCCCGAAGGCCACACTATCTCTAGCATGTCGCAGTGTATGTCAAGCCTTGGTAAGGTTCTTCGCGTTGCATCGAATTAATCCGCATGCTCCGCCGCTTGTGCGGGCCCCCGTCAATTCCTTTGAGTTTTAGCCTTGCGGCCGTACTCCCCAGGCGGGGCACTTAATGCGTTAGCTACGGTACAGAACCCATGGAAATAGGCCCCACACCTAGTGCCCAACGTTTACGGCATGGACTACCAGGGTATCTAATCCTGTTCGCTCCCCATGCTTTCGCTCCTCAGCGTCAGTAACGGCCCAGTAACCTGCCTTCGCCATCGGTGTTCCTCCTGATATCTGCGCATTCCACCGCTACACCAGGAATTCCAATTACCCCTACCGCACTCTAGTCTGCCCGTACCCACTGCAGCCCCGGAGTTAAGCCCCGGTCTTTCACAGCAGACGCGACAAACCGCCTACGAGCTCTTTACGCCCAATAATTCCGGACAACGCTCGCGCCCTACGTATTACCGCGGCTGCTGGCACGTAGTTAGCCGGCGCTTATTCAACACCTACCCTCAACTTACGCCTTGTTCAGTGTTAAAAGGAGTTTACAACCCGAAAGCCTTCATCCCCCACGCGGCGTCGCTGCATCAGACTTGCGTCCATTGTGCAATATTCCCCACTGCTGCCTCCCGTAGGAGTCTGGGCCGTATCTCAGTCCCAATGTGGCCGGTCACCCTCTCAGGCCGGCTACCCGTCGACGCCTTGGTAGGCCATCACCCCACCAACAAGCTGATAGGCCGTGAGCCCATCCCCCACCAGAAACCCTTTCCAACCCCCACCATGCGGCAGAAGCAGAATATCCAGTATTAGACCCCGTTTCCAAGGCTTATCCCGAAGAAGGGGGCAGGTTACTCACGTATTACTCACCCGTTCGCCACTAATCCACCCCAGCAAGCTAGGGCTTCATCGTTCGACTTGCATGTGTTAAGCACGCCGCCAGCGTTCGTCCTGAGCCAGGATCAAACTCTCCAAACAAAAACCAAACACCCAACAAAAAGGCATCCAATCAATACACGTTCGAAAAGCCCAAAAACAGACTCAACAAAACAGACAAACCAAAACTAGCTCATCCAAAATAAAAAAGAAAACAAACCACACCAGCCACCAAAAAAGCAACCAGCACAATCCGCTTCCCAAACAAAAAATCATTGTAAAAAGCTGACACACTATTGAGATATCAAACAACACACCCACACCCACACAACACACCACAACAGGCACATCACACAAGAGGGAAAAACCAGCGAAAACAACCAGACCAGAAAACCAGACCAGCGCCTCGCAACAGATAAAAACTATACCCACCCACCAACCAACCGTCAAACCAAAACAACGTAACACCCATCACACCAGCCACTACATCGTCGTCATCCCGCATAATCACGCGAAAAACCCCAGTTTTCCCAGACTGCATTAGTCCAGAAAACTGGGGCCTTTCATCACATGCGAGTAGCAACAACTACTGAGCGGTAGCTTCTTTCATAGCCTTACGGTCACGTGCGATCCTCATAATCTTCCACGCACCATAAATTCCGATCAACGCCCACACAGCCTCAGTAATAAACAGTCCAGCATTGAACGGGGAAATCGCCGTATAGGTGAAACATAGTGCGCCAAGAATATTTGCGAACTGATAACTATACGATTCCGAATTCACCCAACCCAGGTTCAGCGCCCCGAACCCTAAAATAAAGAAAACTGAACCAATAATCGACACAACCTCAAGAGCTGGCATAACATCTGGCATAAGAATCATTCACTTTCTACAATAACCAACGGGATTAACCGTTAGAGTGGGTTGAGGTAGGTTTGTTGGCTTCTTTTCGTCGAGCCCGATAAATCTTCACGACGCCATAAACACCAATGAGAGTCCACAGCACCTCGGTAACAAACACCCCCGGATTAAACGGGTCAATAACCGTGTACGTTAACGCAGCCGCGCCTATCACGTTCATCCACTGATAGGCATAATGATCTGGGGTAAGCTTGCCAGCATTCAAAAGTCCAAACGCTGCAAGAAGCGCAATCGGCGCAATCAAGCCAATTTCTGTTGATAATGGCATTATTTCTCCTTAAAAGCTATGAATTATGTTGACGGTAAGGACGTTTTTCCGGAGTTTGGAGCTGACGCAAAGTAGGTAATTTAAGCTCAACTAGCGTCTCTTCTAATCGCATAGCTTTTTCTTCAAACGCCACCAACCGGGAAATCTGATCTTCTTTCAGCCGATCTTTTTGCTGAAAATACTTCAATCGGGGATAACGCCCAGCTAGCAACGTCCCAAAGTCGACAGCCAAATCGAACTGGCCCTCACACTGGGATGTCTTGTTATCTTGCGCAAACTGCTCAATATCGCAGAGCACATCTTCAAGCTGAGTCAGATCCATATCAACGCCTGGCACCGAACCATCAGCTTGCTGATAAGAATCAATACCCGTCCTCGTCGGACCAGTTACGCTATCGCGCCACCGTTGCATCCGCAACGTCTCATTAGCCAAAACCGGCTCATTGACTGGCAATCGCGGAGCCTCGGCAATCGACAAAAGCTGACCGCGACTCATCCGAATAAACGTATGATGCTTCTCAAACCCCGGTTTCGTACACCGCAATCCAACCGCAAACGCTTCCAGATCTTCAGATTTGAAATTCCAACCAATATATCGAGCAAGTGGAAGAACATCGTAATCCTGCGGCGTCGTACCCGGAATCGCAAAATTCACTTCACGAATATAGTCCCGAACAATCTGCTGTTGCTGCTCGTTAAGCACGATGTCTTTATAAAGTGGATACATAGTATTTCTTTCCTTAGATCATCTGCATACGGTCGTAATTGTCGAAGTCTTCAAACCAGCCGCCTCGACCCTTGCCGATAACGTCATAACGGTTAACAACTTCGATTCGTTCAACCCACTTAGCAGAGCGGAACCCTGTCGAAATTTCTTGACGAACACGCAGTGGCGCACCATTCTTAATCGGAATTTCCTCACGATTAAGATTCGTTGCCACCAACGTTTGCGGCTGAGTTGCTTCCATCATTGGGCACGATTCGTAGTACCAACCTTCTGGATATAGCTCATCATCGCGGCCCATATTTTGGAAACATTGGAAGACGACGTCGGTCGCGCCCGGCAGTGGTTTAACCAAATCCAAAATGACATGCAATGGGACGCCGCCCCACGTGCCAATCGAAGAAAACCCTTGGACGCAATTATGCATGGTCGTCTGCTCATAGCCATCAGCGATTTCTCGAAGCTCAGCAAGCGAAAGCGTCATCGGACGTTCCACGAAACCACCGATTTCCAGATAATAATCCTCATAATCATGAGCAATCATCGCCACGTATTCATCATTTTCCGGCGGGCAACCACTAGCCCGGAAATGCTCCGTAACATTATTCGGATCATGATCTTGACGCGACTTCAACTTCATCAACTGACGGGTCAACGGACGAACCACAACGTTGTGTAACTTTTCTACCGTCCGTGGACGTTCCAGTGAACCCTTCGTCGCCCACACATGCAACATCACCACAAAAGCCAAACCGATGGTGAAAATAACCCCGGCAGCCAACGGCGAATCCGTGTGCCCAAAGACCATCTTCGAAACTTCGTGACCATAGCCATGAATGAACACCATGCCAACGTGACCAACGATGAATCCGAGGTAGGCAACAAGACCCCAAAAATGCAAAGTCCGGATAACCTGACGTCCACCCAACGCGCGAGTGATCTTTGGCCAATGCGCATTAACCGCAGGCGACTGGAACATTCCAGTGAAAATCATAAACGGAGGCAGAATAAAAATCGCCGTCGCATACGCAAGCTGCTGAGCTGCATTGAATGGATAACCCGCCATCGGCTCAGGCGAAACAAACGCTAGATACGAAAGCATATCTTGACCAGCGTCGAGCAAGAAGTAAGGAGTCGGCGGAATATAACGCAACCATTGACCGGTTGCGAACAACAAAACATAGTAAATGGCGAAACAAGACACGTATCCCATAACCACCATGAAATGCCAATACCGCCCCAAGCCTAGAAGCCCGTAACCAGGCAAAGACACAATGGGAGAATAGTTTTCATACTCACTGCCGACTGCGTAATACTTATGCTTCGGCTTTGATTTAACCGTGAACTCAGCCCATTGAGCACCTGGCTTATTATGAACGCTTCGATGAAGGCGCGGATACGTCCCTAAAATTTCGATACCGGATCGGATAAAGAACGTAACAAAAATAATGTTGAGGAAGTGCTCTGCGCGGAGCCACCACGGAAAATCAAACATAATCTGGGTCTGCATAGCTAACATTTTTAATCAGTGAATCCTTGAGTTTTAGGCCATACAACAAGGATTCCGAAATTAACCGCCCAGTTAAGAACGAAGTATCCAAGCGAAGCGAAGATCATTAAATTCCATGATGCCGCCAGAGGAATCGAAGCACCGTTCCACACAAACGGCGCACTACCGCTAACGATTCCACCAATGTAGGTCACGCAAGCAGCAAAAGAAATTAAACTGCCATAATCCCAAATCGGCAGTCGGGTTGTTAGTGCTACTAGAACAAAAACCATAGCTAGCCCGGTAACAATCCATAACGGAATCATGCCGTGTGGGAAAGGCTCATGACCAGACACTGCTACGTATGCAGCGGCACCACCAGTTGTTGCAATAACAGCAATAAGAAGTGCTTTGGTTAAACGCGGAAGATTGAAGCGAAAATAGCGAAAGAAATTCGCACGCTTACGACCAGGTTTAATGTGATGATAGACGTCTTCGGTAGCATTTGGTGTGCCTACCGCATAAGGGACCTTATTATTTTCGTCCCCACCCTCAGAAATAATATTCATGTGTTCCTTTCGCATCGTCGAGCAGATCGTATTCTTTTTAATCTTTCGGATGCTCTTGGCACATTCAGAATAAGTTAAATCAATAGTAACAAAAATAAGTTAGGTTACCTTAAATAAATCTGTTGCTACCATCTTTCCTTACGTCCAACCTAACAGAAATAGCCCCAGGAAATGCCTAAAATTCAAAATATCTATCAATGCAATGACAAGTAAGACGACGAGCACTAGCTTTTCATAAAAAATCAGAGCGCAAACTTAGCAGATAAAAGAAACCCCCTGTTTTCAACTTTCGTTGATATAACAGGGGGGAACTAGTGGAGCCGCCTGTGGGAATCGAACCCACGACCTTCTCATTACTATGTTTTCTTAGATATAGCGATTCTTTTTACCTATATATATTCTCTGAGTTCAATTTTTTTGACTTTATTGCCAGCATATACGGCAACGCCAGCTAAGCCGGCACTGCCGTCACCGTGTCTTAATAGCAGGTTGTTCATTAGTTCTGATGAAGTAAATCATGAACAATACAACAACACAAACAATCCTCAGTGATTGGACTTTAGCCATGCGAGCACAAGCCCTTTCACCTCTAACCATTCATGAGCGCATTCGCGTTTCTAACTGCTTATGCGAATACGTTGACGCAACGCCAGTAACGATAACTACTGATCAGATTATCGAGTGGGTTTCACTTCTGCCGTCAGCAGTAACTAAATGGACGTACTTTACCCATATCAAGGCTTTATTTACTTGGTTAGAAATAACTAGAAGGCGTACCGATAATCCATTGCTTGGGTTAAAAGCCCCAGACGACCTAAGTACTACCCACGACCAATCTCACTCGAAGTCATTGAGCACGTTCTCAATCAGCGACTTTATCGTAAAACTCGCTGCATGATTCTCCTGGCATTTAATTGTGGGTTACGAGTGGGAGAAATATGTAAAGTACGTGGCCAAGACTATGACCGGCAAGCCGGGCTATTAACCGTCGAGGGGAAAGGCGGAAAACGCAATACCATCCCCGTCAATTCCGGCCTTCAACCATTCTTCAACACCATGCCAGCTCACGGCTGGTGGTTTCCATGCCGCGATGGAGGGCATGTACGGTCACGATCAGTTGGAGATACTATCGTGCGCACCTTTCGACGCTACAACATTCACATGGTTTCACATCAGCTACGCCACGCATTTGCAACAGAACTTCTTGCAGCCGATGTTGATCTACGAATCGTCCAACTGCTGATGCGTCATGAATCCATTCAAACCACTGCTCTTTATACGCGAGTGGCTAGAACTCAGCAATTAGAAGGAACTAATAAGCTTCCCGTTTTCTTAGGAAAGGATTAACTATGATTATTGCCGTTTGTAATCAAAAAGGCGGGGTAGGAAAAACTACCATCTCAACCAATCTTGCACACCACCTTTCACGACAAGGATCAGTTCTGGTTATTGATGCCGATCCACAAGGCAACTCAACAACATCACTTGGAGTTGAAGTAACTCGTGAATCATTCACTCTGAATGACGTTATGGCCGCAATAGCTTCTGGCAATAGCCCAAGCGTCATCCATCAAGCGATCACACACGCACAATCAGACTGGGGTGACGTCGATGTGCTACCTGCAGATCGCTTACTCGCTTCACGTAACGACGACGGCTCTTTAGGAAGGGAAAGCAGACTACGCACCGCACTTACAGCAGTAATTGACGACTATGAGCATATCGTTATCGATTGTCCTCCATCGCTTGGAGTTTTAACGACAAACGCCCTCGTTGCAGCCGATACAGCATTAATTGTCACCACAGCACGAGAAACAAGCGTCGATGGCGTAGCAGAAATGGTGTCAACTATCGCAACTGTGCGTTCCTACTACAATTCACGACTAACTCTATCTGCCATATTCCTCAACGCCTTCCGGCCCGAACGAATTGATAGCGATAACTGGCGTAGACACCTACGCGATTACTACGAACCGTATCTACTCGAAAAGTTTTTACCAGAGCGTGAATATATCAACCGCGCAGCATCGTCACATTCACCTATACCAGCTGGTGTCGATGATCGTGCAGATCAAGCACTAACAGAGCTTGCCAGCATATTTACCATTGCCAGCAATGCCAGCTAAGCCGGCAATGACAAATAAGGGAAAATACTATGAAAACGCCTAACTTAGAAACTTTGAATTCCTTGCAAAAAGCACCTGTCAACGATCCAATAGTAGCGGGCGCACCTATGGCTGGCACCGCTGGCAATGCCAGCCACGCCAGCAAAGCCAGCAATGCTGGCACAAAATTTACAATCAGACTCAAACAATCTGATATGGGAATAATACGTGCAGCGTATCTACACGACCTTTCTTCAGGAATTTTCCAAGGATCGCTCTCTGCTTGGGCGACACATGCACTACTTGGCAAGGCAAATGCCGTCGAGAAGCAGCAAGGAGCACCTCTTCGTGAAGTAAATACAGGAGTTATTCCACGCGGTCGATTAAATTAGAATCCTGAATCATTGAATAAGGCACTGTATTCTTACAGTGCCTTATTGTTTTCCGGAATTCTCTTCTAACTCATCAGGTAAGACTATAGAACGATAGCGCACATGAATAGCCAGGAGCCATAAACACAAGCCGGCTAGAGCTAGTTCGAGCAAACACATGATATCGATGGTTGGGTGATTGAATGCGAGCCATAGAGACGCAAAAAATCCGCCAACAGAAATAATAACAACGAATAGCCAACTTGCTAGGGAAGACATCTTTGATGTCTTCATCATTATCACCGCCCTTACTTCTTTTATTCTATCACTCCACTTCATTCCATTGGATTGGATGGAATGATTTCGAGTAACACGAGAAATATGTAATAAATTCATATTTATTGTGCATCGCTCTACCGTGGCGCACTGGAGCGACGCACGGTAGAACTTCTATTTTTCCTTGATTTCCCAATAAAAAGTGTATTTTTGACCGTGAGGCACCTGTTGCCGCACGGTATTTTCACACATAATCTTAGCGACACCCAAAGTAGTTGAAGAGTAATGCGCTAGCACTACATGAAATGCTCAATTTTAGTAAGTGGCTATTTATAGGGATTTTAAGGTTTCATTTCACCGTGCGGCAGCTGTTGCCTCACGGTGAAATAGGGTGTTTACTTTTAGCGACACCTAGCAATAATCAACAAGAAATTATCATGACATGGAGGGTCGTCAAGGTTTTATCTGTGGATAACTTTCTTTGTGCGTCTTTTTATGTGGGAGACTTCTCGTATCATTGAACTGAAGTCTCCAATACGCCTAAAGGATGCGAAGTCATGGCCTTGATCTTGCTTGTCGTTTCCTTACAAATCATGTTCTTCATTTTCTTGTTGCGCTATATCGTCTTTGTCGAAGGGGTATTGGTTGGTTTTGTTGCGGCTGTATATATGTCGCACGATTTAGGATTTCACCCAGCGTATGGAGTAACGGCAGCGATTATTATCGCGATTGCGAACCTAGTCTTGCAGTCAACCAAAGTTGGGTTTGCTTTATTGGCAACCACTTTCTCACTCATGTACGCCAATTTCGTTTATGAAAAACTTGTTGAGCACTACACTCCTGGCGACACTACATGGGGATGGTTCGGAGCGATCGTATGTTTCACAGTCAGCATGGCGCTACATGGGGCCACATTCATTAACCGACGCGAAACGCTAAACACATAACAGCGAATTCTGTATCATTAAGAAATGCCGAATAGTCACTTTTGGGATTTTTAGCTTCCAAAATATCGAAATATTAGTGCCCCACTAAATCACATATCATGCCAATTCTTCGGCAGGCATACCAACTTTTCCGTCGACCCCCTTCTTCAACACAGTAAGAGCGAGACAATTTTGCAACATGTCAAAGATGCATGAAGGACACTAAACAGGTTCAATCGCACATTCATACATATGTGCGATTGAACACATATTTTGGATCAAGTATTATTATTGTGACTACATAGCCAAATCCGCTATTTAGTTTTTGCTCCCTCAGCAGAATCATTATTACAACAGTATGTATACGACCAAAATACGCTAGGAGATTCGATGAACAAAATGAAAATTGTCTTGACCGGATTAACAAGTGTCGCTTTCATGTTCGGCAGTGTGGGGATAGCCAATGCCCAGCCGCGTGAGACACCATCGTCTGCTGTCATCACAGTGGAAACTACACAGGAGCTCGAGAACACAGCTGTCGCGCTAGAACGCCTTCTCAATTATTATGATTCTATTCCTGATAGCGTCCTCGCCCAAGGCGATCAAGCACTGCGAGCCTGGCAAGCCACTCATCCGGTTCCGATGATGCGCGCATCATTTTGGGGATGCCTAGGCGCAATTGGATAGCTAATTGGAAGCAATGCGGTCGGCGTGGCGAAGATCGTAAAGATCAAAAGATACATGAACGCACTAGGCGGAGTTAAGGAGGCTGTGCGTCTTATGTGGGGCGCAAGCTTTAAATACGAGAAGCTATTGGCAGCAGGCGGCGCTCTCGGAGGATTGGTATCAGAGATCGCTGGAATTACGGATGTGAAAGAGAAATGCCTATCTTGATGAAGATTATCATTACAACACAATTTATCGCAGCCTTGAGTGGAACAATACTGGCGATCTTAACGATATTTTCCGATATGGATCTCATGGATGGAGCAATAGGAGCACTAGGACTATATTTCACTCTCGAATGTTGCAGAATGCTACTAAAACACAGAACAGAGAAACGTGATTAACCTCGCGAAAAACCAAAAGTTAGGGAGAAATGTCTAAACACGTCATTTCTCCCTAACTTTTTACTCGCCTCGTATACTTGACAGGATTGCTGATCATACAGATAGAGACAAAAATGTAGCTCCGGGAAAGAGCTAAAGCCCCCCTACTCCGTGTAGCATAGATCATCAAATTCGAAAAATGATCAAGTTTGCCACTTATACTTTCACACTTTTGGCGCAAACGTCCTGCTTTGCTAAGTGAGTGCTCTATAAATAAAACCGACAAGCACATTTCCCATCTTCTGGATCATGAGTATGCCGGAAATTGCGACTTAGAATCAGAGCAACCACATGGTTGACCCTTCATTTTGAGTGCCGGAGGCACACTAGGTTTACTAGATGTTTTTGTTCGTCCTGACTCTTCCATTGTAGCGCCGCGTCCTTTCATACAAGTCGCGTAGCGACCTAGCCTGCGTGTTCTTTGCCCTGGTCTAGCCCACACCCGCAGGCTATGGGCTAGACCACCGCAGAATACACAGTCCAGCCACGGAGGATTGTATTTCAGTCCTTGATCGGCGCTGTCATTTCAGTGTCAGGACGACACAAAACAACGCTCACAAAGGAGACGCTGATGACAGTTCAACAAGAAACTAACGTTGTAGAAACCGCGATTGACGCAATGGATATCTGGTTCGCTTTTCTTAACCGAGTTAAAGATGGTTTTGAGAGTGATTGCATGAGCTTTGATGAGTTCATCGAGTGCGCGCAAGGGCAGGAAAATGTTCTACGCGAAACGGTTGATAAAGTAATTGTTCGGGACTCGATAATCATCTTCGTAATCGATGAAGATTTTCGTCAGCATTGGGGACAGTTCCCTGAAATTGATTTCATTCGGCTATCAAAGCGACCAGATTGGGCTTTGGCACGACGGGTGATTTGCTGTTTGGGTTTCATGGGTAAAAATCCTCACGCAATGGCCACATCGGCAATGCTGAATTGGTGGGTTGGTGACAACGATGAAGCAAATCGACTCGCTAATGAAGCCTTAGAAATTGATGGCTCTCTTCGATTGGCAGTGTTGATGATGAACATTCTAATGTTTGACATTGTTCCACCGTGGAAGTAAATCAATGAGGGTGTGGGAGTACTATTAGTGCTCCCACACCCTCATTTCGCGTATAATAGGAATTGAGTCCTTTACGGGATTCGTGTTCTAAGCGCTGATTTTGAAGCGTTTGGATTGGAGAAAAGCGGGAGGCGCGCCGTAGGCGCGCCTCCCGTCTTTTCATTTATGCATGAGGATTTTTAGGTCGGTGCCACTCCATTCCATTTATTACCAGTTGTTAAAATGTTCTGGATGCGTTTCTTGGTGTTCCTCTGATTCTAAAGTTGGTTTAGGCGGGGTGGATTGACGGAAGATTTTTTGAGCGGTGCCAGATAAATCTAAAGCGCGTTCAACTTCGCGTGGTTTAACTCCAAGCGCTTCAAGTTTTTGCCGTGCTATAGCAACACGGTCATAGATTTTTTCGACGTCGTTGAGCGCTTCTTCGATAGCCAAGAGCGCTTGTGTTTTTTCTTCTATCTGAGTTAGCTCATCCGCGAAAAAATTACGTGCGGCGGAACTGACACTGGGTTTCGATGCGGCCATGAGGATGTCTTTCTTTCGATATAAAAATTATCCTCGTAGCGATTCTCCACCGCCTAGTTTAGAGGATTTTATTTTCCTTGTAAAAGGAAAAGATTCAGCGCGCAGCGCCCATTCTTTCAGTGATACAACTACACCCGAACGTATAGGACGTTAGTCGTGGTAGTACGGGTAGCAAGCAACGCAAATGTATATACACATTTGCCACTGACGTGTTAAAATGGATGTACCATCCAAACCTTTTAGGAGGAGTCGTGGAATCAAGTTCCACGCCTAATCGATCTCGTAAACGAGCTCGGATAGTGTACTTTTCCGAAGAAGAATTGAATCAAATAGCGTAGCGTATGCGTTCCCAAGGGCTTACAAATTTCTCCAAGTTTGCCCGCCAAACTCTCACAAGTGGAGTCATTGTCACGAGCACTAAGAGTGCTGGAGCTGAAAGAATCAGTCGTGAAATTGCTGCTATTGGCAATAATATAAATCAGATTGCGCGCAAGGCGAATACTGAAAATGTTGCCACCTATGAACAGGTTTTAGTAGCTATTGACCTGCTGGATGAGGTTCGCAAGTTAGTTCAATCCGAACTTGGGAGCGCGCGTGGCCGTGGTGAAAATCCATCCGATAAGTCAAACTCTGCATAAGGCGATTGCGTATATTACGCAAGACGCTAAGACGAACTCTGGCATTTTATGTTCGTCTAATTGTGCTGTTGTGCCATCGGATGCTGACAATATTACGGCTGTCATGCGCTCGGCTTTAGCTGATGCTGAGGTAAAACGCGGGGTCGGCAGACCAGGTTCAGTTCTAGCTTTTCATGTGATTCAATCCTTCAAACCAGGTGAAGTTGATGCAAATACCGCCCATGAGATTGGCTGGAAATTTGCTCAAAAAATCACTGGCGGAGAACACGATCTAGTCGTTGCTACACACGTTGATCGAGGGCATATACATAATCATATTATTTTCTGCTCGGCAAATAGAGTGACGGGAAAACGGTATCGGAACCCTAATTCTAACCTGAAAAAGATTCGTAAAATCTCCGATGAGTTAGTGAAAGAGTATGGATTATCGGTCATTGAACCGGAGGGACGCGGGCAAAAGCTGTCGTCAATCTACGCAGATGCTTATGCTCAGCACGGCAAAGAGTTTTTACGATTTGCCATTGACGATGCTGTTCAAAACTCTCATTCGTGGCAAGCAATGGTCGATACGTTAGCCGAGTCGGGAGTTACGGTATCCATGCGCGGGGCGCATATCCTGTTTGATTGTGAACAGGTTGGCCGAGCCGTTCGTGGAAAAACACTGGGTGAAAACTATACCGAACATGCTCTTCACTCGCGTCTTGGACGCGAAGCAATGAGTGAGTTTATTGTGGCTAAAAGTCTCGTTACTCGTGTCGATGATAAGCGTTGGCAGGTACGAATTCCAGGTAAGAAGCCCGCCCAATACTTCGTAGTTTCAGACCAACGAATAATTGATCATGGTCGTCAAATGCGACTCTATCTACCTGCTAGTGGTTCACTGACCATTCTTAACCATCGAGGGCAGATAGCCCATCCACTTAATGTTGAAGATCTATACCAGTCATTTACACGGCCAACACCTATCATGTCTCAACATCCTCATGTGCGTGTTGAACGTGGTACGAGTGCTGCGCAAAAACGTTACTTTTCATATCTCGATTCGAAGATCGAATCGATTAAGGATGACGCAGCTACTACGTCATTACTTGCCGAGATACTACGCGATACTCAACCAGAAGATATTCCGTTAGCAATAGAAAGCAAGCTAAGCCAGGCACACCGCAGGCTGAATCTGTTTATTGCACAACGTCAGAAACTTATTGATAAAGGACAAACTGTGGAAGGGATAGATCAGAAAATCTCGGCAATACAAGAGCAACAACGTGCACTTCTTACCTTACGAAAGCAACTAGAAAAAAGAAACAAAGAAAGGAATAGATAATGGCATTACTCGAAGCTAGCGAAGCTGTGGCAACAGGCCAACAGTTTGTCTCTATGACTGTACGAGCAGTAACAAAAGGTATTGGCTTAACGTATTCAACAGCTAGACCGCTAACGAAAGGAACTCTCCTAGCTAGCGTCAAGTCTGCACAGCTGGCTGTAAAGGGAGTCAAAGCTGGCACACATAAAATCGGTGATGGCTCAACTAAGTTCAAAGCACTTGTTGGCCAAGGCGATTTACACCCGATAGAGGTATCAAGCGAACTCGTTAAAGACTTCAAGAAAGATTTAAAAAAGCGTGGGGTCGATTTCGCGGTAGAAAAAGGTGCAGACGGAAAGACTTACATCCACTTTATCGGTAAAGATGCCGACACGATTAAGCACGCATTATCTCAGGCACGCACACGACTAGAAGGCGGTATTGAGCAGACAAAGCGGCCGCAGACACGATCCGATCTCGCCAACCATATTCAGGCTAAGGCGCAAGAAAAGAAACTCACGCCTCCTACCACAATTCCAAAGCAGACGTTGAAAGCACCTAAACGATGAACCAGACAGTAGTAGACGTCAGGAGAGTGCTTAGCGTAATAGCTAGGTATGAAGATAGTATCAGGCGGCCACAGGAACAACGTTGGACATTGGTAACAGGTCAACCCCGATGGCGTAGCAATAATAATCATCTTGATCCCCTTAACCCTGTTCAGGGAATCAAACCCTTGGATTTTGATAGTTACTATAAATATGCAGTACGTTGCTTTGAATACTTAAAATTCGGTAGCAACGTAGATCAGGCTATCCGTGGTACATACCCTTTTTATGAAGCTTTATACGTCTGTCAAACACCGACTATTCTAGAACTGCTTGGCTGGCAACAGAATTCATTCTTTCATACGCAAAAACACTTACGTAAGGAAATTGCTCCAGTATCACGCAATGGCCACGCACTACCTGTTGAAACTATTAAACAAATACCGGAATTGTTGGAACAACCTGTTGCAGTATTTGACAGCCTCACACGACATGATTCATCAGTAGTTTTATTAGATGCAAACGATCCAGCAGGGAATCCTCTCAATGTTGCTCTTCAACCAAACGGTAATGCACAGCATGGGGGGCGACAAAGTACGGGAGGTATCGTTCTAAGTGTTTACGGCCGCCAAGCGATCGACCGTTTTCTTCAACGCAACGCTGAGAATCAGACAGTCAAATATGTTGATAAAGAGAAAATAAAAAAGCTCATACCGTCAGCCGAGCTACAATTGCGCGGAACGTATATGAGCTTTGTTAATTCGAGTGTACAGCACAGTCAAACAGATTCGCAACCCCAAACCAGGGAAGATCTAACGGCACGAATCTCTGGCCATATCTCAGATCATCCCAGTCCATCCCCAGCATCTCCATCAATATCTCCAGAAAGACCTAAACTATGAACAGAATAATGATCTGCGCACCTATCAGTGGAGCCATAACACAAACTCCTGACGGCGCACGCTTCAGTGTGCGAGTAGAGGATTTGCGAGTAATAGTTGAAGCCCCTGGCGAAGTCGGATCGTTCTTGACCGAGAACACCGATATTTTTCCCGACGGGCAAGATGTATTCATATCCGGAACCCTCAATGAAGCTTCAACACCAATAGTGATTGAAGCTACCAATGTTGGTCTACCAGTGATCTAGGGGAGCGTAATGATAACCGATGCTCGAATCCGAATTTTGGGTACGTCAACTCGCGCAGACTTAGACGCATCTCTTGGCCACCTGGCGCCTATTTCAAGCGAAGGACTAGATGAAAGTTCACGGTATTTACGCCGAAGCGGTCTGCCTATCGAACCTACACTGATTTTCGATCTTCCTCACTTACTTCTCGTATGCCAAGAAGATGAAGAACTATTTATCAAGGCGTTAACGTCCGGAAAGCTGCTTCATTCAGATCCTGAAGTAGAAATAGAGACGGACGGGCAAACTGAGGTTGTGGCAACGAGATCAAAAACAACTATCTCTCAAATAGTTAAGACCCGGCCACAAACACGATCCGATCTCATACTGCACATGCTTCGGTATCGAAAAGCGCTCGATCACACACGCACATCGAGTAAACGCCAGAAGCACCAACCAAGAATTGATTTATCTCCAAACACTGAAAGTACCAATTATGACTAGCGCACAAATCATTTTTATTTTCATTCTCGCTCTTGGAGGGTTTTGGGCGGGCGATAAAATCTCCTACCAAATACGAACAGACCTAGACGCCGGATATGAAATAGCCCAAGTACTCGATAGATTCTGGCTAGACCTCAACAATCCATTCCACCTCTCACTAGAAAAAATTGACCTGCTCGTAGGCCTGGGCACAATCGCTCTTATTGGGCTGGTATGGGCGTACAACAGTGTCGGTAAAGGCACACGACGTCAAGGCGAGGAACACGGATCAGCTTCATGGGCACGGCCATCTCAAATACACCCATTCAAGGATAAGAAACGTGCCAACAACATCCTCTTCACGGCCAGCGAGTCGCTATCGCTCGATTCCCGTAAAACGCAGCGTAACCTTAATGCGCTTGTTATTGGCTCGTCGGGTTCAGGTAAATCTCGCTATTTCGTCTTACCAAATCTCCATCAAGCCAATACGTCGTTTGTAGTCACTGATCCTAAAGGGGAGCTTGCAGCTCAAACAACACCCTATTTAGAGAAGCAAGGCTATAAAGTCCGCTGCTTAAACCTCATTGATCCTGGACTATCGTGCACTTACAATCCATTGGCTTACTTCAACGACGCACAGCCAGAGGTAGACGTTATGATCATGACGGAAAACTTCATCACTAACACAACAGGTAAAAAGAACGCCGGTGGAGATTTCTGGGAAAAAGCAGAAAGAGCGCTACTCAATGCACTCATTTCCTACATCTACTTCACTAAAGGCAAGGACGGCACTCTGATCGACGTCGTTGATCTGTTGGCCAAGATGCAAGCATCTGAATCTAACGAAGATCTTAAATCTGACGTCGATTATATTTTTGATGCAATCACTGAAACAATCAATGAATACGATAACGATGATGAACAGGATCAGTGGGGGCAAGAAGCTGTAGACGCACTCAACGGCCTACGTTTCGCTGCATCTCAGTACAACACCTACACCCAAGGCGCAGGAGAAACAAAGAAAAGCGTTATCATCTCTCTCGGAGTACGTATGGCTCCATTACACATGGCGCCGATACGAAAACTTCTCGCTACAGGCACAATAGAGTTTGATCGCGTTGGCCAAGAAAAGACTGCTCTATTCCTGATCATTCCGGATACACACGCAGCATTTACGTTCCTGGTATCTATCTTCTATGAGCAATTCTTTGAAAAATCCATCTATATAGCCGACCACACGCCAGAACGACGGCTTCCCTATCTTGTCCAGTGCTTCATGGACGAGTTTGCCAACATTGGGAAAATGCCGTCATTTGAACGCAAGATCGCTGTTATGCGGAGCCGTGGCATATCGACGTCGATCATCATTCAGAACTTCTCTCAGGGCAAAGCACTTTACAAGGATGATTGGGAAACCATTGTTGGTAACTGCGACTCACTTTTATTCCTCGGTGGTAACGAGAAATCAACCACTGAATACATTTCTAAGCTCGTGGGTAAACAAACACTGGCATCTACCGACACATCTGAGTCAAAAGGGCGTAACGGTTCATGGACACTGCAAAATCGCACCCTTGGCCGCGACCTCATCACTCCCGATGAAGTCGGGCGCATGGACGGCCATAAATGCATCTATGTTTTACGCGGCTTACCACCGTTCTTCTCACAAAAGCTTCCCGCACCCAAAATGTGAAACAACACCTTACTGAAACACAAACAATCGGCTGTAAAGCTTCCAAGCTTTACAGCCGATTGTTTTTACCCCTCTTATCTTCCTAAGTTATTACCCTTTCGCTGCCCAATGTCAGGGTGGCGACTATCGTTAGCTTTGGGCGATACGGAGGCTGCCTTGTTGACCTTACCTTGGATCTTTTCTGCCAGATCTGTACGCGTAGAAAGGCGATGTTGTTCTCTATCCCTTAGTGCAAATTTTCCGTTTAGAGCGTCACGTAATTTTGAATAATCTTGGAAATCGTCAGCCATTGACCTTGAGAGATCCCACTGTGCCAGAATCTCTCCAGTAGACCTATACATCACCATAGGACACTTAGAGATACTGGCATCCCTTCCTTTGCCAATAAGTTCTTTACCTTTGACGGAAAGTGGGCTAAATACGCTATACGAACGGTCATATATCATATTAAAGAGTCGGGGATAGTCTTTATCACCATCAAGATGAGCCATAGTGGGATCAGCACAAATCACCAAATACTCACTAGCGACACGCTTCGGAGTGATAAGCGTACGGAAATCAAACGCAAGAGGATCATGCATAAGCGCATCAAACGAGTCATATGAATCATGTACCTTAATATTTGGGTAACTAGCGTCATCTGCAAGAACATATTCACCTTTATAAATACAATCTTCATCAAAAACATAATCTTCATGAATGTATACCGGGCCCGTATCAATGTATGCCTGGCCCGTTTTATACGGCCCGCGGTATTCCGGAACCCACTCCAACGATGGGTAAGCATGCATGTCGATTTCGATTGGAACCCATACAGAGTCACCCTTAGGTTTGACAACAACATCGGAAAGGGTTGGATCCCATGAGCGCTCAACCTCTCTCTTTAAAGGGTGTTTGGGAAAGCCACTAATATCGCCCGTTTCTTCAAACTGTCGCATATAACTGCTATCCACACGGATAGCTGCTTTTAGCCATGGAAAATCCTTATCTTCCCATCCACGCTTAGCAATACTATTCCAGTAGCCTTTATCCAGAGTATGGCCATGCCAACTATAATTAGAATATATCTCCAAATGAGAGACATCCTTGCTCTCCATAATATTGCTAAATGCATCTAGCGGGTAAGTCTTCTGATCCATTACGGTTTTCCTTTCAAATATTTTTAACTGGGTTTGGTTTTATGCTTCACCTACAAGCGCTTTAGCGAATTTTCCGGAGGACAGCACGAGGAATATAAACCCGATAGGAACCGCTACGAGGTTCACGAAGTTCGCCATGACATCGTCTACTGTTGGGTTTTCCCCCAGATCTGTACCAGCTCCTTGGAATTTGGCAAAGATGATCAGGACAAGGATGATCGTAAACCCGTGAAGCATCGCCGTTGCATACTTCTTGAGGTATCCGATCGAGATTTGCTTCGTCTCGGTATGACCCAAGAACGCTAACGGTAGAGTTGCCCCAGCAGAAAGTATGTATATCTCAGCAAATCGCAAGAGAACAACGATTTTTACGACAACGCCACCGATCATTGAAATCAGCCAGGGCAAGAATAGAATGATCATTGCGCCGATCATATCTAGAGTGTCCATATCAAGATCACCTATATTGACGGGGTTAGACTGTATGACTGTTGCATGCTTTTTCAATCCGTTAATAAGTGTTTCGCCAGCTTCGTTAATAGCTTTGAGAATTAGATCTACATTTTGAATAGCAACAATAAGAAGTGCAGCCTTGATCATGATTGTGCCAATGACTTGCACGCCCATCTTTGAGTCGCCTTCAAATTTTGTTGACACTCGCGCTAGCTCTAACACCAGGATGATTGCCACGACTGACGCGGCCACGGGCTTAACCACTGTGGAGTTTACTGTGAGAGCTACTTGATAGGCAGATGCACTGTATCCTGCAACGCTATCGTAAAGCCCGTCTGTTTGATTGAAGAATCCATTTCCTAGGATATCTTCGAGCATCTTTTTAATATATTCTTCCATCTTCTCAGCCTCCTAAAGCTGGATTATGACGGATAATTACCTGGCCAGCGTTCATCAGTGGACGCAATTGCTGTGCAGGTAGAACACGAACGTAATATTCGCCTCCACCGTAGTTTTCAGTCGTAATAGTGCCATCAGGGGCAACCGAGGACACATAGGCCACATGGCCAAATTGGGCAGAGCTACCAAAGGCACCTGGCTTGAACGAGATAACATCTCCCGGCTTAGCTTTTTCAGGCAATCGGACCGTTCCCCATCCAGGCATATTCCCTGGATCACCCCATTGACTGCCATTACCACCCGCAGGGGTAAGGAATTGATAGGTATAGTGCCATTGCGTATTTTTACCTTGGTAGGTTACACCCATATCTCGATTTACTCGCCAGAAAACGAAATCTGTACAATTTCCGTAGTAATACCGGGTTTCATAGTTCGGGGTGTTATAGGAACCTCCGACGTTACCTGCTGCGTCTCTCACAAGGTCCTTCCACGGGTAATCATCCCCTGCACCACCGACAGATCCTGCTGAAACAACCGCATATTTAGCAGCAGCAAGTTCCTTGATTCGCTTAACATAATTTTGAGTTTCCGCGAATGGCGGGATCCCATGAAACGTTAAAACATTTCCTAGACCAGCATTGTAAGCAGCCAATGCTAGATCAATTGAACCACTCAACCCGTGGCGTTTAAGCGCTTCTACTTGGCCACACATATAGTGACCTTGAGAAATGATCGCATCGGCGGGGTCAAACGGATCAGCTTTACCGTCACCATTTCCGTCACGGCCAACAGATGCCCATGTCCCCGGCATAAATTGACTTATACCTTGGGCACCAACTGGAGATTGCGCTTTGGGATTCCAGCCCGATTCTGTATCAATCTGTGCAGCAATGATCGACGGCGTAACTTCCGGACAAATTGAGCCTGCATCCAGAACATATTTTGCATATTGTGGTGGAACATTAACCGCCAGCTCAGATTTCTTTTGCTCTTCTAAATACATTCCAGTGATCCACGAGGGAAGAATAGAAACCAAAGCCATAAGTGCAACAACTACTGAAACAATCGCCATAATAATAGGCGTAGTGGCTGATGCTAAGGCCGTTGCTACCCGTTGCATCACAGCCATCGTGACCTTAGTTACAGCTTCAGCACTACGATTAACAAACGATGCACGAGTTTTTCCTATACCGGTTTTCGCTGCGGTTCGCCGACCTTGCTGCTTAGCTACACGCATATTTCGTTTTGCTGCCCGACCCGCACTTGATCCAGCTTTCTTCACGCCTTTCCAGCCAGTTCGAGCAACAAACTTTGACGCCGACGTAGAAAGGCGTGCTCCATTAGCCGCGCGACGAGAACCAAATTGAGAGAGTATCGACTTAATTGTGTCGCTACCGTCATCCGTGGTGGACTGACCGTCTTTTATATGAACGTGAGAATACTTAGCCCCTGTTTTGAGCCCGCCATAGGCTTTTCCACCAACAAAGACTCCAGTCTTGCCAATGGCCTTTCCAGCCTTTCCAACGCGCTTAGCGTTTTTAATAGCTGATGCCTTTGATAAATACTCCGGCGGACGGAAAGGGGAAATATCCCGGCGCACATGCTGGGATACCAGGTTTACTGAACCGACTTCCCTGAATCGTGCCATGTCTAAACTCCTAACCTGCCGTACATGCCAGCATGTACGGCAGTGCCGGCATTTCTAAAAATTAGAGACTTCTTCAAATCTGGTAGAGAACACTTTGAAAATCCGTTGAGTCGGATCCATCGTGTTATCAAATGGAATAACCGCCTTACCAACTTTCATTAGCCCTCTACCCGGTTCAACATTTGTGAAATAGCCACGTTGTTGATTCGACAAGTGCAGCAAGTTAGCTAACGCATCAGCATCTGTAGACTGCTGATTCAATAGGAAGAGACCATCCGAGTTCGACAACATCAGGCGTGCACGCTCATTAATCAGTAGCTCTTCGATGTTCTGTGTAATACCAGTAGCAGCAGCTCCGTATTTACGTACTCGCTTAAACATCGATTGACAATAAGCACCTGCATAGTCATTATTAAAAAGCAGATGGAATTCGTCGATATAAACCCAGGTGCGCACACCACGGGCTTTATTCCGAACGATACGCGCCCAGATCTCTTCCAAAACAACCATCATGCCAAAGGTCTGAAGATCCTTCGACAGCTCGGCAATGTCATAAATAGTGACTCGATTGGATGTATCAACGTTGGTTTGACGCGCAAATCCTTGCGCACTTCCTCGCGCATACATCTCTAACCCAGTAGCTACTTCTTGAGCTTCTGCTTCTGGTTCGTGGCGTAGTGCCTCGTAAAGATCCTTGAGGGTAGGTGCTGGGATATCACTCGTCCAGTATGTGCTGTAAAGGCTTGCCACAACTCGATCAATGATTGAGCGCTTTGCAGGGGTTAGACCGTCTGCACCACCCAGCAACACTTCACACAAACTAAGGACAAACCCGCACTTGTTGCGAACTGGATCGCCGTCGGAGACGCTTGTAAACTCTTTACTCAAATCCATTGGATTAATGGCATCTTCTGATCCAGCTGAAATAACCACTGGCGTGGCTTTCATTTCTTTTGCTAGAGCTGGATATTCGCGTTCAGGGTCAATAATCAAGATCTCGTCATTAGGACGCCGAAGAAAGGTCTGATTCATTTCAAACTTTGCGAACTGAGACTTTCCCGAACCTGTCGTACCCAAAATGAATCCATTGGAGTTCATGCCTTTCGCACGATCTGCCATGATCACATTCTTTGATAGCGCATTGATTCCGTAGAAATTTCCACTGCGTTCAAGCAGTTCTTGCGTAGTAAATGGGATCATTACCGCTCCAACGGCAGTGGTGAGAGTTCGATACATCGGAATCTTGCACAATCCCAACGGCAAACAAGCGTTGAGACCATCAATCTGCATGTAACGAAGATTTTCTAATGAACACGAGTGTTTTCCAGCAACACGGCGCACACGCTTAACCGCTTCTTCAAGCTCTTCTTGAGAACCTGCAGAAACCCCGATAATGATACGTGTGGTGAAGAGCTTTTCATTCGACTGCTCTAGCTGCTGACGAAGCTCAACAGCCTCAGTATGAGACGCTTCTAGCTCATGAGGAACCAGATCAATATCCATGTTTTGCTTAGCCAGCTTGCGCCGCTCATTCGCCATTTGAATATCCATACCGGCAATTTGGCGCTTAACGAGATCTAATCCTTCCGCCTGGTCAAGAGGATCAAAATGAATAGATACAGTAAGATCCGTTGGAATTTCGGCTAGCTCTTTCAGAACGCGATCACTCATCCAATTAGGCATCTTACGCAAGATCATTGTCTGCCAATACCGATCAGCGCCAGAGTATAGAACTAGTCGGTCAGAATCCGTCCGGTCAATCGACCAAGGAGCGACAAAGTCTTTCGTCTTAGCCTTCTTCTGGCCAACCATATCCGCATAGCTGAAATCATTTGGGGCATCCGGCCGCAACATCTGCTGTAGCAACCTCACGCGCTGTTCACCGCCGATCTGCTCAGCACGGCAACCACCAACTTCACGCAAAGCTGCAATATCTTCAGCAGCCATACGAGATAGGACGATTTTTGCCTCTTCAAACGACTCAGCCTCAATTTGAAGGGTCACATACTTCTCAGTAACCGTATTGTTTCTACCCGACTCTAGTCTGCGCGAAATGAGCTGGTTATACTCATCGCGCTGCGAATCAAAACCATCATCTTGAGATGAAAGTTCAATACTCTCCATCAACTGAGCTTTATCAAGAACTCGGTTGACGATAGAAACTTGCACGTGATGCCCAGCGAGATGCCCGTTAAGGAACCGTGCATACTTTTCCACAAGTCCTTCCTGAATTTCATTCGGGGCAAGCTGATAATCAATATCAGACAATTCCAGAGTAATTGAATACTTATTCCCACCGAGATACGCAATACCCGATTCCATGATTGACTCATAATGAATCAAAGACTGGGCATTTTTCTTTTCCTTGCGAGCAACTTTACGCTGCTCACTATTTTTTTCATTGCTTTCAGTTGCCTGCTTCTGGCGGGCAGCTCTTGCGGCCATTCTTTTGCCGACCATTTTCTTCCTCCATTAAATCCTGCTCAAAAACGAATACTTTTTTGCCTTGACGCCAGTCCCACGCATAGCTGAAATACTTTTCGAATGGAACGCCCATAGGGCGCACCCACCCAAGAGCAACAGCGGGCACTGAAAGTAGCGTCACTATAACAACGCCAAGATTTTCGTACCCTGCTAGGTAGCACACTGCGAAACTGCCAGCAATAAGAGGTGCCGCCAAAGCAGCTACACCAAGCTGACGCCAGGACATGCCAAATAGCACCCGTGGCTGGTACGCGGTAACTTCGCGCGGTACACGCACTTCCAGTGCCACGCTAGCCTCCTTAGATCTGCACCTGTGAAAACAGTGCCGCAGCAGCAATAATCATGCCGCCACCAATGGCCTGCCACATACCGGCTTGAGTTTGAGGGCCGTTATGATCCTTCAAGCCCCCAGCAAGGGTAATAACACCCCAAACGCACCATAAACCACCGCCGATAATGGCGAACTTCGTAAATAATGCAATAGCTTGTGCCAGCATCTTCTTTTCCTTCCACTAAATGTGTTTACTGATCTGAGTTCACACTCTTATATGTGAACTCTTCCATCCCGCCAGGCATGTAAACTTCACAAATTACCTAAACCTTCCAACGGAATGAAGTTTTTGGGTGCACTTGTCCAAGGTGATGTGTATTTGTCTTTTCTACTTAGGCGTACTTAGGCGTACTTGGCCTAATTATCGAGCGCATCATCTGGATCAAGTGCTTGTGGTGCACCTGGATTAATACTCAACGCAGCAATACCATTCCTGAGCTTCCGAGTGGCCTCGCGCAGATTATCTTTTGATACGGTTAAATCATCTAAAAGACCTTGGTCATCAGCGGCATTTAATGCTTCACCGCGTTTACCGATACTTGCAATGACTTTTTCTACGTGGTTAATCTCGTTTTGGGTAAGTGCAATCAGCCCAGACTCAGCGCCAGCTGAACTCTCAACAGCAGCTTTAGCCTCGTCAAGATACGCTTCGGTGCGTTCAACTTCCTTGGCCACTTCGGCCTTGAAGAACCCAGATTTTACATCCACTGAATGCTGCGCCTTATCCATACCGTCGCGCAAATCTTCGCTGATCTCTTTTATTCGCACCTGGTCATTTTTAAGCGCCACCAAAGTTTTACTGCCATCATTCACAGAGTCAAGATCAATCACCTTGACGTCAAAAGCAGCAGCATCTTTATAAGCTTGGCTTACAGGGTTACAAGTAACCCGCGAGCCAGTAATAATCTCACACCGACTCGCTACATCCTTGGCCTGACTACGCAGGTCATCAAATTCTTTCACTTGCTCATTAAAAGTTGGCACCAAACGAGCAAGCTCTTCTGCATCAGCGTCCGGCGTGCGCCACCACGCTAACGCCACGCCGACGACAACTACGCCAGTCAGACCGGCAATCCATTTACGAGAAGTCGTAGACATCAGTCTTTCCCTTCGCTTCGTTTCTTTGATTGGAGATTATTAGCAGGGTTAAAAATTGTGGATGCTTCTTTCCACTTCTTTATTGATTGAACGACAGCTTGCCGCTCTTCTGGACTAATGTCCGGTGGAGGCGGTGGAGAATCGCTACGAGTAGAGCGATCCGCCTCCACCGGAAAACCTATCGGCACCTCACACAAGTCTTTCAATCGGGAAATTAATAGTCCTGGCGGATTAACGACATTTGGCGGTAACGGGTTATCGGCTAGACGCCCACGTATCTTCAACACGCTCCACCCAGAATCGAGCAAGGCATCTAAAAGATCAGAAACTCTCATTGCCGCTTTGCCCATCAAACCTCGACGTTGCTCTGGAGGAATAGCCGCATTGATAACCTTCCAATTGGCAAGCTTGCCACCCTTCACTGGAACAGCTACTTCTTCGGACGGTAAAGGATGCGCCTTCTTCGGTTCCTTCACTTCGACAACTTCAGAATCGCTATCGGGAGCTGGGGTCGAACTTGCACGCCGGAACGAACGCTCCTTAGAAATCTGTGAGGTAAGAACAGTTTGCTTCAACTCCCGACCAGGAATCGCAAAATCAGGATGGGATGGGCACGAGACAATCTCTGACGTTGTAAAACCAAGCCCGATCATCATCTTTTCAGCATCCTCAAACGCCTCCGCAGGCGTTAAAGGAACATCAGAGATAATAGTGAGTTCACGAATCTGACCATCACGACGATGCTGGAAACGGAACCTATAATTCAACGCTTCCAATTCTTTCAAAGCCGCACGTGTAGCCTTCTGACCCAAACCTCGGCCGGCAAGTTCACGGTAACCAACCTTAGCCCCAGGAGGAAGCGACAAACACAGAACAATAAGACCTAAAGCGGCATAAGAAAGCTCTTTGTTGTGAACCAACGTGTTCGGCACCGCGGTAGCCCCGCGGCGTACAACAAAGAAATCTCCACCAGCCATGACTAGCCCTCGTCAACTTCCTCAGACATAGTTGGTTCTAATATCGCCTCAATATCCTCACGTTCGAAGAAACGACGTCCATTAGGTAAGCGAACAGAAGGAATTTTTCCTTGACGTGCCCAACGCAGAAGCGATTGCTCCGTTGTGTCCGGCAACAATGCAGCAGCCTCACTTGCCGATATCAACTCACTCATATTTTATTTCCTACATAAGTTTACATTTTAGAAACTAGTCAAGATATTATTACTCGCACTCAGTATTGTCAATTCAATTTAGTTGATTAAAAATGAATTAAATGACATGATATAGATATGACAATTTCAGATACATTCATTCAATCAATGACTGCCGATCAAATTATCAGCGAACGCGTTAATCTTTGGCTTCGGCGACGGGGGCTAATGCAAATGCAACTGGCTGATGCACTAGGACTAACAAAAAGTGCCGTGTCTAGTAAAATCGCTGGGCGTATAGGCTGGTCTGCTAGTGATCTCGTAAAGACTGCTGCGTTTCTAGATTTAAATATCGACGATCTTTTACCAAATGAAACAGTCACCATTGAAAAAGAACGCGGAAATGCGAAAGCCCCCGCTTTCACGGGGGCTTCGACTGGGAGCCGCCTGTGGGAATCGAACCCACGACCTTCTCATTACGAGTGAGACGCTCTACCGACTGAGCTAAGGCGGCGGATCGAAATGATTGAACTTTTCGAACCGTTTGCTTTACAGCTATAACAATGTAACTGAATATCAGTCCCAAACACAACTAGTTATAGATTTTTCAGCAACATTTCGTTGTAAATCACATGAACAATTGTGGGAGTAGGATGGAATGAATATCCATCCTACTCCCACAATTAGATTAACAATAGTACTACTGCGCCGGGCAGCGTAGACCGTCTTCTGGCACGGTTCCATTTAGCAAGTACGCATCAAGAGAATCCTTAATGCATGGACCAGATGGGCGGCCGTACGCCGTATGGCCTTCGCCTTCCCAAGTCACAAGCACAGCATTATCGAACGCCTTTTCAAAGGCAACTGCCCATTCGTATGGAGTTGCCGGATCGCCCACAGTTCCCACAACAACAATCGGATCCGAACCAGATGCAGTGAACCGTTGAATAATTGGATGAGCTGGTTTCGGAAGAGCCATGCACGTCCCTTGGGAATAGCCCATCATATCTCCAAAGAGCGGCGATTCTTTTGCTAATTCACTACTGAGCTGTGCCCACTGCTGAACATCACCATCAACCACAGTATCGGCACAATTAATAACATTGTGGGCTTCCATGGAATTATTTGAATACGATCCGCTAGGAGTACGTCCGGTATATGCATCAAACATAAGCTGGAAAGTGCTAGCTGTACCATCGTTCAGATATTCAGCAATAGCTTGAGACAGGATAGGCCATGACGCATCGTCATAAAGCGGCGTGATAAAACCATAAAGTAAACCAGACTGTGTCAGTGGTCGATTTTTATCAGCTGTGGGTAACGGAGCTTTCCGCGCTTGGTCAAACATATCTCGGATCTGCTCTCGAGCTTGCTCTCGGGTACCAGTAAAAGGACATGCCGGCTGGGATAAGCAATGATCCAGATAGTTATCCGTGGCTTGTTCAAATCCTTTAAGTTGAGCTTTGTTTTGCTCATAATCTGGCACATCGGAATCTACTGCACCATCAAGAATCAGCCGGCCAACATTATGCGGAAAAAGTTCAGCATACATGCCGCCAAGTTTGGTGCCATATGAAAAACCTACGTAGTAAAGTTTAGGATCTCCCACCAGATGGCGGATAACATCCATATCCTGAGCAGCTTCTTGGGTGCCCACATATTTCACCAAGTCACCTGACTTTTCCACACATTGCTGAGCAAAATTAGCCTCAGCCGCATAAGACTCTGCTTTACCGGCAGGCGTATCTGGGTAGACTGCAGAAATATAATCATCAAGCTGATCATCAGCTAAACAATCAACCGGCGTAGAATCCCCAACTCCGCGCGGATCGAATCCGATAACATCAAAATTATCTAAAATTCGGGAAGAAAAGAACTGTGCGGCACTTTGTGCCATTTCTTGGCCACCGCCGCCAGGCCCACCAGGATTAGCCAACAAGGAGCCGATTTTCGTTGCATTAGCAGGGCGCCGCTGAAGGGCTAATTCAATTTTTTCCCCAGCTGGATCTTCATAGTCCAACGGCACACTGATGCGAGCGCATTCAAGATGAGCGCCACATTTTTCCCAAGCAACTTCTTGGTTATAAAAATCTTCTAGCCCAGCTGGTATCGCTGGCATTGCAGCTTCAATCGCCTGCGCATCAATAGCTGACATCTCAGTTTTATTTGCTCCACCCGATGCCGGCCGGCCAGCCTTCACTCCCACTGTTCCCGAACAGCTCGAAAGCAATAAAAGGAAGATACTACCAAAAGCTACAATACTGCGTTTTTTCATCTAGTTTTATCCTTGAGATATCGCTGCGCTTACCGAAGCCCAACTAAAATACTTTCCATCACTAATTGTGCTGGAACATTTGCTTTTAACCGTGCTCTGCCCTGAGCTATTCGGTCAAGGCGAGCTAACGTCGTCTGGGTTGTTGTGGTACAAGCTATTCGATTAATAGCTTGCTCGTAATCAACATTAATGAGTTCAACTTTAGCACCCATTTGTTGAACCAGAACATCACGATAAAAGGCCAACATATAAACCATTTCCCGATCGAGAATATCGCGTTCTTGGCGGGTTTGACGACGACGAGCCGCCTCAGCACTTTCTTTGATTTGACTACGCACCGATGCGGGAACTTTTGCTCCGGCGTCTAAACCCAACGCAGCCATGCGTTCTTCTTCACGAACTTTACTATCTTCGTCAAGCACATCTTTTTTACTTAAGCCTGCGCCCCGCATAGCAATGGTATCAGCAAGTAAATGAGCCCCTAATGCCGCATCCCCTACTCCATCTATTTTCGCCAACACATTCAAAGTATTCCTACGAATAGCGCTCGCTTGGGGATCAGTAGCTAAGGCCCGAGCAACACCAATATGTGACTGAGCCGCACGTGCGGCAATATGAGCCACCTTCGCATCCACCCCGTCACGTTTGATCAACAAATCCGCAACCTGAGACGCCTGCGGAGTTACCAGATTAATATTTCGGCACCGCGACCGGATTGTTGGTAACACATCGGCTGTAGCAGCTGTACACAACATCCACACAGTGCGCGCACCAGGCTCTTCAATCGCTTTCAATAACACGTTAGTTGTGCGCGTCAACATCCGATCAGCGTCTTCAATAATAATGATGCGCCACGCGCCACTTGTAGGCGCAACATAAGATCGAGCCACATACTCACGTACATCTTCAGCGCTAATTGTTACCTGATCGGTAGACACTAATGTCACATCAGGATGATTGCGCTCCAACACCGATCGGCATTGTGCGCACTGACCACATCCAGCTACCGGGCCAGTGCACAATAATGCCCCCGCTAAACTCAATGCAGCCAACGATCGGCCGGAACCAGGCGGACCAGTAAACAGCCACGCTTGACTCATCGCTTGGCTAGCAACCTGTTCCCCTTGAGTATTCGATATTCGGGCATGGGAAAAACGCGCAGCATCTGCCGCCCGCTGCAGTTCACGCACAGCAGCTTCCTGCCCAACTAAACCATCAAAAATACTCATGTTTACATGTTACTAGAGTGGTCCGACAAAGTTGTGTGGCGTTCGTTCACCAGTTCACCATTTTTAAGCGCCTGCGAAACGGATTCTTGAATACGTTGAGCTATCGCATCAATACTTTGCGTACCGTCAATAACATGCCAACGATCAGGGCGATCTTCAGCCAACGCCAAAAACTCCCGGCGCACCTGCTGATGGAACTCCACACCAGCAGCTTCTAGCCGATCTTGTTCGGTTCCAACACGTGCCTTGCCAGTTTCTACCGGTACATCAAGTAAGAATGTCATATCCGGCATACGGCCTTGAACTGCCCAAAGGGATAGATCACGCACCTCATCTTTACCTAATGCCCGTGCCGCACCTTGGTAAGCCACTGAGGAATCTAAATACCGATCAGTGATAACGATCTCGCCACGGTTAAGCGCCGGCGCGATTTTGGTATCCATATTTTGCGCCCGATCAGCGGCATACAACAAAGCTTCCGCGCGTGCACTGACGTCTCCGCCATGCAACAGCAAGTGCCGAATCTGTGCCCCTAATTCAGTACCACCAGGTTCACGGGTGACGACGACGGTGTAGCCCGACTCAGTTAACCAACTCGCCAACAACTGGACCTGAGTTGATTTACCAGCCCCATCCCCACCTTCAAATGATATGAACAAGCCAGTCATTTCACGCCTTCTTCGTCGTCGACTTCTTGGTGCTTGTCTTCTTTTTTGCAGCGGCTTTCTTCTTGCCAGCACCAGAAACCGTCCGCTTAGTCGCATTACGTTTCTTTGGCCCGCCTTGTTCGGCAATCTTCAACCGACGCTGAACGAGTAAGTCTTGTGCACGTTGTGCAGTGATCTGGTTGGGATCTTCTGAGCGTGACAAGGAGGCATTCGTTTCACCATCAGTGACATACAATCCAAACCGGCCATCTTTCAACAAAATCGTGCCGCCCGAAACCGGATCTTTACCCAGTTCAGCCAGCGGTGGTTGGGCTTGACGCTTTCCACGCTGTTTAGGTTGCGCAAAAATTTCTTTGGCTTGTTCAAGCGTGATCGTAAAAATCTGTTCCTCAGATTCTAACGAACGCGAATCTGAACCCTTCTTCATATATGGACCAAACCGCCCGTTATGAACCGTCACAAGTTCACCGTCAAGTTCCCCTAGCTCACGCGGCAAGGATAATAACTGTACGGCTTGTTCAATTGTGACAGTTTCTGGACTCATCGACTTAAACAATGACGCAGTTGCTGGTTTCGGCTTCACCTTCGAAATTTTTCCCGTAGGGGTAAGCTGTACGGCGTCGTCGGGAACAACTTCCGAAACGTATGGACCAAACCGGCCATCTTTAACGACGACGTCCCAGCCCTTCTCGTTTTGGCCCAGTACTCGATCTTCAGTCATTGCGCTATCAAGAATTTCGTGAGCGCGCGCAACCGTCAGCTCATCTGGGGAAACATCGGTTGGCACCGAAGCGCGTTTACCTGGCGTCCCGTCCGGATTCGTCTGCTCCAAATATGGACCATAACGGCCCACCCGCACGGCGATAGAATCACCAATCTCGATTGTATTAACCGCCCGCGCGTCAATATCACCCAGTCCGGCAACTTGAGCCTGCAAGCCCTGTTTACCGTTATCACCACGATAGAAATTCCCTAAATACTCCACCGGATTTTCCGTACCGGCAGCAATCTTATCTAGGTCTTCTTCCATATCGGCAGTGAAATCGTAATCCACCAAATCTGGCAAATTATCTTCCAATAGGCGAATAACAGCAAACGCCAACCACGTCGGAACTAAAGCTTGACCCTTGCGATCAACATAGCCCCGATCCGTAATAGTAGAGATCGTTGCCGCATACGTCGAAGGACGACCAATCCCTTTCTCTTCCAAGGTTTTCACCAAAGAAGCTTCAGTGTAACGCGGCGGCGGCGCAGTTTCGTGGCCACCTGCTTGCGAAGACTTATTGTGAATCGTTTCCCCTTCACTCAACTCTGGCAGGCGCGATTCTGCTTGTTCTTCGTAACGCTTCTTATCTTTACCTTCTTCATAGGCGGCCATGAAACCAGGGAATGTGATAATAGTTCCTGAAGCACCCAACCGCGCTTGGTTCCCTCCGGCACCACCAAGCTCAGCAATCAAGCGCACCGACGCTGTCGAACCAGTCGCATCTGCCATCTGCGAAGCTACTGTTCGCTTCCAGATCAATTCATAAAGTTCATATTCCCGGCCCCGCAACTGGTTAGCCACCTGTGCTGGAGTACGGAATGAATCCCCCGCCGGACGGATAGCTTCGTGAGCTTCTTGCGCACCCTTTGACTTTGTTGCATACAGCCGTGGTTTATCTGGTAACGACGCCACCCCATACATATCTTTGATTTGGGAACGCGCTGCAGCTACCGCTTGAGAAGACAAATTCACCGAATCAGTACGCATATAGGTGATGAAACCATTTTCGTACAAAGATTGAGCCACCCGCATCGTATCGCGCGAGTTCATATGTAGTTTACGCGAGGCTTCCTGCTGCAAAGTGGAGGTAGTAAATGGCGCTGCCGGACGACGACGATACGGTTTCGTTTCAACACTAGCAACCGTTGACATACCTTGACTTAGCGCATCAGAAATAGCCTGCGCATCGTCGCGCCCCAGAATCCGAACCCCATCAGATATAGATTTCGGTTTGAGAGAGCCGTCGTCGTTAAAGTCTTTTCCAACCGCAACACGAGCGCCGTCGACGTCAAGAAGTTTCGCAGTGAAAGACTCACTACCTTTTTCTAGTTCAACCGAAACATCCCAATATCCAGCTGGCACAAAAGCCATTCGTTCGCGCTCGCGCTCCACGATCATCCGGGTTGTCACTGACTGAACCCGCCCAGCAGAAAGACTAGGTGCAACTTTACGCCACAACAGTGGTGAAACTTCATAACCAACCAAACGATCCAAAATCCGGCGGGTTTCTTGAGCATCAACCAGTTTCGTATCAATATCGCGCGTCGCTTCTAACGCACGTTCAATCGCCTCTTTGGTGATTTCATGGAATACCATGCGCTTAACCGGAATCTTCGGCTTCAGAACTTCGAGCAGATGCCAGGCAATGGCTTCCCCTTCGCGGTCCTCATCAGTTGCTAACCAAAGTTCATCGGCCTTCTTCAACGCCGCCTTGAGTTCACTGACTTTCTTTTTCTTATCCGGGTTGACCACATAGTACGGCTCGAAATTGCTCTCCACATTCACCGCGAATTTGCCAAATGGTCCCTTTTTCATATCAGACGGCAAATCTGATGGCTTAGGCAAATCACGAATGTGGCCAATACTGGCCGTCACATCATACTCATCACCAAGATAATTGGCGATAGTGCGCGCCTTGGCAGGAGACTCTACAATCACGAGCTTAGTCACATTACACCCTTATATATTAGGAAAGGAATCGGTTCTGGTTGTAAACATACCTTATGTTTGGTTTGAAAACCCACAGCACTCCACAGGCTCACAGTTTATCCACCGGTTGGAGCATACCCAGACGAACCATGTGCATAACTTTCGGCAACAGCGACGAACGCACTTCTGACACCGGCATTTCCAAGAGCTGCGCTAGTGCATCACAAATCTGACCAACCGTTAGTTCTCCGTCACAAACCGAGACAAAACCAGCTAACGCAGTGTCAGCTTGAACCTGATCAGAAAAACCATTTTTCGCTGCGAAACTAATCAGCCACGGATCCGAATCCCCCGGATGATAACGACGATGTTCTTCCACATTCCCATTTGTTAAACGTAACGAAGACAACTTTTCCACAGTAATATCTCGCGCTGCCCACATGGCAGACAACGCGGCCGACACATCTACCGGCATACTGCCACGCAAATCATGAAAAACTTGCCATGCTAGGCGAGTCTCATCACCGCGCCGCACCAACACATAACCGAACCCAATATGGGTAACTGCCCGTGCCTGAAAATCACTGAGCCAGGCCCGATAAGTAGACGCATAATCAACATGACCAGCGCGCAACCCGCCGTCGTGTAACCACATTTCCACATACTGTTCCACCGGAATAACATCACGTTGAATAACGATTGCATCCAAATATTTCCCAGACAACCACGAACGCGGATGCTCCTCCCATTGCGGATGATCACCAGCAATTTCCCAATTAGCAAGCATGTAGACACTACCGTTGACCGTCAAATGCTCAGCTAGCGAATCAACAACAAGTTGAGCCAAAGAATCTCCAGCCACACCACCATCACGATATTCCATCGTCCCTAAGTTCTCACGTACCGCACCTGGCGTAATAACAAATGGCGGATTAGAAACGACGACGTCGAAGCGTAAACCAGCAACCGGCTCAAACAATGACCCTAACCGGACATCAATCACAACCCCATTAAGCTCGGCATTAAATTGTGCATAGTCTAATGCCCGGGCAGAAATATCTGTAGCAACTACCTGTGCTCCAGATTTAGCCGCAATAATTGCGTGAATTCCACATCCAGTTCCCAGATCTAACACTCGCTGTCCCTGTTCATAATGAGCCAGACCAGCAAGAGTACGTGTGGCACCACCAACACCCATTACATGGTCAGTATTATGCCGTGCCCCATGCAAGGAACCACGATCAGAAGCAATCCACACCAGCTGTCCACCAGCAACAACAGGCACAAGCTGACACCGCGCCCGCACCCCGCCATCACAACGTTCCAATAGTTCAGGCAACGCCTCGCACCCACCCGCGTCACGATAGGTGCGCGGAATCGCGAACGCAACGTCGTCGTCGGACAAGGTATCCCCAACCCACCACAACTGCACAAGCAAACCAAGCTGACCCCCAACTCGTTGCGCTGCAAGTTGCGCCGGAACAGCTTCGTCGCGGGCAAGAGCGGCCAGCGCATCATCACCCAACACGTCGGCCAGACGATCGAGAGTGTAATCGCGCAAGTCAGCGCGCAAGGAATCAAAAAACTGGAAATGTTTCATGGAACTATTATGCCGGGCGAATCACCGCAGAAGTAAAACCGGCGTTTTCCACCTGTGCAACAAGGTCATTCCAGGTATGCCGCCACGCTGCCAAATCCCAATTTTGAGCTTGTTCCTGAAAACGCTCTGACGTGCCCCGCTCCCGAGCCTCTTGAAGCGCGAAATTCTCCACGCCACGTTCGCGTAACGCCGTCACAATCTGCGGTAAATCCCGAGCAACAGACGAATGTGGATAGATAGTCGTACGCACCTCATAAGTGAGTGGTCGATCGGTGTTTTTCCGCCGCGCCACCTCGGCTAACAAGATGTCTAAACACTGCCACGCCTTCGCCCCAACATCCGCCCCGATGATTGGCTGGTAGCCATCAGGCATAGCTTTGATGTCGAGCCCTATCCAATCCACGTCATTGATAACCTCAGCAAAGCGGGCGGGATAGGCGCCAGCTGAATGAAGTCCGATCTGAAATCCCAGCTCACGCACCTGTGTTATTGCTGCCCCTAAGGCCGGTTGGCGGGTTGCTTCCCCGCCACTAAATACCACCCCATCGAGTAACCCTTGCCGCCGTTTGAGGAAAGCTTGAATATCTTGCCACGCAACGGTTCCCTGAGCTCGCGGATCCATCAGCTCAGTGTTTTGACAGTACACGCATGCCCATGGGCATCCTTGCAGAAAAATAGTGGTGCAGAGGGTGCCTGGCCAGTCAATCGTGGACAGGGGCACATATCCAGCGATAGCAAGGTCAGCCACCCTCTGCATATTGGGTGCCATAACGTCTTACACGGCTTTCTCGACGAACATCTTTCGTTCGGCGTATTCGCCCTTCTTACCAATATTGAAGGACTGCACTGGGCGGAAGTATCCCATCACGCGGGTCCACACTTCACATTCTTGTGGTTGCGCATCAGGTTGCATCTGAGCACATGTTGGGCAGGTTTCGTGCTCACCTTTGAGATAACCATGAATTGGGCAGATCGAGAATGTTGGGGTGATGGTGATATACGGCAAGGAGAAACGAGTGAGCGCTCGGCGAATAATTTCCTTGCATGCCTCCGGCGATGAGATTGCTTCGTTCATGTATAAGTGAAGAACTGTGCCACCGGTATACTTGCACTGCAATTCATCTTGTTGCTCAAGAGCTTCGAACGCATCATCGGTGAAACCCACTGGTAACTGCGAAGAGTTTGTGTAGTAGGGCTGATCTGGAGTTCCAGCTTGGATAATGTTCGGATAACGCTTAGCGTCTTCTTTTGCTAAGCGGTACGTGGTTCCTTCGGCTGGGGTTGCTTCGAGGTTGTACAAGTTGCCTGTGCGTTCCTGGAAATCAACGAGACGAGCATTAATATGATCGAGCATCTGGGCTACCATGGCATGCCCGCGCTCATCGGTGATGTCATATTCGTCCAAGGTAAAGTTTCGTACCATCTCGTTCATACCGTTGACGCCGATAGTTGAGAAATGGTTGTTGAGGGTACCCAAGTAACGCTGGGAGTAGGGGTAGAGTCCGCCGTCCATAAATTCTTGAACTGCTTGACGACGACGTTCGAGGGTATCGCACGCCATCTCCAACAGTGCATCCAAACGTTCGTATAAACGTGGTGAATCCCCCGCATATAAATATCCAAGGCGCGCCATATTCATCGTAACAACACCGATGGAGCCGGTGAGTTCGGCCGAACCAAACAAGCCATTGCCACGCTTGAGAAGTTCGCGCATATCAAGCTGAAGACGGCAACACATGGAGCGAATCATGCCAGGATCTAGCTCCGAGTTAATGAAATTTTGGAAGTAGGGCAAGCCGTATTTAGCAGTCATTGCAAAAAGAAGCGTGGCGTTTTCCGATTCCCAGTCAAAGTCTTTAGTGATGTTGTAGGTAGGGATTGGGAATGTGAAAACGCGACCATTGGCGTCTCCTTCAATCATTACTTCCATATAGGCACGGTTAATCATAGCCATTTCTTCAGCTAGCTCACCATAGGTGAAATCACAAAGTTCATCTCCGATGAGTGGATTTTGCTCTGCTAAATCTGCTGGGCAGTTCCAATCAAAAGTGAGATTAGTAAATGGGCACTGACTACCCCAGCGAGAGGGCACGTTAAGGTTGTAGATCAATTCTTGGATATTTTGCTTAACATCGTCGTAAGAAAGCTGATCAAGGCGAATGAATGGCGCCATATAAGTATCAAATGAAGAAAAGGCCTGGGCGCCAGCCCACTCGTTTTGTAAAGTTCCTAGGAAGTTAACAATCTGACCGCAAGCAGAGGAGAAGTGCTTTGGCGGATTGGAGGCGATAGCTCCAGAAACGCCATTGAATCCTTCTTCGAGGAGACGACGAAGAGACCAGCCTGCGCAGTATCCAGACAGCATATCGAGATCATGGATATGGAAATCGCCTTCCCGGTGAGCCTGACCAGCATCTTGTGAAAAAACTTCATCTAGCCAGTAGTTGGCAACCATTTTTCCGGCATTGTTGAGAATAAGACCACCAAGAGAGTAATCCTGATTTGCGTTTGCGTTAACACGCCAATCTGCTCGAGTGAGGTATTCCTGGATAGATTGGGCTGGATCAATGTGACGACTCACGGTACTGCCTTTCTCTTACTTCATGGCTTTTTCGCCGATACCATTTAAGTTACCCCAATCACTAGATATAGACAACGGACAACACGCCCACCCTATATATAGTGCCTTTGTTGGTAAAAATCTCATCGTTAAAGTATGGCTAAAAACCGCGGAGGACACACCTTAGTAATGCAAAGTTCACTAATTCATTATGACACACATCACTTTACGGGACTTTTGACCTCCACCACTCCAGTTCAGTTGCACAAAAAGTGAGACACTACCACCATGAGATCCTTGCCTGAATCGCTTACTGATTCCATCACCGGACACATCTTCATACCGCCCACACAAGCCAGTTACGCCCCGTGGGATGCTTCTATTTCTACCAATGTACGCCAAGCTCTCGAACGGCGGTACATCAGTCAACTTTGGTCCCATCAGGCACAGGCTTTTACTGAATTAACACGCGGATCACACATCGTCGTGGCAACCGGAACAGGTTCAGGCAAATCCTTAACAGCATGGATCCCCGTGTTAAATGCGTTAGATTCTTTTTCTCACACAGCCCCACTAGCTTCCCGCAATCGCCGTCCGACAACGCTCTATCTTGCTCCCACAAAAGCCTTAGCCGCCGATCAGTTCACTAACCTGGAGTCATTAGTTCACGATGTTAACCCACAGCTCATTGCCGCAATTGCTGATGGTGACACCGATACCCCTGGCCAGCGCTACGCCCGCGATTACGCTGACATTATTCTCTCCAATCCAGATTTTCTTCATTTTTCCATGCTCGCAAAGCATGAACATTGGGCTCGATTATGGCGCGGTCTAAAATTCATCATCATTGATGAGTTCCATCATTACCGAGGGAATTTCGGGGCACACGTTGCGCTGATTTTGCGGCGCACTTTGCGGATAGCTCACCACTATGGCGCTCACCCACAAGTTATTTTCCTCTCTGCTACCGTGAGCAATCCAGCTCAAGCAGCTCAACGTTTCCTCGGAGAAGCATTCGGTCCCGTGCAAGCCATAAACGAAGACGGGTCACCACACGGAGCACTAGATCTTTACACCATCTCGGGTGGAGATTCGGCAAATAAACAGGCCGCTGATATTACCTCCACCCTTGTTGCTGAAAACAAACGCCTGCTGACTTTTGTTCGTTCCCGTCCAGGAACTGAGCGGGTAGCTGAGCTAACAAGAGAAAATCTCGTTGATACCGCACCTCATCTAGCTACCCGAATCGCGGCTTATCGTGGCGGGTATCTACCTGAAGAACGCCGAGAGCTAGAACACGATCTTCGCAGTGGAAAAATACGAGCGCTAGCTACTACTTCGGCATTAGAGCTTGGCATCGATATTGCGGGCCTAGATGCCGTGGTTGTCATCGGATGGCCGGGGACTCCAGCTTCTTTCCAGCAACAAATTGGACGAACCGGCAGAGCTGGCGCTACTGGATTAGCGTTTTTTATTGCCCGCAACAATCCCCTCGATCAGTACTTAATTAACCACCTTGACATGCTTATCAGTCCAGGAAACCAATCACCTACCTTTGACCCTACTAACCCATGGATTTTGCCTGATCATTTGGCGGCAGCAGCGCATGAATTCCCGTTAACAACAGCTGATCTTCCTATTTTTTCTCTCCCTAATACCAATTTATTTACCGAGATGGTCGCAGCTGATTTACTACGGAAACGGCCCACCGGTTGGTTTTGGAACACAGCAACGCGAATCCACCCCCATAATGTTCTTGAACTACGGGAAGGCGGACAGAGTGTGCCGATTGTCCATTGTGCAGACGGTGCGGTGCTTGGAACAGTTGACCGTTCCCGAGCAGACACCACAGTTTTTCCTGGCGCTATCTACCTCCACCAGGGAAAAGCTTTCGAAATTGAAACGTATGATGATGACATCGCACTCGCGCACCCGGCTCCCAATGCCGATATCCGCACTTTTGCCCGCACCCAAACTACTGTTGACATCCTGAGTACCCAACACAAGGTGGATTTACCAGACGGCCAATGGTGCTATGGGACGGTCAATGTACGCACCCAGATGATCGGCTATGACGTTCGGCGCATTAGCGATGGAGTTCACCTTGGAAGGACCAATCTTGATATGCCAGTCCGTGACTTTATCACTGCCGGAACCTGGCTAACACTAACAGATTCAACTATTCGAAAATCTGGAATAGATACCACCGAACTACCAGGGGCATTACACGCTGGCGAACATGCCATGATTGCACTATTACCACTTTTAGCTACCTGTGATCGCTGGGATCTAGGCGGGCTTTCCACAGCAGTGCACCCAGATACCGGCCAACCAACAATCATTATCCATGATGCGATAAGTGGTGGTTCCGGCGCAGCTTATCGTGGCTTTTATGCTGGACCACAATGGATTGCAGCAACCTTAGAGACCCTCTTGACATGTACTTGCGAATCGGGATGCCCTGCATGTATCCAGTCACCCAAATGCGGCAATAACAATAATCCGCTATCCAAAACTGGAGCCACGCTTCTTATGGCAACAATTGCCGATCAATTTTATAACGCGGACCAGCTCTGGCCGTTGCCTGCATATCAAAATCTACCCATCCCATTCTCCGATGATCAATTGCAATAATGGCTGCCTGTGACCCCTCCATCCGGCATTCAAGTTCCACCCCAGTTGCCACCTGACGAGCTACCTGGCATGCCCGATCTACATTTGGCTGACTTCGGTAGGCATCAGCCGCAGATAAAGCAGCCATATCGGCCACATCTTGGAGTCGCTGGTGTTGTTGGCTAGCCCAACCAACAACAGCTAACATGCCTGCGAGCATCAAAATGAATGCCATAAAACCAACCACTAATACCGTGCTTGAGCCAGCTTCTTTCCGAGGCATTTTATCCCCCGTCCTTACGGCTCAACCATCACAGTATGTGAGCCTGACACGTTAATCCCAAGCCATTGCATAATTGGCGGTAACGGCTTTACCACTGTAATATCGGCGTACTGACCGGAGCGTTTAATCCGCACCTTGTTACCTTGACCTTGAACATGTGCGATAAGCTCAGAAGCCCCATCTTCGCCATGGATTGCGTACTCTCGGGCAATTTCACGAGCATTATGTCCGACATCTATGACATACACCCATCCCATGAGCGGCATCAAAACCATCGCCATCACAGCAATTAACGGCCCAACACTTAAAGCCGTCTCTACGCTGACCATTCCCGATTCGCTGATATTTTTCATTCATATTCTTCTTTCCGCGCACTCCTTTGACCACTGTTCTCTTTATCCTTCCTTTCTGTGGTGACCGCATTGCGCAGCCACCACAGAAAATGCAGATTCTTTTATTTCCCGGCAAGGAATATCATCGGCTGACCACTACCCCAGAAAAGATTGAAACAACACTTTGAACAATGCCGCGAAAAGCTCCTTGAACCAATCTTGTTGTGCCAACCAGATCAGCACACCCGCAATACTCGTCGTTGCTACTGTCCCAACGGCATATTCTGCCGACACCATGCCCGCTTCAACTTTTCGTTGCGGCTTGCTTCCCATAATTCTTACCAAAGCTTTCACAATCATCTCCTTTTGATATTTTTAATGACGTTTAGCCACCTTTGGTGACATTTATATTTTGCCAAAACTAAGTGATACGCCTCGGAGATTTTTTAAATCAGTGGATTACTTTGCAGATATACGCTTTTGTGGACAACACTTACATCACATCCTGGGGATTACCACAACGACGACGCTGCACCAGCAACCACCGGCACCACACCAAGGATGACAAAAGCTGGAAGAAAACATAAACCTAGTGGCAATACAAGCGCAGCCCCTAATCGTTCGGCTGCTTCCTTAGCTCGCCGCGCTTGCGTCAGGCGCAACGTCTGCGCGCCGCGTTCTAATAACGGAACGGGAGCAACCCCATCCACCCAAGCTGGTTGCAATATTCGGGCAAAAATATCAAAGCCTTCTACCCCATCCCACGCCTCATCCCAACTGGCACCCATCACCAACATATTTGCCACTTCACATAATTTTTCGCCAGAACTCGATGCCATACCTACGCGAATATCTGCTAATGCCTTACTTAAACTCCGTAACATGTCCGGCACTGAGTTTCCCGACAATAAAGCAGCGGCCGCAATATCTAAAACGACCGCCGTATCTACACTTCCGTGACCTTTTTTCGTTAATGACATATTCCGCCGTGCTGGAATAGCCATCATCGCACCTAAAATAACCCCGACCACGATCAGCATTTATAACTCCTCGCTTTCTGAGCGGGCCTTGACAATTAATCGCCACACCCACCACACACCCAAGCCTTCGGTAATAAGCCCGGTACACAGAACACCAAAGCCAATAATCGACGAGATAAAGAATTCAACTGGACGAGCACCCAATAAAGTGCCAAAAACAAGTCCAACTATTGGCAAAAAAGCCAGCATGAAAGCTGATGTTTGCGGTCCCGCTAAAGCGATATCACGCGCAGCGGCCGCTTCACCGGCTTCGGTAATCCCTCTGGCACACGAATCAAAAACGTCAGCTACCGGCGCTCCCGTTACTTGCGACATCCGGCACACCACAAAAGCTGCTGGCAATGCCGCCGTAGCTGCTTTCGACAATCGATATTTACGCCGTTGCCACCAACTCAAATCTGCAATATTGCGCAAGGGGTACGGAACACCATCATCAGTCATTATCTGCCCATGCGTACCGATCCGCTGCTCGGCAAACTGATCGAATTGTCCTAATGTTCGTTGCCAAGCTTGCTCGATCGATGCACCTGAACGCAGTCGTGTTGCAACTTCACTCATCATCATTCCGACATCTAACGGTTGTGGTTTTTTCACCTGCCCACTTCGACGACGAAACATCCGTATCTCACGTATCTTTTCGTGTCCCTGGGGCAAACTAACAAACGCTACAACCATCGCCACAATTATGATAAACACGGCAACGCCAACCTACGGCACAAGCTTTCTATACTTGGCCCGGCATGAACTTCATTCCCACGAACCTGCACCGCAAGTTCTGATACCAGTTCCCCACCCACTCGGTGTAACGTGGCAATTTCTGCCACGCCGCGCTTTGTTCCATGGCGCTCCACATGTATGACGGCATCCAAAGCACTCGACGCTTGCGCAGCCACCGTACTTTCAGTCATATTTGCTAATGCACCCAAAGCTACTAACCGCGCCGGAACATCACGAGCAGAATTCGCATGAATAGTTGCCCAACCACCTTCATGCCCTGTGTTCAATGCCCCCAAAACATCACGCACTTCTGCACCACGGCACTCTCCTAACACAATTCTGTCTGGCCGCATCCGCATCGCAGCGCGCACCAAGTCACTCATCGTTACCTCCCCAACACCCTGGACATTAGCTCGCCGTACTTGCATATGGACCACATGCGGATGTTCGGGGGCTAACTCGGCTGATTCCTCGATAATTAAAATGCGTTCCCGCAACGAAATTCGGCTCAGCATAGCGTTTAAAAAAGTTGTTTTTCCGGCACCTGTTGCCCCAGAAATAATCACATTCGCTTTGCGTTGCACCAACGCATCCATTAGCTCTAGGAGAACCTTTGGTACCGATCCGACACGTACCAGCTCTTCCAATGACATCACTTGCGCGCGGTGCGTTCTTAGCGAGATCAACGTTCCAGAAGCTGACAATGGCGGAACAACCGCATGTAGCCGAACACCAGAGGGGAACGTGCCATCAACAATCGGACTAGAATCATCAAGGCGCTGACCACACAACGCCGCTAATCGCACCGCGAGCGCACGCACTCCTAAAGCAGTAGATAACTCATTATCACCATCAGCAATAGCTACTGGAACCATACCTAATCCGCGATCAACCCACACCTGCCCCGGGCCGTTGACCACCACATCGGTGACCTTACTGTCTTCCAACAATGGCCCGATCGTTGCGCCAGCACCAATAACTTCATGACGCACCTGTGCGTCAGCCTGGGCAAGATCATCACTGGTTAGCAACCCAGCCTGCACCCCTAAAGCCTGAGCGGGTGATTGTCCGGAAGCTAACCGCCGACGAATAGCTGCAATATGCTCTGCTTTTAAACGCACCATCACGCCACCTGCTCGCGAAGGACATTCCATAAATTTTTCATGTCTTTAACTGCACCTCCTACACGCCGATCCCCTGGCTCTACTCCATAATCATTCTCATAGCGAGCAGAACGCATAGCTCGCACACCAAAGACATCGCTCTCACCTAACGCCACTGCTACATGATCAGCTTCAAGTTTTGAACGCACTGCATTAGCTACAACAATCGGTCGAAGTCGTTGTGAAATTAGGCGATACTTGTGTTGGCAATTGGCAATATTGACAGTATTTGCCCCGGTAACCATCACTAACTCATCACACCATTCCAACCATTCATGCTGAGCACGCCAGTCCATTCCCACTACTCCCATATCAACAAAAGTCCACGCGTGCACTTGCGATAATGCCGCAACTACTGCGCTAGCTGATTGCACCTTTTGCTCAATAACCAGACCACTACTAGGCAAAACTCGCACACCGTGCCACAAACTCAACGATTGAGCCAGTTTTCCGGGTAGTAAAGTTCCCGGCATCGCAAAAATATCTGCTCGTGTTGTTCCACCACTATCAATCCCTAGAAACTCCTGCCAGGAATCACCTGCGGGATTGAGGTCAGCTAACGCTATTGGAGTGCCATCCCTTGCTGCCATCCGTGCCAACCAAGCAGCCACCGTCGTCGTCCCAGCGCCGCCATGCGCTCCTACTATTCCCACCACAGTCCCACGCACAGTAGTCCCAACGGAGCTCATTAATGCCAGTAAATCACTAGCATCATCACGCACGTGAAACTGCGCAACTCCCTTAGCGAAATAGGAAGCAAACATATCGTGAAAACGGGCCTGGACGATCGACGGCGGCAAACCACGTGATTGGAATGTTAATACACCATCAACTGAACGATCCGAATAATCCACGCAACGAAAATCTAGCCCCACAAGTTGCGCTAAGCGTTGCAATTCGCAACCAATACGTTCATCATTACCGCGGTAAAGCACCGATATGAGTTCAAGTTCTGTTAAATCTCGGGATGTTGTCGTTTTCATACATTCCACAGTGCCTGACACTTCATACCCACTGGCAGGCTGATTAAAAATCTGTGGAAAACGTAAATTATCCACAATTTCCCTTCATGGCCTGCCTTACTTTTCCACCAAAACACCGCCGACTTCCCCGCAACAGCGCTTAGAAAGCGATAGCGTGGACATAACATATAACCAGGAGGAATCGTGACTACACCAAACGATCCATACAACACGGCCAATCCGCGGCCGTTTGATGACGACGACATTCTCGAACCAATCGTTGAGAATACCGAACGCCCGCTGCCCGAGCCTACGCTCGAGCACGTCCTTGGTGACACGGTAGAAACCGACGACGCCCCAGATTTTGGTGAGCCGGCACCGTTCCCGCCGGCAACTACTCCAGCATGGGACACTCCATCTGCTACCGCTAGCATAGAACATGAGAATGCGGATTTTGACTTGACGACGGCTCCGCAAGCCATGCCAGAAAGCAATCCGCCATCACCTACTGAGCCAGTTTCAGACTCACATCCAAATCCAACTCTTGGCACTTTACTCGGTGAATCAGCACCAACTCCACTCACCCCTGCCGTACCAGCAAAAGAAAGCCACAACGAGGTGGTCTCCCCGAATCGCACCTCAGTTATGGATGTTGCCGCAGAGGAAGCTGTCTTTGCTGAACCTCGCGAGGAATGGAGCACTGACCCAGGTGAATTAAGTGCGATTCCAGAAGCTCCCAAGGGACGTGGCTGGCTCCACGTTGGCGGATTTTTCCTTACCTTCTTCTTGCTCCCTATTGCTTGGTATCTTATTTCCGACGCCGGGGCACGCTTCTACCTTGTCGATAACAATCCATGGCAAGCTAAGTCTTTCGCATTCTTCCCATTCCTTGAGCTCCTGAGCGGACTATTCGTTATTGCGATGATCTGGCTAACGGCTCGCGCAACGTCACTCGGTGCGCAATTCTGGGGCGCTATCGTCACACTCTGCGGCCTTGTCGCCTTGATCGTGCCAACCTACGCCCAACAAGGAATTGCTTGGCTTGACGCCCATATCGGTTCTTATAACGCCTTTACTGGCAACGTTATTCACCACATCGAACTCGATTTCGGCACGGGCCGAGTGGCTATCTACGGTTTCTTACTTTTCATGACCGGAATTGCAGCGCACGCAGCACGACGTCGTGGTCAGGTGTATGCCACCGCGATCACCCGCCGGGAATTCCTCTTGCCAAACGATTCTGCTGAATCGGAAAAGTAACACTGAACGAACAATATTCACGCCATGCCTGCTGATACTTCTTGCATCACCTTGCCCGGCCCTTGGGAACACCGGCTCATTCATGCGAACGGCGCCCAGTTCCACATTGTCAGTGCTGGGCAATATTCCGACACGAAACCTCTCGTAGTTCTCGTTCACGGTTTTCCGCAATATTGGTGGGCATGGCGTCACCAGATTGAACCCATTGCTCAAGCTGGTTACCAAGTTGTCGCCATTGACCAACGAGGCATTGGCGGCTCAGATAAAACACCCAAATCTGAAGACGGTCTGACGTTATCTCAAGATCTCATAAAAATTGTCAACACGTTAGGCGCGCGCAAAGCAGTGCTCGTCGGACACGGTCGCGGTGGCGCATTAGCATGGTCAGCAGTTTCTATGGCACCCAGTTTATTTTCTGGTCTCATCACATTTTCTTCCCCGCACCCGCGTACTTTACAACGTATCGGGTTGCATCTGAGACTGCACACATGGAGATACGCCGCACTTACGGCATCGCGATTATTATTCAAACGCGCATTATTAGACGAAAAACGGATAGAAAAAATGCTCACGGACTGGTCCGCTCCAGGTAATACTGGCGCTAGTTCGCAAGCTCATCTCTATTGCCAAGCACTCTCATTACCTCGTGCAGCAGACGTTGCCATTGACCAATTACGCTGGACTTATTTAGCTCAGCAACGCCCTTCTGGACGCGCATATCTGCGCGAATCTGCTCATGGCATTCAGGTTCCGGTGTTAAGTGTTGGCGGCACATTAGATCCACTTTTACCCGCTCGCGCATGGGATAACGATCGAGAGTTTGCACTGGGAGATTATCGTCATGTCAGTGTTACTCAAGCTGGTCATTTTGTTCCAGAAGAGGCACCCGAGCAGACAACTCATCTTATTCTTGAGTTTTTAGCTCAGCTTCGCGTGGATTAAATTTTCCGTGATTTATTTTTCAATATCAAAACTTGGGCAAATATCAGATATTGGACAGGTTAGGCATGCCGGCTTACGCGAATGGCACACTTGGCGGCCATGATCGATCACCCGGTGGCAAATAATCGTCCATTGTGGCTGTGGCAAAATTTTGGCGAGTTCCATTTCGGCTTTGACAGGATCAGTTTCCCGTGTCCAACCCCAGCGCCGAGAAAGACGCCCAACATGGGTATCTACGGTAATCCCCGGAATATCAAACGCATTGCCAAGCACAACGTTTGCCGTTTTTCGCCCTACTCCCGGTAACGTAATGAGATCCTCGAGGTTACCCGGCACAACTCCAGCAAAGCGTTCCATGAGCCCATGCGCTAGGCCATTAAGTGAGCGTGCTTTAGCTCGATAAAACCCTAATGGATGCAAGATATCTTCTAGTACTGGTAGCGGAGCCGCCGCCATTGATTGTGGGTCTGGAAAATTGTGAAAGAGTGTTGGCGTAACAGAATTGACTCGGGCATCTGTCGTTTGTGCCGATAAAACAGTAGCAACAAGGAGTTCGAAAGCATTGTTGTGAACCAATGCGCAGTGGGAATACGGGTATAGTTCGGCAAGCCGATCAACTATCAGTCCGACTGCTTCCCGCCGTCCTTTCCACGATCTGGGCCGTGGCGGCAGGCGATGCTTAACTGATTTTTTCTTTTCAACCATGTATTTCCTCCGCTTTCAAGCGTAGTAGGAATGCCAACAAAGCGCTGTTTATAAATATCTGTGAGCGTAAATCTCGCCTAGAGCGTGCCGAATACGGTAAAACGTGGCAAACTTAGTTACGTATGACCTCGCACACACGCGCAGGTCTCGTCCTTAAGCCGTTACTATTTGAAAGGAATTCGGATGGATTCCACCGTTTTGGCTCATGTAGAGCTTTTCCGGGAGTTAGACGACGCCGAGCGCGCCGATCTACTTTCCCTCATGTCCGAGACCACATTAAAACGTGGCGAATCACTTTTCCACGAAGGTGACTCAGGAGATCGTCTCTACGTAGTCACCGACGGTAAGGTAAAACTTTCCCATACTGCAGATGACGGCCGAGAGAACCTCATTGCGGTACTTGGCCCTGGCGAAATCATTGGTGAATTAACCCTTTTCGATCTTGGCGCCCGTTCTTCAACTGTCACTGCGATTGCCGCGACAAGTCTACTGTCTCTATCACACAAGGACATGATGACTTACATTGATTCCCATCCAGCAATGGCGAAATCGATGTTGCGCGAACTGGCTCGTCGTCTTCGCACAACGAATCAGCAAATGGCTGATTTGGTTTTCTCCGATGTTCCGGGCCGTGTTGCAAAAGCCTTACTAGATTTGGCTGAGCGCTTCGGTGAGCGCACCCAAGAAGGCATTTATGTTGCCCACGATTTGACTCAAGAAGAGTTGGCTCACTTGGTTGGCGCATCACGCGAAACGGTTAATAAGTCGCTCGCTGATTTCACCTCACGCGGCTGGATTCGCCTTGAAGGCCGTGCCGTATTGTTGATTCAGGTACAGCGCCTACAACGCCGCGCTCACTAATACTCTTAAACGTTAAGAATGTTGGGGGATAGAACATAACTGTTCTATCCCCCAACATTCGTTTTATTTTAACGATCTAGAATATTTTCTGGGATCCAAAAGATCCGTGTGTTTTATTCTTTTTCTCGCTTCATGTAAGCAACTGGGTTTTGGCCACCATTTGGCCCTGGAATAACAGTGACAAGTTCCCAGCCATCTTCTCCCCATTGGTCCAAAATAGCTTTGGTGTTATGGACGAGAAGGGGCAATGTGACATATTCAAATTTCTTCATAATACTAGCCTACTGGCAAATAGCGTTGGAGGGAATATGTGTTGGTTAGCTGATGCGTGGTACTCGACCGGCACGTAATTCGACGGCGAGTTGTTCGGTGGAATTTTTTAACCTGTCAAACCAGTTATCTTCATCTGGATATCTGCGCAGTATGGCTCGACGTTCCCGTTCAGTTAAACCACCCCATACTCCAAAGGTAGCATTAGCATTCAATGCGTCTGCTAAGCATTCCAACCGAACCGGGCAAGAAAAACATACGTTACGCACTTGCCGTTGAGCAGCACCCCGTACAAAAAGCGAATCAGGATCCACATCAGAACATGCCGCATGAACAGCCCACGTCTGTTCTTCATATGCCAAGCTCATAATGAAAACCTTCCGAGCAGGGCCCCATCGCCCCACATTTGGTGACTTCTACCACTAGTATGCTACCGGTTTACTCGCAAAACGTCACATCGAAATTTTTTAAACATTATCAACGTCACGCGCGCGAAATAGAAATAGGCAGTATTCTAAACATATGGCACATCAAAAACGGAACTTGACCAAACAGCAAGCACTGGCTGCCTTGCTGTCCTTCTTCTTGCTCTGCGGACTAGGCGGAACCCTATTAGCGGCCATGGCGATCCCTGTTGCGGCGACGTCGGGCATGGCTGTTAACGCTGTGACGAAGGTTTTTGATGACTTGCCGACGCAAATTGATTTTACAACCCCCTCCGAAGCGTCTGTTATTGTCGCTGCCGATGGCACGAAACTGGCAAGCTTCTATTCCGAAAACCGTATTGTGGTAGCTTCTGAGGATATTTCTCAGTTCATTAAAGATGCCGCTGTGTCAATCGAAGATCAGCGTTTCTATCAACACAACGGAATTGACGCCCAAGGTATTCTAGGTGCTGCTTTTTCAAATTTGACTGGTTCTTCATCACTTGCCGGCGGCTCAACAATCACCCAGCAATACGTCAAAAATGCATTGATTGAAAAGGGGCGCATTGACGACGACGACGAACAGATTGCTGCCGCAACCGAACAAACTATTGCTCGTAAACTTAACGAAGCCCGTTTTGCAGTAGCGGTAGAAAATAACATGTCGAAGGATGAAATCCTTACTGCATATTTGAATATTGCGCAATTTGGTCCATCGCAATACGGCGTCGAAGCTGCTTCCCGTTATTATTATTCGAAACCGGCAAAAGACGTTACTTTGGAGCAAGCAGCGATGCTTGCGGGTATTACCCAAGCACCGGGGCGATGGGATCCAGTGACCAATCCAGAAGGCGCACTAACTCGCCGCAATACTGTTCTTAGCACAATGCTTGAACAAGGTTATATAGACCAGGCACAATACGATGCGGCTAGCGCTGTTTCTATCGAAGATATGCTCAGTGTATCGCCGGCCTACAATGGATGTGCGGAAGCTGGTATTTCTGCTAATTTCTGCGAATACGTTGTGCGCGATGTCTTAAATTCCGAACTTCTCGGCCAAACCCGTGATGAGCGTATCCAAAAACTATACCGCGGTGGATTAACGATTCATAGCACAGTCAATCCAGCTGACCAGCAAGCTGCTTACGATGCGTTGATTGCACAAGTGCCACTAGGCGATCCTTCCAATATTGACATGGCTCTTTCGTCAGTGGAACCAGGAACGGGTAAAATTCGTGCAATGGTACAAAATCGTCCATTTGGCAATCCTTCCGACGAAGAACCACTAGCCACGAAAGTCAATAACAATGTGGGTGAAGACATGGGCGGTGGCGCCGGGTTCCAACCTGGGTCCACATTTAAGATTTTTACACTCGTTGATTGGATAGCAAAGGGGCACGGACCAAACGATACTGTTAACGGTTCGCGGCAAATAACAATACCTGCCAATAAATGGAATATTTCATGCGCTCCAGGCTTAGCAGACACCTTTAGCCCATCTAATAACGCCGGAATTGGCTATGGCAATATGTCGGTCGTCAATGCTACGCGCAATTCGGTTAATACTGCATATGCAGATATGTCATCAAAACTCGATCTGTGTGACATTACTAAGACAGCCGAAGCAATGGGTGCACGTCAAGGCTCCTTCGTTAATGCCTCAATGATCGAAGATCTTCATCGTGCCGGGCTTACTAATGTTAAGGAAGGCGATATCACGCCAATCATTCCTCGCCCCACCCAGGTATTAGGAGTCAATCCAACAACGCCACTTTCAATGGCAGTTGCTGTTGCAACATTGGCGGCAGATGGCAATGCCTGCAAACCGCACGCATTTACCCAGATTACGGATCGTGATGGAAATGTTCTTGCCGACCAACAGCCCGAGTGCCGCCAAGTGATCGATAAGGATGTTGCGCGCACAGTTAATGGTGTTTTACAGCAAATTCCACAACCGGGTGCCACCGGCGCGGCAGCAGTACTGGCCGGCGGGCGCCCATCGGGTGGAAAAACAGGTACTACTGACGGCGCATACCATGCTTGGTATGTTGGCTACACGCCACAGCTAGCTTCCGCAGTGTGGAGCGGTCACATGACTGGAAATATTCCTATGCTCAACCTCGTTGTCAATGGAGTATTCCATGGCACTGTCTATGGTGGCACTTTAGCCGCTCCCGCATTCCGCTCATTTATGAATGCCGCACTAGCCAATGAACCGATTGTCTCTTTCGCTCGTCCAGAACATCCTGTTAAGCCAGCTGAAAAGACGGAAGAAGAGAAGAAGAAAGAGGAAGAGGAAGCCAAAGGTCCGGAAGTTCCGTCAACGATCGGCATGAGTGAAAGCGACGCTGTTGCTACCTTGCAAAGCGCTGGATATGTTGTTGCGGTAGGTACTGATTATTCTGACCAACCTGCTGGCACTGTTGCTCGGCAAGAACCAAGCGATCGCGCACAGCCAGGTACCCAAATTAACCTATGGCTTTCGATCGGCCCTCGTCCATGAAGCGTTTTCTCTCTCGAGCCTGCGCTCTGACAGCTGTTGCCGGCAGTGCAACACTGCTTGGCTCCCTATGCCATGCGCAGGCTTACACAGTTCGCCGACGCACCGTCGTCGTCAACCAACCCAAACTGGCTGAGGCTACCCAACTACGTATTCTCCACATTTCTGATCCTCATTTGCGAGCTCAGCAATCGCGTCGGCGTGCGTTCCTGAAATCCCTAGCTGACCTGCAACCTGATTTTGTGGTACTCACCGGCGATCTGATTTCTGAAGACGCTGCGATTGGACCACTATTAAATGATTTTGGACCACTATTAAATATCCCTGGTGCATTTGTTTTTGGTTCGAATGATTATTTTGGTCCAAAGCTAAAAAATCCGTTGCGTTATCTTTGGACACATACGGGTAAGGACGCTCATGCGGATGACGATTCTTCCCGGCAGGTACTTGCAACTGAAGATTTACGGCGGGGCTTGGGTAGCGGTGGCTGGGCGGATCTAAATAACTCTCGAAGTCGTTTAACTGCTGGACCATGGACATTAGACCTTGTGGGGGTCAACGATCCGCATATTGGTTTAGATCGCATGCCTGCACCAGCTACCTTTTCTATTCCGGAGTCTCCTTACTTGCGTTTAGGGCTAGCGCACGCACCATATCAGCGAGTGTTGACTGCGATGGCTGACGACGACGTCGATATAATATTTGCCGGGCATACTCACGGGGGCCAAGTTAATCTTCCAGGTTCGCACGCTCTTGTCACTAATTGCGATTTACCAACGCATTATGCCAATGGGTTATTCGAGTGGCCACCTCCGGGGAGGAACACTAAACAGGCTCAGGTAATTAAAGGTCACGGAAGTGTTGTTCTTGACGAACAGATGTTAGTGCAGATCTCTGCTGGTATTGGAACTTCGCCTTATACTCCAATTCGTACTTTTTGCGCTCCAGAAGCGATCATTCTCGACATTATTGCAGTGTGATATCGCCCGCACGGTGTTGCCACTGATTTCCGAATTTCACTTCACAGCGTTATCATTATGTGGTTGGCTTATCAACACATTCTTTCGGGGTGTGGCGCAGCTTGGTAGCGCGCTTCGTTCGGGACGAAGAGGCCGTGGGTTCAAATCCCGCCACCCCGACTCGATTAAAATCCTCTGCTACAGATAATTATGTGGCAGAGGATTTTTCATTTTCGTCGCTACTTTATTCCTAAATAATACTATTCAACGCTTTAGGTGCAATATGATTAAATATGCAGACATAACACAGTATTTTCGAAAGGCAAGCATCATGGACAAATGATTTGGCCGGTCAGATGAAAGCGAAGCATTACGCAACTGTGTTGCTGAGTTATCTTCAACGATTGCATAGGTCCGTTGGCAGCTCAACAAACTCAGCAGCAAAGCTCAAATAAGCAAAAGACACGAGAGATTCGCTTGAATCCTCCTGCTAACTTTAGTCCTTCCACCATTTTCCGCACACTATTATCTACCCGCAAAGTAGCATACTATGAATGATTTTCCTGATTTCGATAATGAATTAACACCACCAGCTGATCCAACACCACCAACCGATAGCGTATTACCTGATGGGGCTATACCCGCTCCGCCAGCACCTCAAGAGGGCACGCCAGCACCAGTACCCACGCCAGCACCAATGCCCAAACCGCCGCTGACCCCAGAACAGAAGAAACGTCGTCGGCGAATCCTCCTCGGCATCATTATTGTTGCACTTATTATCACCGGCATGTTTATCGCTAGTTTTTTCATCAACCTCAACCGCACTGCCGAAGCACAGGTGCGCGATTACCTTAACGCGATTGCTGATGGAGATGCCGATCGCGCAAATTCCCTTGTTGACCCAGGCATTTCAAACAACGATCGGGATTTCTTAACAAACGACAGCTTAAAAAATGCCGAAGAACGCATCAAAATTTTAGATGTTCGCGAACTGTCGAAAGATGAAGCTAAGCAACGTTCCGGAGAAATTACAAACAAAATTCCTGCTTTTGCGTCACAAGACAGCTACTTCGAAACCTCTATCGATTCCCCAACATCAACAATCGTCGAAGCCACATATAGCCTGAACGGTGTTAAGGCTAATACGTTCTTTATCACCCGTCCCGGCAAAAACGAAAAACTCGTTATGCACACCTGGGAAATTCTCAATCCATTTATCCGGGAGGTAGCAATAAATACCAAACTCACTGGCGTTGCTATTGGCGAAGTTAACCATTCTTTTGATGATTCCAGCTTGCTTACAGCTATCTATCTCTACCCAGGTATCTACAACATTACCCAAGAAAGTACCTCAACATATCTAGCTGGCGAAGAAAAGGTTTCAGTTGGGGAGAAAAATCTCTCGATTGATATTCCTGCTAAATACACTGACGCTTTACGCGATCTTGTACTTGACACGGTTAAGAAACAATACGATCGCTGCGCGTCTATTGAAGGGAATCTCGATAAGGTCTGCCCTTACGCGGTACGTAACAAAGATCTAGCAGAGCTTAGCCCAGTAACTCCAATCGCAGAAATTACCAAATACGACGAATCAAATTTCACTTCTGGCAAGGGAACCATTCATATTAAGCCAAACCCTAGCGCCTTTATTAAAGACCCACCGGCCAAAGAAATAGAGTTTGCTTTCTACGGGCAGATTAAATTCTCCGCCGGAAAGCCGGAAATTGAAATCTATAGCGCTCGTGAATACTGGTGATAAGTCCAGTTCACCATAGGTAAATATGAGGGTGGGCTAGGGAAAGTATTTTCCCTAGCCCACCCTCATGAGCAACACCTCGGTTACAGTTGCGCAAACTCTTCCGCAGTAGCATATGACGTCTGTGTACCTAGCTTCGTTACCGAATCGGCAGCATACCGGTTAGCTTTTTCCAAAGCCAATCGCACATCACCTGTTTTAACAACGTAGTGGCTAAAGCAACCGATGAACGCATCACCCGCACCAGTGGTATCACGCGGTTGTACCTCAACGGCCGGAAGGAGCTCTTCAACACCGTCAGCCATCCACAAAACTCCGCGAGAACCAAGGGTAACAATAACGTTCTTCATCCCTGCGTTTAGGAGTGCTGTAGCTGCATTGCGAACGTCGTCGATCGTATCAACAGGCATACCGGTGAGCAGTGAAAGCTCAGATTCATTTGGCATGAAGTATTCACAGTCTTTCACCTCAGAGAGCACCAAATCTGGCTGAGCCGGCGCGGGATTGAGCAAAACTGGAATATTGTGTTCTTTACCGAAACGAATTGCAGCATAAACTGTTTCTAACGGCACTTCAAGCTGCAAAACGATAAGTTTACACTGGATAATATCGGCTGCGGCATTATCAATATCAGCAGGCGATAACTGGGCGTTGGCACCTTTGATAATCAGAATCGAGTTATGCGATTCCGCATCAACAAAGATCGGTGCTACTCCCGAGCTTCCCTCGGTACGCATCACATACCGGGTATCAATCCCGTTCTTCTCAAAATTAGCTACCGTGTTATCTGCAAAAATATCTGATCCGACGCGGGTGATCATCAAAACATCGGAGCCCAGACGCGCTGCAGCAACTGCCTGATTTGCCCCCTTACCGCCACAACCCATGTGGAAATCTGGAGCTTCCAGAGTTTCACCTTCAGCTGGCATACGGTCAATATATGAGATGAGATCAACCATATTTGATCCGATTACTGCGATATCCATGAATTACTCCTTAATTCCAGTAGTGACGGTAAATGTCCGAGTCTGTCCCGCTTCTAATTCAATTAGCGTACCTGCTTCACATGCAGCAAGGAAACCTTCAGGACGCGATGTTCCAGGCAAGACAAAAGCTGCAACTTGTTGATCAGCATTGTAGAGGATCCAGCGAGTAGCCACCGGGAATTCTTCAGAACTAAATTCTGTACGGAAAACAACCCCATCTTCACTAGCTAATTCACATTCAATATTCTTTCCGTACTGCGGCAGATCATCAGCAAAGAAAACAATTTCTGGATCAAATTCTTTTGCTTGCGCCAACGATGAACCATCGATGTCTCCAGCCAAAATTTGTTCGTTGATCTCGCTCCAGCGTGCAGTTGGCGTAACATGCGCAGGAACAGTACGGCGAAGTTGGAATGCACCCTCAGGCAAGTTTTCGGTCATTACTCCGTTCTCGACAAAGGCATAGTTCATGTGGCACATATATTGCAACGGCATCGGCGCATACTTTGAAAGGTTGGTGACTTTCATTCCGATATCAAACATGGATGAGCCAGGACGCATACTCACGTGGGGCACTGCCTGATAGTGATGTCCGAAACCTTGCACATATTCGTAGGAAGATACGATACGTACTGTTCCGTCGTCGTCGATTTCTAACCACGCTTCATCCATTGTTGCGCAGGGGAATTCACCGTGCAGGGGATGGTTATCTTCCGGTGACGGACATCCGGCAGCCAATAGTCCCGAATGGAACGCAAAGCAGCCATATGTGTCAACTATTTCTTTGCATGGTTGAGGCCGGCTAAACATATTCGTCATTCGTAACGACGTATCATCGAATTCGGCGTCCCAAATTATTTGTCCCATAAATGGTAGGACTTCAATATATCCGCGGCTATTTTCCAGGCGGAGTGTTTCGATTCCAGTATCGTAGCGATAGGATCGAACTTTGATATCCTCGCTGGTCACGATTGGTTGCCATACGTTAGTAAATTGGTTTCGTTGAAGAGGAATTGTTAGCATAATGATTTCTCACTTTTCAGTTGTAGAAATAGCTTTTTCGGCCCGGTGTTGCTTAACGAAATACATCAAGACGACGAGGAAGCACACGAGCGATACAGAGAATGCCAGTTGCATTGAGTCTAAAGTATCTGAGACGAGACCTTGGATAACAGGGATAACTGCGCCTCCGATAATGGACATCACGATCACCGCACCACCGGTTTCGGTGTGGCGCTTATCTTCAATAGCATCGAGTGTTCGAGCGTAGATGGTTGCCCAGCATGGACCGAAAAGACCCGAGGTGAGGATTGCGGCATATACTGCTGTCATATTAGGGACGGTGATAACCCAGAGAAGAGCGAGAACGCCAGCAATAGAGTAACCGATCAGGACAACATTTTCGTTGAATTTGGTCATGAGAATGTTAGCGATGAACTTGCCAACGAAGAAGGCTGCGAAGGCCCATATCATGTAGTTTGAAGCGGTACGTTCGTTAATCGTGTCGTCGAGGTTAAGGGCCAGCCGGATGGTGAATGACCATACTGCAGTTTGCATACCGACGTACATGAATTGGGTAAAAATACCAGTGGCGAAATTACGGTTCTTTCCGAGGTATCGCAAGGTTTCACCGATGGTAGCTTTAACTTCCTTGTCGTGCGAAAGTGGTTTGGCGTGCGGGAATTGCGTAATAGCAATAACAAGCATGAGAACGGCTAGGACGACGATGATCCAGCGGTATGGCCCAAGGGTGCGTTGCAACATTTCTTCAGCGAATTGTTGGCGTTCTATCCCAGATAGAGCGTCGAGTTGCTTGTGGAGGGCGTCTCCGTCCGTGAAAATAAGGTATTTGCCAAGCAAGATACCGAAAATGGATCCGAGTGGGTAGAACGTCTGCGAAATGTTAAGGCGTAGGGTGGCGTATTTACGTGGGCCGATCATCGACGAGTAGGTGTTTGCGGAGGTTTCGAGGAACGATAATCCTACTGCGATAGCGAAGAGCGCAGCTAAAAATACGGTGTAGGTGGCTACATGAGAAGCTGGGAAGAACAACATACAGCCAATAATGTAGAAGCTTAACCCGATGAGCAGTCCCGACTTATAACTCCAGCGGCGAATCACACGCGAAGCTGGGATAGCGAGGAGGAAGTAACCTCCATAGAAAGCGGATTGTACGAAAGCTGAGGCAAAATCAGATAGTTCGAAGATGGACTTGAACTGAGTGATGAGGACATCGTTGAGGGATGCCGCGGCGCCCCACATAGGGAAACAGATAGATAGCAGGATGTATTGCCAAATTGGAGTTTTATCAAGATATCCATCTGGTTGTTGGATCGTTGGATCTTTAATAAGACCAAATGAAGTATTAGTGGCCATGAGTAAACCTTTCACGGAGTTCGTCGTTGAACTTATGATCTGGATTACCCTCAATCTAGCCCTTCTACTTCAATATGTGAACCATCTCAACGTAACGATTGTTCCGTTATGGAAACGTTGATATAGCAGTGCTTACTCGCAATTTTTGGACAATTATTTTTATTTTTTGTAGCGTTCGTGCTTAAATGGAACATTTGTTCCGACGATGTGTTGTGCGGTGCGTACGTCGGTTACTAGCCTGTTGACGTAGCCATGCTCTAACGCGGCTTTGACGACGCTGACTTTCTCTGGTCCGCCAGCTACGAGAATTTTTTGTTCTTTGCGGCGCAATTCCGGCAACGTGATTCCTACCGTGCGATTATTAAGGTCTGGAAGACAGACCCGTCCTTCACTATCAACAAATCGCCCGCAAATATCGCCTACTGATCGAGCAAAAATAGTTTCTTTCTCAGTTTCAGATAGTGGGCTAGATTCAATAAGTTCCCGGTTCGCCGTCGTTGATCCGACGGTATATATCGCAATCCTTGCCTGCGCACCGGCTTCAAGAACCCGGCGCACGTGTGGCGTTTGAGTCAACCGGGTACGAACTGGCACTGAACCTAAAAATAATGGCGCATTCAGCTCTTGACAGTGAGCACTAAATACTGCGGCAAAACGTTCGAGTGTGCCTGGCCGCCCTGGTTGCGGCACCGGATCCGATAATCCGCGACTGAGTTGGATTACCTCAACGTTGCGCCGTGGGCGTGGCTCAAGGTAGTCAGCTATCGCACTGATTGTCCGTGACGGTACTAGACCAATAGCATCTCCATCACGAACTAAGGATCCAATGAGTTGAGCGCCCGCTTTCCCGAGAGCATCACGCATGGCCACTTCCCCAGTACGCACTGGACTGACAAGAACAACATCTATTAGATGATAACGACGTTGTAGTTCCTCAACCAGCATCTCATCTTGTTCTCGAGGATCTAGGATTCGCACCTCAATAAAGCCTTGCGCATGGGCGTGGGCCAATAGTTTAGAGACGGTTGGCCGGGAAACATGTAGCCGTTGAGCAACTTGTTCTTGATTCAGCCCAGAATAATATAGTTTGGCAGCATCAAGGGATTGAATATCGCGCTCACTCAATGACTCCATAACTCGCATCCTATCGACTTTTCCTTGTTGTAGCAGCATCCCACCTAAAAACAATGCAGGATACGTGATACGCCTACATATAGGTGTATCACGTATCCTGCATTTAGTAACTCTTGAGTGTGTAGCCTTTATGAGTTTTCTGAGCGTTGTCTATTTACTGCTGCTAAACACCCCACTCCCATCAGAAGAACAGCACCTAGAGCTGCCATGATGTTCATGACGGTTAGGCCAGTGTGCGCCAGCGAGTGACGTACCACCGGGTTAACTGGCTGCGCTAGTATCTGGGACTGCTTCTTGTGTTGGTTTTTATCCATCACCCCAGAATCTGCGTCTGGCTTCACGTCTGGCTTCACGTCTGGCTTCACGTCCGGAACAGTATTTTGTTCCTCATCTATTGTCATAGTGAGAATGTGCGCGGCATGCGAGTACCCTTCTTCGTCGGCAACTGGATCATCAACAACACCATCAGCGCCAATAGCCAAAGTAGTAGCATCCATGTAGTCGCCAATAAATGCAACTGAACGGCCAAAGCGTGCACGGTGTGCATCAGTATCAATACGCCGAACTGCCGATCCAAGATCCCCAACAGAGGTTACTCCGGCGGGAATTTTTACCCCATCAAGTAGATAAACAGCACCGTCACCTTGGTCACCCCACGCACCTACTGCAATAAGCTTACGTTCCGGTAAAGCATCTACTGCCCACCCAAATCCATCGCCACTTCCCATTCCAGTGACAACAGATATTGTTGAATCCTGATGGGCTACATCGTTTGGCGAAATAACACGAGTGGACGACGTCGTCGATGCAAAATTCGCTCCATGGACAAGAGCGATACCTCCGTTCGTCGTATTAACTACCTGTCCACCATCAAATCCGATAACAAAATCACCAAGTCCATCACCATCAATATCGCCAAGTGAAGCAATCGAATTTCCAGCACCCAACCGATACGAAGCATCCGACGGCATCACCAGAGTAAAGCCTGGAACATCGTTATCAAGATCAATATGAGTATCGGCTGACCCATACACTACCCATGCTTGACCAGGAACTGTACCGGTATCAGAAAATGAATTGAAGTCTGCTAGAACATAATCTTGCTGACCATCACCATTAATATCGCCAACCACATTAAATGCTGATAATGTGTGTCCTTGCGGGGTTTGAGCACGCCAAATCACGCGTGGGTTATCATAGGATTCAATAAGGTCAACGTCGTCAGATTCTTTTTGTCCACTAACAATTAACGCTGTCCCATATGATCCGCGTTCCCCACGTGACAACGGTGTATTAGCAACAATGAAACCAATATCAGCTAAACCGTCATGATCAATGTCGCCAACTTTAGCAACCTGATACCCAGCTGCCCCATATTCGTACGGCATCCGAATAGCAAAACCATGATTGCGATCTAATGCGTTCATGTCGGTATATGCGATATCTGGACCGCCGTAGAGCACCCAAACTGTACCCATCGTATGCGAACCCACAGCAATATCGTCAATCGCATCACCATTAACATCTCCTAGGCAAGCCACGGACAATCCCATAGCTGCGTCCGCTGCTGGATCTTGAGTTTCTTTCGGTCCATGAATCGTCACAATGGAATCGTCAGGCAAAACACTTCCCGGTGTAGCATGCGGAATAATCTGCAACTGCCCAGTAACATTCAAGATCCATCCGTGAGTAGGGGTTGACAGTTCATAGTGGGGATCAAATTTCCATTCTGAGCGCATCGGTGAGGATGTCACTAAGTCAGGTTTACCATCACCAGTAACGTCACAACGCTCTCGTGCAATGGCACTACCTAGACCGTCCGAAAACTCCCCAACCCAACGTTTCTGCGCCGTTGTATCAATCGGCTTGATGGCTGGTGGTTCAATGATTTTATCTGGAGCTGGATATAGTGGTTCTACTGGATCAGTCTTTTCTGTTTGGCGGCTCATATCGACTGTCCACACGTTCACTTTTCCGTCCGAATCAGTTGTCAAAACCGCCGAAAGATACTCAACAGTGTCTGACGATTGGACTACTCCAACGCCGAGACCACCGTCGCCTTCACCTTCTTCAGCAGCAAACCATGCCCATTGACTACGCGGAATTGAATCAACACCTAGTCCAGAATTCCAATCCTTATTTAACGCACGTGCTGAAATCATCAGCGCTCCAGGATGTTCTTCATGATCGGGACGCCCAACAATTAATGCTCCCGGATTTTCCATTCCGTCTTGCTGTAGGTAAGCCAACGACATACCTAATCGTCCCACTGCACTTTGCCGTAAAAGGTGTCCCGACGATGTGCCGTTTGTTTTTACTGCGTCAGCAGTTGTGGAATTAAGATCGACGGTAACCATCTTGTCGCCAGCTGATTCGGCCTGCCCGTAAATAATCGCTACCGCACCACTATTATTATTGGCACCAGGAGCTCCAATGGCATAGTCATCATAGTCATCGTCGTTAATATCGCCGATTCCCACCATTGCAGAACCAAACTTACTTGTCCCGCTCGTATCGTGGGCAATAATCGTGGCGGCTTGACCGCTAAGGTCACCAGAATCTGCGCTAAGCGGGATAGCGTAGACGGTAGCAACGCTCGGTAAGCCAATGCCAATGACGCTTTCTTCACCATAAACACTATTCAGCGCAACAGCCCTTGCCTGATCGTCGTTAACCGGTAAATTCCAGATTTTTGTTGCATGCTCACTAGAAATATCTCCCTTTTGAGTAAGAGTGGAAAAATAGAAGACATGGTTACCAGAAACCGCTACCATCGCATGTTCTTCAAGTACTGGCGAACCAGCAGTTAAATCTATAACTGGAGCACTAAATACATATTTCGCGCGAATGGGCAGTTGAACGATATCAGCACTTACCACGTCATCAAAAATAGTCCGGTCGACAAGATAAATCATGTTGCCGTGAGCTAATGCGAGCGTCGCTTTTTCTCCGTGGTTAATTTTTACGCACGATACTTTCCATGGTCCGGCACTGGTATCTGGCAGTTGGTAGCGACGAATATCTGGTTGCTCTGACAAATGTTTTTCGATTTGCTCAGTATCTGATCCGTAGGGAATATGCGTCAACACAGCAAGGACATGTTCTTTTTCCGAAATGAAAAGCAGATCGTTTTGGATATCACCAGCGAGATCGCATGTGACCTGAGGAATTACGCCAGCTTCCTGATATGTTATGCGGTCCGTTTTCCGCACCGCGTCACCGTAACGACTACCGTCAATTCCACCCCATTGACGCCCTGTAGAATCTGCCGGAGTAGCTTGTTTTTCACTCGCTAATGTGTCGGAATCTGCGGGCATTTCACTATCGTTAGCGTACGCTGAGAATGCAAAAGATTGTGCAAATAGCATTCCCATACACATGCCAGCCACTATGGCTCTTATATTTTTCACAATGGATTCTTAACCTTCCTCTTAGTTCAATTAGGTAACCCTAACCTAATTAAATCGAATGGGAATTCTTTTCAGCAAGAGGGAAGGTCCAAAAGTGCCCCAGTAGACGTATCTACTGGGGCACTTGTTGGTTGATAACTTAGCTGTTAGAATGCCGGCGGCTAGTCACACTTAGTGCGCCACCAAGAACCAACATGGCGAACATTGCCATAGCAACAACGCCCAGTCCAACACCAGTCTTTGCTAACACTGGCTTATGTTGCTGAACATCTGGAACAACCTGCGGCTTTTGTGGCGCGGGGTTAGCGTCTTCCTGCGCTACCTTCTTTGCCATAACATCGAAAGTAGCACTCACAGTAGCAGCAGCTCCGGACACCTTCACAGTGTGTTGGCCAGGTGCGAAATCAGCTGGAACCTTCCAGGCAAGACTGAACTTACCGTGCTCATCAGCGGTAACAGTACCCAGATCGACGACGGTGGAGTGGACTGTCACCTGGTAATTTTCACCTGGAGTAAATCCACTTCCCGTGAAGGTATATGTTCCGCCTTGAACAATATCGCCTGCCGGGATCATGACCTTCGGTTGGGATTCTTCTTCACTTGGCGTGTCAGCTGGCTGAGCTGGAGTCAATGGAACAAGTGGAATCTCAGCCTTTGGCTTGTTTTGCACATCGGCGAGTTTCTTCTCTAGTTCTGCCTTCTCTGCCTTCAGCTTTTCTGCTTCAGCTTGAGCTTGTGCTTGAGCTTCTTTAGCAGCCTGTGCTTCAGCTTGTGCCTGAGCTAACTTCTCAGCCAAGTCCGCCTTATCCTTTTCAAGCTGGTCAATCTTCTTTCCAGCTTCTTCAGCAGCTTGCTGAGCTTGAGCTAGCTCCTCGGCATTTGCCTCATTATCTGCCTTGATCTTTTCTAGCTCAGCCTTTAATTTTGCTAATTCGTCCTGAGCTTGAGCAAGCGCATTCTCTGCTTCTTGCTGAGCTTTCTCAGCTTGCTCCTTCTCAGCTTCCGTCTTTGCTAGTTCTGCCTTGCTATCTTCAAGATCGCCCTGAGCCTTATCTAGTTCTGCCTGCTTATCAGCAAGATCTTGTTCTGCTTTCTCGACGTCTGGCAACAATGGGAGAGCCTTATCTAGACCCAGCCACGCCAAATCAACTGTGCGATAAAGAATCTCCGAAGCTTCACCTTCGAAGAGGATGCCATACTTGCCGTCACCCAATGGTTCCATGGTCGAATACTGCATCGTCCCGTTCTTAAAGGTTTGGGTATCTTGCCACGTCTTGCCATCGTCAAAGCTGACGCTCACCATTCCATCAACCCGGCTACTATCACTATTAGCATGGGAAGACAATAAGACCTTAGCGCGCTCGCTATTCATTGGCGCGTCTGGGAAAGCGCGAATAATCGAAGCATTATTGCGCGGATCCTTCAATCGACGGTTATCAGTCTTATCCAGCGTGTAGGTCTGTCCACCATCGTCAGATAACGCATAGTGCCGGCCGAAGATAGCTTGGCCTTCATAACGTCGAGAACTGAGCAAAACTCGACCATCTGAAAGTTCAACAACTTTGTTTTCATCCATGGCACTACCCCACTCACCACCGATGGGAGTGCCGGCATGCCAGCTTTGGCCGTGATCGTCAGAGTATAGTGAAACAGCTTGATGTAAACCATAGTCCCAGCTACCTTCATTCACGACTGTGTACTGCTGTATTAACCGTCCTTTATGTGGACCGTACTTTAGTTGAATTCCACGCCCTGAAGCAGCAAACCTTGCATACTGGTCTTGATCTTGAGAAATTTCTTTCGTCACTAATACAGGTTCCGACCAAGTTTCCCCTTTATTATCTGACTTGACATAGACCGTATGAATGATCTGTCGATTATCTGGTTCTACACCTTTTTGAGATCTAGCGATACCAGCATCAAAGCTCTTAACAAAGAATGCAAAAATAGTTCCAGTTTCTTCATCAACAATGAAAGACGGATCAGAATATCCGACTTTATCACTGCCCTGCTTGCCCTGTGCGATAGTTGAAAAATCGCTCCATGTCTCGCCGTCATCATCTGAGTATTTCATAATAATACTGTTTGGATTTGGAGCGTCGCCACAGCCTCCGGGCCGACCATCCCACGCAGCAATAAGACGTCCTTGTACCTTTGCCAAAGCCGGAATACGATGACAGTCATACTGATACGAACCTGCCTGCGCTAATTTTGTTACCTGATAAGGATCTTTAGGCAGATTCTCTACTTCTCCTGGCTTATAGACTTTTACCGTCTTTTTTACAGTAATTGTTTGACCAGTCGGATCATGTGGTTGCCTTTTCGCAATAAAGGTAAAATCAACTGTTGCCCAACCACGCAACTGATCTTTTTCTGTCACCGTATAAACTGGCCAAGATCTGAAATTTTGTGCCCCTGGTTTACAGTCAAAACGTCCTGGCCCTTTAGCCGGAAAATTATGCCAATAACAATTTTGTGCCCCCTGTGCCGTCTCAGAAGACGCTTGGAGATCCACACCGTAAGGTAAATCAGACTCAAAACGAAGTTTAAGTTCAATTTCCTCCCCTAAGCTATACGCATTTCCTCTTTGCGGATCGGAAAAATAAAGTTTCGCAACACCTGTCTCATTCGTGACAATACTTATCGCAGTTGGTTCGGATATGGCTGGATCTGGTTCAATATCTTCACCAGCATAGGCAGGCCAAGCCGGCACTAACATTAGCCCAACTGTTGCTAGCACACCAACCAGTTTCGAGGTCAATCTCCTCATCACATTTTCTCCTTGAGTAGACACCATTGTCTTACCCTGCATACTACGACATTTATTCAACAGACATCTCACCAAACATCTATGCAAAGGATTTCGCAAAATTTCAACCTTTTTACATAAAAGGCCGTGAAGTGAACATGTCACTTCACGGCCTTTTAAGCTAAATAACTACTTGTTACGCATCTGCCTACCAGCATAAAAGCCAATCGCTGCCATCGCAGTCAACGTACAAACAATCCATCGGATCCAATCAATACCTCGGGTATCAAGCGGATAGCCAAAAACAGATAGTAGAGCATTCCCAAGCACAACACCGACCACGCCCAAAACAACCGTAGCTATGATCGAAAGATCCGCGCCCTTAAAAAACTTAGCTAAAATCCCAATAACAGCTCCAAAAACAAGCGTTCCAAGAATATTAAACACCGACATCCTCCCCTAGCTAACAACTACACGCAACTCACAGCTGCGCAAATACCACGTCATATCAGTCTAACCTTCAAGAAACCGTTAATCGCTTTTGTCAGCTAACCGAGAAATATCAGCTTATACGGTCACCTGTGAAAGAATATAAGAAGTGAGTGGCTGTCCACGCAACAGCCACTCACTTCTTATGTTGGTAATTATATCTACATAGCATCAAGACTGCACTTATCTTGATACCGATTAACTACCAGATATTCACTTTCCGCATTCTTCAGGAGTTACACACTAAGAGGTTCCTTCAGATGCTTATATCTAACCAGCTCAAGCTATAAAACCAATGCGCAATAGCTGGGAATTACCTGAAAGTTCTACCGCCACGCCATCAACGGATCATTACGCCATAAAACCACAGGCTCCTTTTGCCACCACTTCACAAGCCACCACAATAACTCAATCACTCCAGCACCAATCAGCCCAATCAGCACGGCTTGCCACATCATGGCCCTATTCGACGAATCAAGCATAAATACGTGCTGCGTTACCGGCCAGGTAAAAATCACTCCATAACCAACCAAGGACAAAACCACTAAACACATCTTCCACCATGACCACGGCCGCGCAACACACGCCAACACCCACGTCGACGGAATAATCAACGCAATCAACGCCGCCGTCGAACCAGTCACATACATATCACCAAAGTCTCCACCTGTTGTCACCCAAAAAGTCACAAACGAACACGTACCAACAACCACTCCAGCTGGCACTGCAAACCATAAAACCCGACGGACAAAACCCCGCCGTGCCCGCTGATTATTCGGCGGTAACGATAAAATAAAAGCCGGAATACCGATCGTAAACCACCCAGTGATCGTCACATGGATAGGTTGAAAAGGAAATGGAACTGACGAAACAATCACCAGCATCGCCAACACTGCCGAATAAATCGTCTTCGTCAAAAACAAATTCGCAACCCGCTCGATATTCCCGATAACCCGCCGGCCTTCAGCAACCACGTGCGGCAACGTCGCAAACTTATCATCCAGCAATACAATCTTTGCCACGGAGCGAGTAGCTGGCGCACCCGAGCCCATCGCAACACCAATATCAGCATCCTTCAACGCCAACACATCATTGACACCATCACCAGTCATCGCAACCGTGTGGCCAGCCTTCTGCAAGGACGCCACCATCGAGCGTTTCTGATCCGGTGTCACACGGCCAAATACCAAATTATCGGCCACCTGGGAATCAAAATTCTGTTCCGTCAACGTCCGCGCATCAACCGCCTGACCTGAATCCACACCCAGCTTGCGCGTCACTGCACCAACCGAAGCCGCATTATCACCAGAAATAACCTTCACAGTCACATCCTGTTGCGCAAAATACTCCAGCGTTTCAGCCGCATCCGGACGCACCTTCTGCTCAAAAACCACCAAACCAATCTGCTCAACATCACCTAAGTCAGTGTCATCATCAACCACCCGCGCAGTATGCGCCAACATCAAAACCCGCAGACCCGATGCCCCCAACTCCTCAGCAGTACGCGCATAAACAGTTCCACCAGCCAACACATCTGCCGCACCCAACAGCCAACTGCCCCGCCCAGCAAACGTCACCCCCGACCACTTCGTTGCCGAAGTAAAGGCATGCCGACTAACCTCTTCCCAATGCTCACTCACCGCATCAAAACGCTCAGCAATCGCCCGCATCGTCGAATTCGGATCCCGATCTGCAGCCGCCAACTGTGCCAACACCTCACCCAATTGCGCCAGCCGAGCACCATCAACAACACGCACCAACGAACCGTCATCGTCAAACAACCGCAACGACTCAAAAACCATCCGGTTCTCTGTCAACGTCCCGGTTTTATCAGCACACACCACATCAACCCGTGCCAACCCCTCAATAGCCGGCAACTCCTGTACCAGGCACTGACGCTTACCCAGCCGGATAACTCCCAACGCAAACGCCGTCGACGTAATCAACACCAAACCCTCAGGAACCATCGGAACCAAAGCACCCGTAATTTTCAAAATTACGTCATCCCACGCACTCGAGCCCTGCGCCACCTGAGAATAAATAATCAAAACGCCAACCGGGACTAAAACCCATGTGATATAACGCAAAATAACGTTAATACCCGCCTGTAACTCCGATTTAGCCAACGTAAAACGCGATGCCTCCGCCGTCAACCGAGCCGCATACGAATCCGCACCAACCTTCAACACCTGATAGGTGCCAGTACCGGAAACCACAAACGAACCAGACAAAATCTCATCGCCAGGCTTCTTACGCACCACATCCGATTCACCCGTGAGCATCGACTCATCAACACTCAAGCCGTCCGAATCCACAACCTGGCCATCAACCACAATCTGATTACCCGACCCCAACGCAATCACGTCATCAAGAACCAAATCTTGTTGGCCAAGCTCAATCAGCTCCCCGTCACGCCAAACCCGCGGACGTTCCTCACCAATAAGTGTTAACGAATCCAATGTGCGCTTAGCTCGCAACTCCTGGACAATACCAATGCCCGAGTTGACAACAATCAACAAGCCAAACGCCGCATTGATAACCGATCCAGTTGTCATCACCATCACAAACAACACAAACAAAATTGCATTAATCCGTGTAAAAACATTTGACCGGACAATATCAACAACCGTCTTACCCGTTCGTGGCGGTAGCGTATTGACCCGCCCATCACGACGACGTTGCGCAACCTGAGTAGCAGTTAAACCAAGCGACATTGGATTCTCCCTCATCCCAACTACTTCTTTTGATACAACGACTTACGCTGGAAAACTGGCTCCGTGGTCACATAAACACCGAGATTACGGAAAATAGTTTCATCAACCGAACCCAAAATGGTTGTCACATGCACATCACAATGCGCCAAATTCTTCAACTGAGCCATCGCATTACGCGCATCTTGACTCGTGGATGCCGACACGCTCAAAGCAATCAATACCTCATCCATGTGCAATCTAGGATTACGCGAACCTAAATGCTCCGTCTTCAACTTTTGAATCGGCTCGATAGCCTGCGGGGACAACAACAATGCATCGCGGTCAATACCCGCCAAATGCTTCAATGCATTAAGTAACATTCCCGCCGAACAACCCAATAATTCCGTCGTCTTGCCCGTGACGATTGTGCCGTCCAGAAGCTCAATAGCCGACGCCGGACCACCAGTTGCCTGCGCCCGTTTCAGTGCCGGAGCAACCACTTTACGATCCGCCGTCGTCACCCCTGCCTTACGCATAATATGGCGAACTCGATCCGATAATGTTGAATCCAACGCTTCCTTACGCTCTTCAACACGAGCCTGATAATACCGACGAATAATCTCCTGGCGCGATGCCTCCCGCACAGCTTCATCATCACTAATACAGTAGCCAGCCATATTCACTCCCATATCAGTTGGGCTCTTATATGGCGACTCACCGGCAATCCGCTGCAACAACGTGTGCAACAACGGGAAAACATCAATATCGCGGTTATACGAAGAAACCGACTCGCCGTAAGCCTCCAAATGGAAAGGATCAATCAAATTCGCATCATCCAAATCCACAGTAGCGGCCTCATATGCCAAATTCACCGGATGCTCAAGCGGAATATTCCAAATCGGGAACGTCTCAAACTTGGCATAACCAGCCTTCACTCCACGTTTTGCCTCATGATAAATCTGCGACAAACAGGTAGCCAACTTGCCTGAACCTGGCCCAGGCGCAGTGACAACCACTAAATCACGCGATGTTGACACAAAGTCATTCTTACCCAAGCCCTCATCGGACGCAATCACGTCAACATTAGTCGGATAACCTGGAATGATCCGATGGCGTGCCACCCGCACCCCCATCCGCTCCAAACGCTGCATAAACGTCACCGCGAGCGCATTCGACTCCTCAAACTGGGTCATCACCACATTCTCAACCAAGAAACCACGTTCCCGGAACACGTCAATAAGCCGCAACACGTCTTCGTCGTAGGTAATACCCACATCCGAACGCATCTTCTGACGCTGTAAATCCTTGGCATTCAAACACACAATAATTTCAACATCGTCAGCAATCTGCTCCAGCATGACAATTTTGTTATCCGGGGTAAAGCCCGGCAACACCCGCGACGCGTGATTATCATCGAAAAGCTTACCGCCCATCTCTAAATACAGCTTGCCGCCGATCTTCGCGCGGCGCTCCACAATATGCTTGGACTGCAACTCAATGTACTTCTCACGGTCAAACCCCACTTGGAAGCCCATGCTCTACTCCTTACCATTCGGTGGGCAATAGTCCCTGCCTATTTCAGCGATCTCACCCCGTGCCTGTAACACGGTGCAAACTCGCCAGAATAAGGAAAAGCTCCCTAGCGAAATCTACGAGAATAAACTCGAACGACTTCTAGGGAGCCCAACAACGGAGCTTACGCGCCGATGCCTTTCCTCGTCAAACGCTCACTGATTTTTACCCAAACACAGGCGGGTGAGAACTGTGAGAGACCGTCGTCATCACTCGTAACCTATTCCGATTATCCTTCGGCGGGTAAACCAAAACTAGCCCCTTTTCCAGGTTGCTTTGGTTCTTCTTTAATATCCGCAAAATACGCCGACATCTGTGCCAAATGTGCTAACTCTTCAGCGCTTGCATCATAGAGCTCATCTTCACCAGGCATCCAGACAATTCCAGGAACATTCCACTTCTCGCGTTTCATCACCTTTTCTACCTGGTGAGCTGGCTTACCAGTGAGCCGATCCACGTAAATGCGTCCCTTGAGATGGTCATACTCGTGTTGAAGAATACGGGCAAACCATCCAGTTGCCTCGATGTCATACCATTGGCCTTTTTCGTCTTGCGCGTGAAGAACTGCCCGCGGGGAACGCCGCAAACCATACTGGTAGCCAGGAAATGACAAGCACCCTTCCTCATCTGCAACAGTTGGCTCAAAAACATCGACTGGCTCAATAAGAAGCGTCGGGTTGATCGCCACTCCGCGTTTTGGACCAGTATGCTCCGCACCGTCATACATCCACACAAACATTGCCAAATCAAGACCGATTTGTGGGGCAGCCAAACCCACACCGGGGGCAGCTTCACACGTTTCATACATATCGGCGATGAGCGTGGCGAGTTTATCGTCAAAAATCTTTACTTCTGCACTGGTTTTATGGAGAACCGGCGAACCATAGACATGAATGGGATAAAGCATACCTATAGCCTACGGGATTGCTGGCGTAGGTGTGCATTTATTCGAAGAATGCCGCGAATCTGGAGCGCTCCATATCCGCATCTTATCAACCGCCTATCAACCTCGTTGCGCGCGCCCATACCCAACCGTTATGCACTCATCGGGGTTATAGCGCAAACAGCGACGTATGTGGACGAGGTTTGCACTATAACCCCATTTACTGCAGAGGCCAACCACAGCTTAGCCGCCCACCGCGCACCCAACCACCCGCTGAACTACACAACCACCCCAATTCCACAAAAATTTTCCACACTGCATCCTTCTCCTGCAGATATCCACAGGAACCGAAAAGGAACCTCCTGAATTTGTAGGTTTACTGCAGTATTAGTTTCATGGAAAAACATCTTTTTCGCCGCTGGCAGCTGCCTACACCGTTGAACACTAATCGTTACCGATTAGACAAGGCACTAGCCCGCAAAGATATCGAAAAACTCCCCCACCACTGGTATGCCGCACCTGATGCATCAAGTTTAGAGATAACAGCCGCAACTCATGGATTCCTCATCGGATGCTGCACTGCTGCCTACTTCTGGGGATTATGGGTACCTGATGCGAGAAATCCGCATTTTATTTGCAAGAGAAATGCAGGGCGGGTGGACAATCGTGGAATGATTATCCACCGCGCACTCAATGGACGCCGCCAACTTGGAATGCACCATTCGCCGGGCAAAGCACCCCACATTATCTGTTCGCTTGTGGAGGCAGTTGAACAAGTCGTTCATTATCATGATGCAGAAACTGGGTTGATCGTCCTCGAATCAGCATTAAATCAGCAGAAACTTGATCCGGCTACTGCTGACGAAATCATCAGTTATGCGCAAAAACGTAAACAGCCGATTCTCAAGCGCCGCGTTAGCATGGCCCAATCTGGTAGCGAAACCCGAGTGCGAAGTTTTCTCCAGTCTTTGAGAGTTCAAGTACAACCTCAAGCACAGCTTCCGGGAGTTGGCCGGGTGGATCTCCTGGTGGGGCAGTCCCTTATTATCGAATGCGATAGCACAGCTTTTCATAGTAAATCCCTGAATGTCAACGACGATCGGCGCCGAGACGCTCAACAAACTTGCCTCGGATATAGATTTTTACGGCTTAGCTATCACCAAGTTTGGAATGATTGGGACAATACGCGCAATTATATTCGTGCAGTACTGCGCACGAGACAGCATGTGAAACCGCCCCGGCCACTGGTTCCATGTTTCGATGTGCATCGAATGGGGTTATAGCGCAAACAGCGACGTATGTGGACGAGGTTTGCACTATAACCCCATTTACTGCAGTTCTCGCCGATTAGGTAGTCTTATGCTGTGAATGTTTTCTTGCTTGCCCTCGTACTGGTTTCGCTGATTGGCCTGCGGATATATGCGCGCCCGGACGTTGATTCCTATATTTCCCATGCTCACACAACCCAGATTAATGGCGTATTTATTTTGATCGTGTTTTATGCCCATGTGCGCACCTATATTCCACTTGATCCGGCGGCGGATGGCTGGATGTATGGGTTGGCGACGGGCCTGGGCCAGCTGATGGTGGCGCTGTTTTTGTTTTATTCGGGATTTGGGGTTCAGGAGTCGATCACTCGCAAGCCGGGTTATGTTGATTCGATTCCAGTCAAGCGCCTGGCGGTGACGTGGGTAAATTTTGCGGTTGCAGTGAGTGTGTATGCGGTGTTGTCTCTGTTGACGGATCGTGACATTTCGGTTTCGCAGTTTTTGTTGGCGTTGGTTGGTTGGACGAGTGTTGGTAATTCGGCGTGGTATATTTTTGCAATTTTGGTGTTGTATGGGTTGACGTTTGTGGTTCATCGGCTCTTGAGTGATGTTGCGCGCGTCCGTCCAGGCGTAGCGGTTGCCGCGATGTTTGCTGCTGGATTGTTGTTTGGGGCAGTGATGTTGTGGGCGAAGGGGGCGAGCGCGGCTTATACGTTTAATACAGTGTTGTGTTATCCGTTGGGAATGGCGTGGTCAGTGTTCCGCGCGCCGGTGGAGGCGCGCTTGCGTGGTCCCCGTAGCCGGTTGTGGTGGCTGGTTTTTCTGGTGTCGACGACGGCGATCTTTGTTGCGTTGAAGAATGTTGCCGGAGCGCACTATTTAGTGTTTCAGTTGGCAGCGTTGGCATATTGTGCGGTGGCGATGCTGGTGTCGATGGTGGTTCATCTTAATAGCCCGATTTTGGCGTGGTGTGGCCGGAATTTGTTCTGGATCTATGTGTTGCAGCGGCTGCCAATGTTGACGTTGACTTATGCTGGGTGGGCCGAATACCGCTACCTATTTGTGGTGGTGTCATTTGTTGTAACGATTGCATTAACGGCTGTTTTCTCACGCTTAATGGCGCCGGTTCAGCGGAGAATCGTTAGCCGCTGGGCTTGATAGGTGTAGGTAAAAACACGGTAATAGTGCCTACGGTATGCAAACCCTAAAACAAAACCCCGGGAACCAACTTTTTGTTGATATCCCGGGGATTTATATGGCGGTAGCGGAGGGATTTGAACCCTCGGTACGGGGTTACCGTACACAGCATTTCGAGTGCTGCACCTTCGGCCGCTCGGACACGCTACCTCGAGTGTTAATACTAGCTTGACATGTAGGCGCCGCGCAAAATGACTCACCGTTACATCACACACAACAACACCACGGCAAGTGCGACGCTGAGAAAGCTTTAGCGCCGCTGGCGAAACCACTGCTGTAGCAAGTCAATATTTTCTTCTTCGCAAATCCCACCAACTACTTCTACTGTGTGGTTGAGCCGGGCGTCGCGCAGAACATCGCGCACAGATCCAGCTGCCCCGGCTTTTTCATCCCAAGCGCCGAACACCACGCGCGAGACCCGCGAGTTAACAATCGCTCCGGCACACATGGTGCACGGTTCAAGCGTTACCACGAGTGTACATCCGCTCAGATTCCAGCGCCCCATCACCTGGGCAGCCGCGCGTAAGGCGTTGATTTCGGCATGTCCGCACGGATCTCCATCGGCTTCACGGGTGTTCCAGCCACTTCCGATGAGAGTTCCTAATTTGCTCCCATCTGCGGACCCGGAAAAGACTAAAGCGCCTACCGGCACATCGCCAGCTTCCCCGGCGCGGCGCGCCAATTCCATAGCGTGACGCATAGCACCCATCTCAGATTCAAACATGTCTCCTATTTTATGCACGTTCCACGCGAGAAAACCGGTAGATTAGAAGTATGGAACTTCAAGTCATCAGCCACCCACTTGTGGCACATAAGCTCACTACGTTGCGTGATAAGCGCACTCCGTCTCCTGTTTTCCGCCAGTTGGTTGAAGAAATCATCATGTTGCTTTCGTATGAGGCAACTCGTGATGTTCTTACCGAACCGAAGGAAATTGAAACTCCGGTTGCCCACATGGTAGGAACCACAATGGCACATCCACGTCCGGTGGTTGTCCCGATTTTGCGTGCTGGTTTAGGCATGCTAGAGGGCATGGTTCGGGTTATTCCGGCTGCCGAAGTTGGTTTCTTGGGGATGAAGCGCGACGAGGAAACGCTTGAGGCGATCACTTATGCGAATCGGTTACCTGATGATCTCCACGATCGGCAGTGTTTTGTTCTTGATCCGATGTTAGCTACTGGCCATACATTGATTGCGTCGATTGATTATCTGCTCGAACGTGGGGCACGTGACGTAACTGCTATTTGCATTTTGGCCGCTCCGGAGGGTTTGAAGACTCTTGAGGAGCATATTGGCGATCGTGGAAACGTGCGTATTTTGGTGGCCGCAGTTGATGAGAAACTCAATGAGAAGGGCTTCATTGTCCCTGGTTTGGGTGATGCGGGCGATCGTTTGTACGGAATCGTAGACTGATATGCATTCGGGTCTTATTCCTACATTTGGCCCGCGAATTCCCGATTATTTGGGAGCAGATTGGATTGCGCGGACCGCATTCTTGAACGACGTCGACGCTGGTAGTCCAGCTGGGCGTCCGGATGTTGCGGTGCTTGTTAGTCGGGCCGACGCAGATGCTCATGTCTCGGATTCGGGTGTGGCAGCATTGTGGTTGCCTGGATTTTTAGATTCCTTCTTTCATGTAGAGCAGGCGGACGCCTGGCGTGAGGCTGGGATCGCCTTGTATGGCTTGGATTTTCGGCGGTCGGGGCGGGCGTTACGGGTGCCAAACCGGCGTGATGATCTGCGCGATTTGTTGATCCGTGAGGAAGAGATTTTTGCCGCGTTGACGCATCTGCGCGGGTGTGGGGCTCGGCAGATTGTACTGATTGGCCATTCGACGGGCGGTTTGCAAGCTGCACTGTTCGCGCACCGGCATCCAGGGGAAGTTTCAGCGGTTGTGTTGAATTCACCGTGGTTGGATCATAATGGTCCGGCTTGGCAACGCACTGTTGCGACAACCGCAATTTCGCAGCTAGCACGGGTTTCACCGTTGACGCCGATTGCGCGGTTACAGCCAGCTTATGCGCGGAGTTTGCATGTTGATTACGGTGGGGATTTTTATTTCAAGCCAATGCATAAGCCGTTGACGCCGGCTCCTGTTTTCGCTGGCTTCTTTGCGGCAGCTCGGCGGGGGCATGCCATGGTTGCTGACGGGCTCAATATTAAGGAACCTGTGTTAGTGGCCCATTCAGATGCTTCAGGTAATCCACTTAATCCATCTGCGCAAGAATTGGCTCACACAGATGTGGTGCTTAGTGTTGAAGATATGAAGCGGTTGGCGCCAACATTGGGAAAGAATGTTGAGACTTTGGAAGTCATTGGGGGCCGTCACGATTTGTCGTTGTCTGAACTTCCGGCCCGTAGCCGCTATACTCGTGATTCGATTCACTGGGCGTTGCGTCAACTTCAACGCTGATTCGCACCGCAGTGCGTAAGCGTTTACTCTTATATACGTATTATGTGCCGCGTAAGGCGGCGTACCCTGTTACTCAAAGGAGAAAAGCCGATGGGCAAGGCAAGCCGCCGAAATAAAGAAAAGAAGCCAAAGAAGGTTCGGATTCAGTTTGTGGATCGTCCTTTTGAAGGCTTGCCATTTGAACCACAGTTGGTTGCTATGCGCGAGATTTTGCCGGCTGCAACGTTGCCGGTTCGCACGGTAGCTGAGCATGGCGGTGAAGATGTGCTGTTGGTGACGTTGCTGCCGGGGATGGCTGCGGCGTTGCGCCGTAAGGATGGCATGTTGCTGGTTGCTGCACAGACAGTGATGAATTCTGGCGATGTGTCGCTAGATATTGCGGATCGTGTTCTTAAGGGTTTGGAGTTGGCGCCGGGCGAGACTTTACAGCAGGTTGATCAGCCAGTTCCCGGACCTCGGTTGCAAGACATTCTTGATCTGAGTGTTGATTCTGAGATGGTTTTGCATGAGGATTATGCCTTCTGGATTGATCCGGCTGAGTTAGAAGATCCGCAAATGCAGTCAGCTGTTGATCAGACTCGCGAGCAAATTTTGCCGACAGCTCAGGTTCCTGAGATTGCTGGGGCTTTTTGGTGCCGGATGCAACGTGAGTTTGTTCGTTGGGTTCGCCCTGAGCCAGAAGCTCACGTGTTGGATGCGTTGGCTCGGTTGCATCATGCACGCGAGCTTGGTTTCGATGGTGCTCGCTTTGTTGGTGCGTTCCGCGCGCTCGGTTTGATGATTCCAGTTTTCGAGCTGGAGGCTGGTACCGAGGCTGCGGAATTGACGACGCCAATGGCAGATTTTGCTTCGAAGTTTGAAGCTGCGTTGGCTGTTACTGATGCGTTGACGCCGGAGGAACGTCGGGCGCGTTCCGGTATTATTTCTCGCCAGGTAACTTTGCGTTAGTTTTTAGCTCGGGCGGTACAGATAACTCTACCGCCCGAGCCTTCTTATTATTTTGGTGTCCGGGTCTTGGTTATTCCGGACACTAACTATATATTTACTGTGTTTTTGGAGTAATGTTACGTATTGTGAATACCGAACAACGCGTAGCTGTCATTATTCCTGCAATGAACGAAGAGGATAGAATTGCTGCCACCATTCAGGCAGCAAAGTCAATCCCACATGTTGACCTGATCGTCGTCGTCGATGATGGATCAACTGATAGTACCCAAGATGTTGCTCGGGCGTCAGGCGCATCAGTAGCTCGTCACACAGTTAATCGTGGTAAGGCTGCTGCGATGGAAACGGGTGCAGCAGTTGTGGCTATGCGTGATGTTCCTGGAAAACCTCCACGGGCGCTATTGTTTTTGGATGCTGACTTGGCTGAGTCTGCAGTTGAATGTGCGCCACTTGTTTCGACGATTTTTGCCGGCGGCGTCGATTGCGCTATCGCCTATCTACCACCACAAGCTGGAGCCGGCGGTCACGGTATTGTGACGACGACGGGCCGCAAAGGTATCACTTATCTTACTGGATGGTCCCCTCAGCAACCATTGTCTGGCCAACGGTGTATCACTCGGGCCGCATTTGATGCGATCACTCCACTGGCCTCTGGCTGGGGTGTCGAAGTTGGTATGACTGTTGATCTTCTTGTTGCCCGGTTCACGATTCAAGAAGTCCCGTGCGATCTACGGCATCGAGTGTCCACAAATGATTTTGCGGGACAGTTACATCGCGCTGCTCAGTTACGAGGCGTTATTTGTGCTCTCATGAGCCGGATTTTGCGTGGCCACCGAGTTCAGGGTGGGGCTACCCGTCCAGTTTCAATACCCGGTAAACCTTTTAACGCCTACTCGGCATAGTTTCACCATTAGCAGTTGTTGCGCATACCGCTAAAAGCGGTCCGCCATAGGCCACTCCCATCAAGAGGATAACCAGTCCGGAGTCATTAATTGCGATGCCAACAATTACGAGGGTGATCATCGCCCAGATCGTCCACCGCTGATCGTTATCGATGTGGATCACTGGGGAGAATCTATGTGTAGCGTGTTTATGCCACAGCCACACTGCTATCGCAACAACTGCAATGATGAGCCAAACAAACCAAGGCGCTGATCCGATCATGGCCATGAGCTTACGGTAAATGACACCGAGGGCTTCGCCGTCGATCATGCTTTGGAAGAAACGTCCTAAATGCGTCCATGATTCTTCCGGACGCAACCAGTCAATGAATGCCCCACCTATTCCAGTGATCAGTGCGAGAGCTACAATCGTCACCATTGTGCGTGCAGTTAATGACCGGCCGATTACCGTAACAAAAAGCACTGCAAATGCAGCTATTAATGCGGGGACACCACCAAAGTCAGCACCTAAGGACCCCGCACCATCGAGAACAATCGCACTGGCACCTAATGCAATAACACCTGCGGGTAGTGCAATGCGTTCGTGATGGGTACGTAAAATAAGCACTGCACGGTACGTTAAATAAATCATCGAGAGTGCGAAAACAGTAAATGGCGCATTGGATAAACCATAGAAGCGTCCGCCTTGTTGGGGTTGATCGCCTAGGACTGATGAAGAATGCAGGACTGAACCGCCGATAACATCAACGCCAATAGTTAACGCAGTTATCAGCGCAACTAACGTTGCCGGATCCCGCAGGCACATACTGAGCAGAGCAACACTAACGCTCCAGGCAATCACACATGCTAAAAACGTTACCGTTGGTATCGGGGTGTTCCACCATGCAAGGAGGTTGGCCAAGAAAGATGCGGCTGGCAACATAGCAACTGTGACGCCTAAGAAGCGTGGAAGACGCGAGATATAGAATGACCGTCCGTGCCGGGCATGCCACCAGTACTGCGCCACCCACCATATGAGGAAGATTCCAGCGCATAAGCTCAGCAAAAGGTAAAATGGCCCAACGGCTGGACGTACCGCAATTGCTCGGGCGTCGTTATCTTGCAAGACTGAAACTACGGTGTCACCGTCGGCATAGCTGTGACCAGAAAAAGCGATTGCGGACCCAACAAAATCTTCAATGGGCCGGTGGCTAAGTAACGTCATCAATGCTTGCGGGATGTCGGTGAGCTGGACTAAGCCCGCATGCCGGGTGGAATTGGTATATGCCACTGATGCTGGCGTAACATCTGGGCCAAGGATGGTGAAGAACTGTAGGCGAGCTGTTCGCGGGTCTGAGTCGGCAACTGAGGCAACAATAACTGTTGTTTGTGGATCAATAGTGGCAAGGAGATCTCCCAGAGCAGTATCAATCTCGGCAATTTGGGTGCGAGCTTGAGGGGTGCGCGGGGCCGGCGGAGCGAATGCGGCTCGTAAATCGTCCCACATTCCTTTGCTTTTAGTGCGCGGCGATTGGTGGGAATTCGTCACGTGGCCTAGATCGATCAGGACGAGGTTGGCGTCTGCCACTTGTTGGTAGTCTGCTCTGGCTTGAGTGGCAACTCCGTTGTGGTATTCGGTGTTGATATGGTGACGGCCAGGCAAGGCAGTATTTGCCGAGGATCGGAGCGCGAGCGCAGCACCTGAGCCTACTGTGCCAACTCGTATTCCACGCTGAGCGAGTTCATCACCGAAGGTTGTTGTTCCGGGGGTAAATGGGGATTGTTCTTCAGCTTTTATGCGAGCAGTTTCTACTGTTGCCGGAAGGATTCCTTGCGCGGATGCCGTAACGGGTTGCGCGCAACCATCAGCGATTGGGTCAGCAGCGCGCACGCCTTGGCTTATCGTTAACCATCCAGCATTCGGGCAGGTGGTAACGCCTAAAGTTTTAACGACGAGGTTTGCTGACGCGCCTTGGTTAACAAGACGGGCAAGGGTGGGGGTGTTGTGGGCTGAGATATCCGCCCATGTCACTCCGCTGAATCCCACAAATACTGTTTTGTGGGCGGGCCCAACGGTGAGTGAACCGGCATTGTTAATGTGCTGTCCGCGCCAGGCGGGGGCATATAGCACTCCCACTAATATGATCGCGATGGCAACGACGGTTGCCCACCATCGTCGTTTTGTCTTAGTTGGATGGTCCATCAGTTACGCACCCGAACGTTGAGCGCGTTGGGAACGATTCGCGCACGGATATGATTGGCGTAGCCAAGCACGTCACCATCGACTTGGACAGGGTGGGATTGTTCGGTTTCTAAAGTGGCTTCCCGGATGCGGTGGATATCGAGATCGCCTTGGGCTGGAACTCCCGGAATATCAACTTTTTTGATCCCCATACCGCGAAGTCCGGTACGGCGGAGGAGATCTACCCAGCCGATGATTCCGGCGCGTGTATCAACTACTGCTAGTTCCATCCAGCCGTCGTCTGTTTTGCTGGTGGAATCGAAGACGAGGCCACCAACGAGTTCGCCACAGTTGAGAAACATGACGGTTCGAGCATCTGTTGTTACTGGTGTGGTGGCACTGCCGACGCTGATGGTGGCAGTCATTTTCGGGGCTAAAATATGTGGCATGGCCGCTTTGAAATAGGCTGGCCAGCCGATGATTTCTTTAAGTTTTTTGTTCGCGTCAGCTTCTGCCATGATTGCTGCGTCTAGTCCCATTCCAGCGTTGACGACAAAAACATAACGTCCGATCGTGGCTGATTTTAGGTCCTCATGTTTGGTTGATTGTGGTGAGGGAGCGTGAGCTTTTTTAACTTCTAGAACGCCGACGTCGATTTTGCGATTTATTCCAGTGAGTGCGATGACGGCGAGTTCCCGCACGTCGTCGAGTGGCAGGTTGAGGTTTCGAGCAAGTACGTTGCCAGTTCCTACTGGTATGAGCCCTAATGGAATATTCGTGTTGGTTAGTCCTTCAGCTACTACTCGTACAGTTCCATCTCCGCCGGCGGCAATAATGACGGCGGCCTGTGCATCGATGGCAGCTTGGGTTTGACTCACTCCTGGGTCTTCCGCAGTTGTTTCTAGCCAGATTGGTTCGCCGAGAGAGGCATCGTGAGCAGTGCGGGCGATGGCTTCCCGGATTTCTTCCCAGTTGGCTTTTTTGGTGGGATTGTAAATGACGTAAGGCGGGCCTTGACGGGTTGTTGATGTATGCGGGTTCGTTTCAGTATCACGCATAGTGGTGGTACGCCGGCGTTCTATCATCATCGTTCGGATAGTACGACGATTTCGTAGCATACCCAGAAGGGCAACCACTGCGATAATGAAGGTGGCTACCCAAAGAATTAAATCCCAATCCATAGGGTTAAGTTTACTCGATGTGTGCCACTGCATGAGCAGGCATTGTCTCAATGATCAGTCACCATTAGGAAGGCTGGCCGGAAAAGCACTATTCTTATAGTCATGATCGATATTCGTACCCTTCGTGAGAATCCTGAGGCCGTGCGTGCCTCCCAGCAGGCCCGTGGCGATGATCCAGCGCTTGTTGATGCTGTCCTTGCCGCAGACGAAAAGCGCCGAGCTACCCAGCAGGCCTTTGAAGATTTGCGCGCCCAACAAAAGAATCTGTCTCGTACTATTGGCAAGGCTTCTGCAGAAGAACGCCCAGCTATTCTTGCTCAGGCTAAGGAGATGTCTGAGCAAGTTAAGGCGTTAGAAGCTGAGGCTAATACGGCTGCGGAGCAGTTCCAGGCTGCTATGTATAAGATCGCTAACCCAATTTTGCCGGGCGTTCCTGCCGGTGGCGAAGATGATTATGAAGTGTTGCGTGAGGTTGGCACGATTCCGGATTTTGCGCAGCGCGGATTTGAGCCGAAGGATCATCTGGATGTGGCTGAAGGCTTGGGCGCGGTTGATATGGAGCGTGGAACGAAGGTTTCTGGTTCCCGGTTCTACTATTTGAAGGGTATCGGCGCTCGCTTGGAGTTGGCGTTGCTTACGATGGCTGCTGATCAGGCGGAAGCTCATGGTTTCACCTTGATGAATACGCCAACATTAGTTCGTCCAGAAGTCATGGGTGGCACTGGTTTCTTGGGTGCTCACTCGGATGAGATTTACTATTTGCCTGCTGACGATCTTTACTTGACGGGAACATCTGAAGTAGCTTTGGCTGGTTATCATTCGAATGAGATTGTGGATTTGAGTGCTGGCCCGAAGCGGTATGCTGGCTGGTCTACCTGTTACCGGCGTGAAGCTGGCTCGTATGGTCGTGATACTCGTGGAATTATTCGTGTTCACCAGTTCAACAAGGTTGAAATGTTTTCTTTCTGTGCTGAAGAGGATGCTGTGGAAGAACATCAGCGGTTCTTAGCATGGGAAGAGGAGATGATTAATAAGGTGGAATTACCGTATCGGGTAATTAACACTGCGGCTGGGGATCTTGGTTCATCAGCGGCTCAAAAGTTTGATTGTGAAGCTTGGTTGCCGACGCAGAATCGTTATATGGAAGTGACGTCGACGTCGAATTGTACGACCTTCCAAGCCCGCCGTCTTGGTATCCGGGAACGTTTTGCGGGTGCTACCCGGGCAGTTGCTACGTTAAATGGTACGTTGGCAACGACTCGGTGGTTGGTGGCTATGTTAGAAAACCACCAGCAGCCTGATGGTTCTCTTTATATTCCTGCGGCGTTGCGTCCATATTTGGGTGGCCGGGAATTAGTAAGCCCGATTGGTTCTGGTCAGTAACGTGACTGGTGTGGATTTTGCGCGGTCCGGGAGTAGTGCTCCCGGACCGCTACCCTATTTTACTGAGGCATTAGCGCAACGGCAGTTACCTTCAGCTGGCCCACAGTTAATGGTTGCCCTAGATATTGATGGCACAACGATTCGTCATGATACGTCTCTTTCGCCGCGGGTTCGGGATGCGATTCATGCTCATCTTGATGCTGGGACACATCTCGTGTTCGCTACCGGCCGGGGTATTACTGGCACTCAGATTGCGCTGGCCGATGTTGGTTTTAATCGTGGGATTACGGTGATGTGCAATGGGGCAGTGACTGCCTCAGTTGGGGGCGAATTACCAGATTCGGTCACTACCGCGTTGCCTGATTTTTTAGACGATGACGGGCCAGTGTATCGGCTAGTCGAAGCGCATACGTTTAATCCGCGGCGCGAGATTGAGGTTCTGTCTGCCGGATTACCAGATGACGTGTGGTATGCGTTAGAGACGCTAGATGAACCGACCCGTGTGACGTATCCATTTCCCGCAGATGAGCTATCGGGGCCGAGCCGGCTTGTCTCGATTGACGAATTAGCCTCTGATCAAGCTACTCGACTAACCGTGCGGGCAGCCAAAATGAGTGCTCATGAACTGTTAGAGGCAGTTAACCAGCTAGGTTTGCGTGGTGTGGAGTATGCCGTTGGCTGGTCTGCCTGGATGGATATTACTCCGGAAGGGGTTTCGAAGGCATCCGCGTTGGAGTCAGTTCGCCGGCGTTGGGGTATCGATCTGGCGCACACCGTGTGTGTTGGCGATTCTGGTAACGATGTGGACATGTTGGCGTGGGCTGGCTTAGGAATTGCGATGGGTAACGCGCCGGATTACGTTCGCGATTATGCTGACGCGTTCACTGATCACGTTGACGACGACGGGTGCGCTGCTGTCCTTGAGTCTCTCTTGCCGTGAGGGACGCTGGGCAGCTTGCCCGGCGATCATGGCTGATAGGGCCGGCAAGGCGATATATAGGCCTTCTTTGATCATTATTGCGCCCGAATCGTTAATCGGTACGGCAACAAGAATACCTACTGCAATCCCGATAGCTACCGGAATGAAACCATATCCAGAGGTTAGGGTGTGTAGTGAAGAAAGATGGATACCTGAGACGTTATTCAAGTAGCGGGTGGCATAGATGGCAAGCACACCAGCGATCAGGAATAACGCGATAAGGATAAGCAGATCTGGCCGGCCTACAAAAGAGCGGGTCACGTCACGGATTTTTCCACCGATAATCGCCCAGCTTTCTGCGGTTCCAAACTTTGCCCAGAAACGACCGATATGTGATTCGCCGCCACGGCGAGCATCAACAAAACCGACTGCTCCCATCACAGCTACCGTGCTAGCAACCCACACAAGCAGATGCCACCATCGTAATTTTTTCCGTGTGATCACAAGGATCGCAACACCAAAACCGGCGATAAGTCCAGGTGGGCCACCAAAATCGGCACCCCATAGCGGGATAGCGTCGATGGCAACTGCAATAACCCCGATAGTGGCGAATACCCAGGTGGAAACGCGGGTATCGTCGTCGATTGCACGCCGTAACTGAAGCCAGTTAATGATCAATAACGAGCCTACTAAGCCGCCCACAACCAAAATCAAGTAGGTACGGTTAGAGATGCCGTAGTAGCGCCGGGAAGTCAAAATGAGTGACCCCATAAATCCATTGCGTTGATGTGGCGAACCGGCAATAATATCGATGCTGAGCACACTGAACGCTACAAGGGCTATAAATCCGGCGCGATGCACACTCAGGTGTGAGATAGCAACAAGAGCCACGGCAATCAAAGATGTTATGCCGATTGCCCATGCCTGCATTGCGCCAGGCCCGCCAGGCAAATCCCACCACGGTAAGAAGTTCAGGATGAAGGCGGCAGGCACCCAAGCAAAAGCCCACAAGTTAACCTGTTCAAGAACAGACCAGATTTTGCGTGGCGCGCCCCAGCGGTGTCCTTGCGGGCCGGGTTGGGCGAGGAAGCACAGGAGCACTCCGGCGATTCCGATAAGAACTACCATGTTGAAGAATTGATACCATTTGGCCGACGATGACGCCGCCGTGTAGGCGTGGTGTGCCACATCAAGAACTGGAACCATTGCGGCAGTTAACGATGGCTTACTTTCAGTGCGTAGCCCCGAATAGTTGCCGGTGATGAGGTTTCGTACGTCGGCAATGGTGATGAACCCGGTGGCGCGCGTAAGGTCGGAATGGATTGTGGCGGGGCCGCTAGCGCCGTCGATATCTATATTGGTGGCGAAGAAGTGCAGGTGGGCACGGCGCCATTGGTCTCCGAGGGAGGCGATAATAACTTTTCGTGGATGGTCACTATGCTTGTTTGCGGTGAGGATGTTGATAAGTTTTTGTTCCACGAAGGTGTGCTGGGTGGCAACATCGAGGTTTCGTGGGGCTCCGCGGATGGAGCCGATATCAACAACGACGTCGGCCGGAACTGTATCTAATATCCGGGTAAGTTCTGTTTGGGATTTTTCTTGGTTTTCGGCAAAACCGGCGTCAGGTAGCGGGTACCAGTGATCCACTGTGCCGTCTTTGCTGGCCACTGGAATTACTGCGTTGCGTCCAATAGCTGTGACGTTCTCGGAAAATAGTGGTTTATCAGGCCATTGAGTTTGTCCCAAGCGCCCCGCAAAGTTACGAATATGTACTGGGGCGTGGTCAGCATCTATCGATGCTGGATCTTCAATAATGCTCGCCGGGTAGCATTCGTCACCGGAGGAGACAACGAAGGATTCTGGCAGACGGTCAGAAACATCACGTGAGGTACGTAACTGCATCCATCCTTCGGAAGGACACGTGAGAGTGGACACTGATCGGGGGGTTAAAGCCGCTACCGAGTAATCGTCTAGCAATCTGGAAAGAGCTGGATTGCTCAGGTCGATATCGGCTGGTTTAACTCCTGCCATACCGATGAAAAGTACGGAATCACGGGAAGAAGTCGGCGCCGTCGTTGATAAAGCTGAAGCTAAAACACCAGTACTGACTATGCCAATAACGCCTAGTATCCCAACTAGTATGGCAATCAAACGAGCACGCACGTCCACCCCTTCAAACGGTTCCTTATTCCATACTAGAGCAAAATTCTTCCGTACCAGTTTTTACTTGAGAGACAATTCCCTTACAATAATGAGAGCGTTAAGTTTCCTGCAGGTTTCTTGAGGCTAAGGAGAGTTGTCAGAGCGGCCGAATGAGCTGGTCTTGAAAACCAGTATGCAGTAACCCTGCATCAAGGGTTCGAATCCCTTACTCTCCGCTGGTTATCACGGTACACACTCTGAATTGGTGAAAACTTTTTCAGACCGGTATGGTGGACAACCTGGAGACATGGCTGAGTGGTCGAAAGCGCTCCCCTGCTAAGGGAGTAGTCGCCTAAAAGCGGCTCGAGGGTTCAAATCCCTCTGTCTCCGCCAAAACCCCGGCAGAAGTATCTGCCGGGGTTTTATTATTTGCTAGGCCCACAACCCCAGTCTACCGATCCGATTAGCCCGGTTAGTGTGAACCGTCATCCCCTGCCAGCAGGGAACCCTACACAAAATCTCGCCAGACGGGACAGCAGTACTCTATATGATACTGCTGTGCCGAATCCCGAGATTTTGCGCGCGTCAAATTACTGGATTTAGCTCACAGCTTGGTAGGGATGCATTCTCTACCACGCTGTGTCTATATTTAGCAATGGCGACGATACGCGTGTATCACTTAAGCGAGACTATGAAGGAGCTAGCTATGACTGAGCAGACCTCAAACCCAGTAACCCCTGTTAAGCCTCCCTATATCGACCAGGTTCTTCCGGATGTTTATAACGCGATGGAGGGTGTCGCGGTGGCATTAGGTAAGGCCTATGATGATGTCGACCTTCCGCGCACTCTTGTTGAGCTTGCTTATTTGCGGGCTTCGCAGCTCAATGGGTGCGCAACGTGCTTGTCTGTTCATGTACCGCGGGCATTGCAGGCCGGAGTTTCGCAGTGTCAGATCGACATGTTGCCGGCATGGCGTCACTCTCAGCGGGTATTTTCTGATCAGGAGATCATGGCGATCCGGTTAGCGGAAACAATTACTCGGCTTCCGGAAGATGCTGATTACAGTGCGCTAATCGGTGAAGCACTATCGGTTTTCACTAAAGAACAGCTTGTCGCTTTGGAGTGGGGAATTATCTCCATTAATGCTTTTAACCGGGTGTCAGTGGTGTCCCAACACCCAACTCGGAAGTACCCAAAGAACTAGTCGTTCCTTTTTGGTCCTGCGAGGGCGTACCGTTTTCACTTGTGAAATACGGTACGCCTTTTTATTTGTATCTACTTATTTGTCTTTATTTTCAATAGGACGTATATTTTCGAGGAAATGACCACAAGATGTTGAATAAACATTCTTTTCGATAATTGACTAATATCTACTATGTTCCTGTATTAGCAAAAAATTCATTATATTTTAGCGATATATATAGTAACATTTACGCATTTTCCATAAATATAGGGAGTCTGTATGAAATGCAATAAACGCCTCGTTGGCACGGCTTTGGGGCTGTGTCTTTTAACGTCATCGTTGCAGACTGGAATAATTGATGTTTTTCGGAACACAATTGACTGCTCATGCGGCTGTTGTTCAAGATGATAGTCAACAACAAGTTGTCCCACAAGAAGTGAAAGATTATCTAGCCCAAAAGATCAATTGGAGAACTCAACACTTGCCCCCAAGAGGAAAATTGATGTCGCAACAGTGCAAGAGTACCTCGTAAAAGGCATTTCTGAGATGCAAGGTGCCATCGTTTTTATGGTGACTGCGATCTTTCCGATAAAGCAATCGCTCCCCTTATTTATAGCTATCCCTATGGTTCGCTGATTAAGCATGTTGCTGGCGAATGGAAAGTTGACAAAGAAGAAACCTCTTTCGAAAAGGGGTTATATAAGCATACTGTGCGGTTTGCTTACCTTGTGAAGAAAGACGATGCGATCCGCGCCGATCAGCGTATTGATGAAATCGCTCAGTATTTGACTGCTAAGCTCAAGGACCAAAAGGACGCATCTAAATCAGGTGACAGCGAGGATTATCGCAAAGCTCGACTCATCCATGATTACATCATTAAAAACGTTGAACCAGAAGCAGACGATAAGACCTCTAGCGGACAGTATTATGTTGACTCTGCTGAGGGCGACGGCAAGAAGTATGAAATCCACTCCCTCGAAGCTGGATTGTTCGCCCATAAAGGCGTCTGCCAAACGTATGCCATCATGTTTGATCGTATTGCTTCTCGAATGGGGCTAGACACTCGTTACATTCGTGGCAAGAAGACCTTTGGTTACTATGCCGAAGACGATACTCGAGCAAAGGAACGCATTGAGAAGCAGATTGAAGCCGGTAGGAAGATCGCGGCTAAAGGCGGACGCTGGCCAGATGCTAACCATTCATGGAACCAAGTAAAAATTGATGGGCAGTGGTACCACCTCGATCTGACGGTTGACGCTGTTGCTGCACGTGTAGCCTATAAGTACACGTATGGCGGATTCTTGCTCACAGATGAGGAGTTTGGAAAGCCTGCGTCGTGGTGGCTTGGCGTTTTCAACAATAAGAGCTACTACACATACGTAGACGTTATGTGGAACCAGAGCGAGGCTCAACCAGCAACCACGCCAATGAACTTCGGTTCATTATTCAACGCGAAACATTTTTCACGCCCGATATTGCCTCACCTAGACGGAAAATACCATCCATTAGGTAGCTTTAACGATTTGACTCAAGGCACCATTTCTACTCATACCACTTCTGAGCAAGCACAACCAGTGACCCAGATTGTCTCTGCGTACGGGGCTGACGAAAAGGCGGAGATAGCTGCTGGCACATCAGCAGATGAGTTACTAAAGCTTCTCAAGGTACAGGGAATCACTACCCAGACTCAAGCAGAATATGTTCTTGGCACGATTGAAGATTCTCCAGTGTCACTCGAAACACCCGATGAATGGACTGCGGTCAAGGATACAATTGACTCACAGGTCGATCTTCATTCAGTAGCTGAAAATGGCGCCAAACTTACAATCCCAGTAGCTGTTGTTAAACCGGGAACGGAATCTCACGCGCTAGCCCGTATCCAGGCGAAGAATGGCAGCGCACATATCGATCAGATTCATCCACAAGGCGAGAGCTATGACGAACGAGTGGATAAAGATGCCTATGAGGCACAGCGTAAAGTTGCCGAGGCAACAATCCTTTCTGATATTACATCTTCTTATACAGACGGTGACACCAACACATCAACCATTCACGTCTCTGTTCAAGGACTAGATACCATCAAGCTCGATACTCCTGGCGAATACCCGGTAGTCGTGGTTGCTCAGGGTAAAGATGGCTTGTGGACGAAGCTTGATTACCAGGTCGTCGTCGACGAAAAACAACGCCCAAGTAGCGTAACGATTACCACCAAGGATAATGCGGACGTGTTGAACGTTGCCTCGGATACCAAATATTATGTTGATCCGTCATCGTTCCATAGCTTCTTAGGTAAACGCGAAGGCGTTAACTTAATTGCCAAGCGCACCAATTCATTCGGGCTAACGTCCCAGGTCGACGAAACTATCTCTTTCGTTGATTCCGCCGGCAAAGAGTGGCCACACAACGAAAGCGAAGATATATTTATCGACGCTGATGGCAACCGGTTGTTTAACGACATAAAGATGGTTGACCTGGTTCGTAAAGCAGGTTCATACCGGATTAAAGTAACCGCTCAGTACGCTCAAGAAGCCCCGAAGGTTCGTTACATCACCGTCAATATTACGAATGGCGACGATCAGGCATCTGAGGCAGCACAGCATGAGGCTATTATGACCGTTGACCGGCTTGAGAATCTTTCGATGACGTCGAAGATCAAGTATGAGAATGAAATTCGGGAGCTTTCTTCGGCAAGCGCTATTGCTGATGTTGTTAAGCGAGCTACGAATGATCTCTCAGAAAAGACGTCTGTTTCATACATTGTGGAACACGTTGACAAGGAAACTGGTCAAGCTCTCACTTACCCAGTGAAGAAAATCGACTTCGTTGGGGCTACGGTAAAAGAGCAGGCCGACAGCTATCTTTTGAGCAAGGGACACCTGGTTGATCTGACAGAACAAGAGCTGCGGTTAACTGGCGGAGGTCAAAAGATTACTTTCACGTATTCGCGTCAGGCTGATCCGGCAAACCAGACCGATACTGTAGCAGAATAAGCCAACTATAATCACAAATATCACGGTGGGGAGCAGGCCGATTTTACAGTACTATAGGAATGTATTTCCTCGCAAATGAGAAACGACAACCTATTATGATAACTTTCGCTATTTTAGCCATTATCGGTACCGCAATTATTCTTCTTTCAGTGATTTTGATGGCGTCTTTGACCTCATTATTCCTGATGATTTCTTAGGTTTTCCGCTTCTGCTATCTGCTGGTTTAGCATTCACGCTGATTGGGTGTTCTGGCGCCATCGCTATGGGTAGTGGAGCACGTGGCGGTACGGTTTATGCCGTTATTTGCGTTGTGACGATTATTGGACTATTAATTTTTGCCAGGTTTTACCGGCTGTTAGCTTCTGCGGCGAAAAAGTCCGAGATTGAAGAATCAGTTGTTGGAAAAGAATTTATTGTTGTTTCGACGATGGACAACATTGTTCGTGGCACAGTACGTTTTCGTGGATCCGACGTTGAATTCTTAGCTCATGCACCGCACGATGAAACTAGTATCGCACCTGGCGATAAGTTCACTGTTTTATCTGATGTTCGCCCCTACATTACAATTACCCGCATTGACGAATGCCTAAAGAAGACACTGTCACTGTTTGAAAAGAAAGACTATGGACATTATGGAAGCTATTTTACTTCTACCCCGTTTTTGTTGCGCTAGCAATTATCGCCGTGCTAGCTGCACTCCACCTTCTTGTTTCTCGCCTACGAATCGCTGGCCCTGATGAGGCTCTTGTTATTTCCGGTGCTGGGGAATCTGGGGCGATGAAAATTGTTCCTCCGGGTGGCAAAGTTTTTGTTGTGCCGATTTTGCAGAGCACTTCTAAGATTTCGTTGGAAGCCTACAAGATTCCGTTGTGATTGACTGCCTTGACCGGTCCACAATTCCACTCGATATTGAAGCAGTGGCAATGGTCAAGATTGGTCGTCGAACTCATCGATTCGGGCTGCATCAGAACGTTTCAATGGCCGTCAAGAAACACTGCCAGACTCCGTCGTCGAAGTTCTTTCCGGAACTCTACGTTCGGTCGCTGGCCGATTGTCTGTATCGGAACTTATTTCTGATCGTGAAACGTTCTCCAGCCAGGTCGCGCAAGGCGCCGAAGAAGATCTCGCACGTATGGGCATCCCTGTTGATACGCTACAAATCAAAGATATCTCGGATAAAAACGACTACATCATGGCGTTAAGTGCCCCAGAAGCACAACGAGTCTCACGTATTGCGCGCGTAGCAACGGCAGAAAATGAGACGCAGGCAAACGAAGCTGAAGCTGAATCAAAGCGTAAGATCGCTGAACAGAACAAGGATCTGGAAGTCTACCAGGCCGAAATGAAGCGCATGACGATGGAAGCCCGGGCGATTGCGGATGCGGCTGAGCCGATCGAACGCGCGAAGCAAGAAAAGCTGATTACGTTGCGCGAGCAGGAAGTCGCCGAGCAAAAGGCTGTTTTGAAGGAACGCGAACTGGAAGCCAGCGTTCGCAAACCGGCTGATGCGGAACGTTACCGCGTTGAGGTTCAAACTGAGGCTCGCAAGGTTGAGGCCGTGTTGAAGGCAGAAGCCGATGCGGAAGCAATCAAGAAGACCGGTAATGCTCAAGCAGAAGCAAGCAAGGCTCTTGGTTTGGCGCAGGCAGAAGCAGACAAGGCTCAAGGTTTGGCACGTGCTGAGGCCGACAAGGCTCAAGGTTTGGCAGAAGCAACTGCGATGGACGCCAAGGCGTACGAATGCATCGATAAGATGACCGTCATTTCAACCGATGGCACAACCGCCCTCACCCGTGGAGTGACCAACAACGTCAGCCAGCTCAACGAAGTTATCAACGATCTGTTAGGCATCAACTTGGGAACGCTCACCAGCGGAATCTTGCAATCCACCAAGCTATTCCAAACAGAAGATCATCAGGCCGAGACAGAGGGCCATGATGCTGAGCTATCCGCCCCGAAAACCGGGCTGGATGAGGAGTAACTTTCTGTTTCTGCTAGACCATCTGGAGAAAAGGATTGACAGTTGACATACGCCAAAATATGATGGGTGTGTAACTGATTTCTCAGTAAGCTCTACCATGTTTGTAGAGTTGAATGCTCCACCGGTTTCCGGTTTTATATTCGGGCTGTGTTTTTCAACACGGCCCGAATATTTTTGCCATAATAGTGTCATGTCTGATGTTATTAATTTTCGTGTAGGTATTGATGTTGGCACTAATTCAGTGGGTTTAGCCGCTATAGAAATTGGGCCAGATAATTTGCCGTCGAAAATCCTTAATTCTGTAGTTTTTACGCATGATGGTGGCGTGGATCCACAAAATCGCAAAACAGCAGCGACTCGGTTAGCTGTCTCGGGAGTGGCCCGTCGAACACGTAGACTCATTCGACGGAGAAAACAACGTCTCCGTGCTCTTGATGTTTTCCTACAATCCCATGGATATCCTTGCCCAAACCTTGAAGAGTTCGACGATCCTCACTTTCCGTGGCATGCTCGCGCTCAACTGGTTTCTGAGCCTGTTGCACAAGAAGAACTACCTGAACTTTTTTCCGTTGCGATACGGCATATAGCCCGCCATCGGGGATGGCGTAATCCTTATTCACGAGTAGAATCACTGCATCTGCCAACACCGCCTTCAGAGGAATTGAATAACCTCAAAAATAGACTGATTGAAGAAACCGGAGTCGTACTAGATGAAGATGCGACACCTGCAGAAATAATCACTGAAGTTATCTCAGATATGCGAAAGATACGTGGTCCTGAAGGAATCCTCGGTGGAAAACTTCGCCAGTCAGATAACGCAAATGAGATTCGTAAAATTGGCGAAGTTCAAGGATTGGATTCCTCTTTTATTAATGACGTTATTGATCATGTGTTCGCTGCCGAATCTCCTAAAGGAAGTTCCGCAAAACGTGCCGGGAAGGATGAACTTCCAGGCCAGCACGACAAGTTCCGTGCCGAAAAGGCGCATCCTGCATTCCAGGAGTTCCGAATTGTTTCAGTAGTAGCAAATCTACGTATCAAAGATCTTGAGACAGGAAGTATCCGTAAGCTTACCCGCGATGAGATGGATACAGTTGTTACATATTTAATGAATGCTTCTGCTGAAGATTCTGTTACATGGGATGACGTTGCTACCAAATTAGAGATTTCTAGAGATTGTTTATCTGGAACAGCTTCACCTGGCCCAGATGGTGATCGCCCTTATTTGATCCCACCAACTAACACAACAAATCAACGCATACTTGAGTCTAAGCTAAAACCGCTTATTGCTTTTTGGAAGAATGCAGATCTAGATACTCGGTCTACACTGATTAACGAGATGTCGAATTCATCAGAGATTACCGATGATTCCCCAGGAGCAGAAGAAGTTCATGACTTCTTGACTTCTTTAGCAGACACAGAATTAGAAAAACTATCAACAATTAGTCTTCCCGCCGGAAGAGCGGCTTATTCGGTAGATTCACTTCAACGCTTGTCTCGGCGGATGCTTAACGATGGCGTTGATCTTTTCACCGCACGCAAATTAGAGTTTGATGTGCCTGATGATTGGCGCCCATCAGCTGCCCCTATAGGCGATCCAGTTGGCAATCCTGGAGTTGATAGAGTTCTTAAAATTGTTAACCGCTGGTTAATGAATGTTACCGACAAATGGGGAGTTCCAGCCACAGTAAATATCGAGCATATTCGCGGTGGATTTGGTTCCGAAGCTATGGCTCGTGAATATGAACGTGAAGTTGGACAGCGCTTCAAGCGCAATCAAATGATTATCGCCAAAATACAAAAAGATAATGACATTAGTGGACCTGTCCGTTCCGCAGATATTACCCGCTACTTGGCCGTTAAGCGCCAAAATGGGGCATGCGCGTATTGTGGTACAACTATTTCTCTGGGAACTTGCGAAATGGATCATATTGTTCCACGAAAGGGACAAGGCTCTACAAATAGTCGATCCAATTTATTGGCTACCTGCCGTTCTTGTAACCATAGCAAGGGAAATAGGTTGTTTAACTTATGGGCTAAAGAACAGAACAACCCTAATATCTCATTTGAAAAAGCAAAGGATAGAATCACGTTCTGGATTAAGGATGACGGCTTATCACCAAAACAATGGAACCAGTTTAAGCGTGATATCATTATGCGACTTGGTCGAGTTACCGAAGATGACGAACTTGATTCACGCTCTATCGAATCAGTTGCTTGGATGGCGAGAGAGCTTCGCCATCGTATTGAGTCTCATTATTTGTCTACAGGTTCCGATACAAAAGTTAACGTTTTTAAGGGAATGATAACGTCAGAAGCTCGCAAGGCTTCTGGCTTTGAAATGCAAGTAGAGATGATAGGCGATCGTGGAAAAACACGATTGGATCGACGTCATCATGCTATGGATGCTTGCACTATCGCACTAATGTCTCCTTATGTTGCACAGGTGTTGGCTGAGCGCATTAATTTACGAGAGTACCAGCAACTTACTCGTGAACGATTCACCTGGAAAGAGTACCGAGGAAAGGATGAAACTCATCGTATTTCCTATGGTAAGTGGCTTAACTCTATGAATCGTCTGTTAGTTCTGTTCAACGAGGCACTGCGCTCTGATTCGATTCCAATTATGGAAGATCTTCGTTTACGTCTTGGAAATGGTACTGCTCATGATGCCACTATCCATAAGTTTGGCAAGAAACGCCTTGGTGACGCATGGTCATTCGAAGATATCGACAAGGCTTCAACCCCACAAATGTGGCTAGCATTAACTCGTTGTTCTGATTTTGACCAAAAGGATGGTCTTCCAGAAAATCCTGAGCGAACTATACGAGTCAAAGATGTCTACTATACTGCTGATGATGAACTGGAGTTGTTCCGAACTAAGGCAGCACTACTTTCGGTACGCGGAGGTTATGCAGAAATTGGTAATACTATTCACCATGCTCGCATTTACCGTATCAACGGAAAGAAGATCTCCTATGCGATGGTACGAGTTTTCGCAGTAGATCTTCATAAACACCGCCATGAGGATTTATTTAATGTTGTCCTTCCTCCGGAATCTATTTCAATAAGAACTGCTGCGCCAAAAATTAAGCAGGCATTGGCTGATGGAACTGCTGAGTATCTTGGTTGGGTTGTTGCTGGGGATGAAATTGAAATCATTCCGTCAGATCCTAAGGCCTTCGCCAAAGGCGCTATAGGTGAATTATTTGAGGATTTCCCTGGGTTGACACGTTTTAAGCTAGTTGGATTCGACTCTCCTTCAAAACTACGTTTGCGACCAGTCAAGCTTTCTAGCGAAGGCCTCAATGACAACTTTACTTCAGGTAGCCACGACATTATTGCTAAAGCTGGGTGGCGTCCAGAAATCAATGTCGTATTTAGCAAAGCTCAAGTACGCGTCATCCGAAGAACTACTTTAGGAAACATTCGGAATACCAGTAGTTCACATCTTCCATCATCATGGCAGGTCTAACTACTGAAAGATGGAGGTCCTTGGACTTTAGTCAGTTCAGGGGCTCTATCTCAGCTGTTCGTGGAGCGTTGTCGGTTAAAAATGATGAATTAGATCTGACTGTCCCAACAGCTGATGTTAGTGTCGTTCTTATTGGCGTTGGCACAAAACTATCTGCCGGAGCTATGCACCGTCTCTTAGAAGATGATGTTGCAGTTATTTTTTGTGATTGGAAGGGCGTTCCCTATGGTGGTTCTTTTGGATGGAGCGATCATAGCCGAGTAGGTGCTCGCCATCGTGCCCAAGCTTCTCTCTCGGAGCCAAAAAGAAAATCGACCTGGGCTCGTATCGTAAAGGCAAAAATTTTAGGTCAAGCGGCCGTGCTTGACTACTGTTCACGTCCCGGGGGCTCCTTACTGCGTAACCTATCAAAAAATGTACGATCTGGTGATACTTCTAATGTTGAAGGTCAAGCGGCAAGATCTTATTGGCAATATTTGTGGGGTGATGAAGGATTTAAACGGCAGCCGGGAATACGGGATCAAGTTCTTCCAAGTAACTCAATGCTTGACTACGGTTATACAATTCTTAGAGGTCACGCGATACGGGCGGTTTTTAGCGCAGGTTTATCGCCAACTATTGGGTTGTTTCATCATGGGCGTTCCAATTATTTTGCACTTGCAGATGACATTATTGAGCCATTTCGCCCTGCGATAGATGCGTGTATCGCATCAGAGTTTTCCGGTGAATCAATTGAAAGTCCTGACATTCGCAGAGCTATCGTTGAGGTTGCACATTCCACTTTCGGACAGACTGGGAATTCCATTCCAACTGAAATGACAGCTCTTGCTCAACGTTTAGGACAATTAATCGAAGGGGATCCACAGAAGCTATTGGTTAATGTGTGGTCGCCTATTATGACCTTAGGCATCACAGATGAGTAGTGATCCCATGTGGTGTCTTGTAATGTTTGACTTACCAACGAAAACAGCTTCACAAAAACGTGAGTATTCGTCATTTCGAAATTATTTGTTAGATATTGGTTTTTCTCGTGTGCAATATAGTGTTTACGTACACTACTCCCCCACAGGGCTTATTGGTACTCGTCTAGTCAAGGGAATCAAAGCTAATCTTCCGCCTGGTGGCGAGGTTAGGATTGTTCACATCAGCGATAGACAATGGTCCAAAGCATTTCGTTTTGCTAATGCAATTGAAGAAAAACCAGAAGAAGCTCCCCAGCAATTAATGATTTTTTAGTGTTTGGGGCACCATTTTTTGTTGAAATAGTGCCCCAAACACTAACTCCTTAAGTCTATCAAGGAGTTATGTAACTGACTCCCAGCCCTCGATTTTAGCTGCTCTGGCATCGTCTAAGTCTATCAAGGAGTTATGTAACTGACTCCCAGCCCTGAACAGCTCCATGCGAATACTCGATTAAGTCTATCAAGGAGTTATGTAACTGACTCCCAGCACGCCACCCTGGCTTACTGAACGTGCCGTAAGTCTATCAAGGAGTTATGTAACTGACTCCCAGCGCTGCGGCGCGAACCAGAAGCAGAAGCTTAAGTCTATCAAGGAGTTATGTAACTGACTCCCAGCCTGGCCTTGCACTTGTTGCATTTCGATCTAAGTCTATCAAGGAGTTATGTAACTGACTCCCAGCCGCGGTATCTGGGAAATCCCGGACGTTGTAAGTCTATCAAGGAGTTATGTAACTGACTCCCAGCCTAACGATAACAGGATCGGCAAAGCCCATAAGTCTATCAAGGAGTTATGTAACTGACTCCCAGCCACTCTTTCAGGCATCGCACAAAAGTTCTAAGTCTATCAAGGAGTTATGTAACTGACTCCCAGCTAGAAGAAGCTATCGAACAGATTGGCGCTAAGTCTATCAAGGAGTTATGTAACTGACTCCCAGCGGCGAAAATAGTTAGGTTTACAGCGTCTTAAGTCTATCAAGGAGTTATGTAACTGACTCCCAGCCTATTCTAGGGGTTCCACGCGTGATACTTAAGTCTATCAAGGAGTTATGTAACTGACTCCCAGCAACCGCAACAAATCAACGAAAAGGCGCGTAAGCCCCTTAAGGAATTACGCAGCCAGATCCCAACACTAGCGAAGATACATTCTTGGAACGCCCCAACCAAATCGCTCCTATTTTCAAGCACAATCATCTTCTTTTCAAGCGCAATTATCTTCGCGCTTGGTGTAAATTTTATTTGGAACTCATATACGTTCCGAGCAATTGTAGCTCGGCTGACGGTATGAGTTTTCTGTTTTCTAAATTAACTCCAAGTGAACGCCCTTAACCCCAAGCAAACACCGCCTTTGGTCTTAGTTTACTTTCTCAATGTTCCCGATTCTAATACGATCATCACGCCTACCCACCCTGCCGACATAGTGGATACCGGTTTCTCAATGCGGCACTCTTCCTTTGTGCATTATTAAATGCGTTATGGATTTATATTCTCTTTCAAAGGCTTCACTACAAGGAGACAAATCGCTTCCCGCTACATTGCGGGAGCAGCTGAGTCGCATCTTGTTGATGTAGAATCGTTGCAAAATTACTCAAGGTTTGAACAATCAATTGGTTTATTTAATGCTTGACCAGTCAGCCAGATAAAGGGGCTAAGAGCCATGTCAAATAGGTCATTTTTATGCGATGCAGAGCAACAGCCTTTGCCAGACGGTGAAAACGGCAAGTGTGGCAGGTGTCGTTTATTGATGACGATGGCATGCTGTTGTTTGACAATGGCGGTGTCACTTTCGATAAGAAAACAGCGTTCTCATTGTTCCGTTCTTTTCCCCATGATTTTACGCAAGAACAGATAGAAATTATTAAAAGGCAGTTGCCGCACTGGTATGACTTCTTTTCTGATCGCTTATAAAACGCCTTAACATCCCCCACAGCAAGCCGAGATATCGATCAATACACGAAGACCATACCGATACCCGAGCTACGATTGCTCGGCTCAGTATGGGCTTCATTTCTAACAGTAGCAGGGAAACTCACCGTCGTCGAAAAATCGTTCTTGATTGACGACGACGGCCTGCCACTTTCGTTCTACTTCCTCTCCGCCCCGTCGTAGACCCGATCAGCTATCGCACACATCTGTTCATATTTGCGTTCAATATCTGCAACCAAAGCGATCTGGTTACGGGCACGGACTAGATTGTGTTCCGGATAGTCAGTAGCAAAGTAAATATCGCCGTCGAGGTAATCGGTTAAGAACCGCATACCACATTCCGCCGTCATCAACTTCGCCGAAAAAGCAAACAAGTCGAGTTCAGCGGGAGTGAGAGTTTCCCGCAAAGCCGGGATGAAACCTTCGCAGTATGCGGTGTAAAGATCGAGGCTGAAACCTACTTTCGAACGATCTTTTTCGTCTTCATCGGCAAGGGCAGCGCCGGTACGTAGCGCATCGCCGAAATCGTAGAGTAAGGAACCGGGCATGACGGTGTCAAGATCGATCACTGCTCGGGCTTCGCCGGTATCTGCATCAAGCAAGATGTTGTTGATCTTGGTGTCATTATGGGTGACGCGAGAGGGAATCTCCCCGCTAGCCATCAGGTCTGTCACACGCGAATACTCAGCGGCCCGCTCCATAAAGAACGCGATCTCGTCTGGCACATCAGCCACTCGCCCAGCCGTATCTTTTTCGATCGACGTCAACAAGTTCTGGTATCGAGTCGGAGTGTGGTGGAAGAACGGAATCGTTTCAGTCAACATAGTAGCATCGAAATCCGCCAAATCGCGCTGGAATTGACCAAACGTAGCAGCAACTGAACGAACCATATCTGGCGAGGTTGCCAAACTGTAGGAGCGCGAATTATCGATATACCGATACATTCGGAAGAACTCATCGCCATGCTTTAAGTAAAGCGCGCCATCGAGCGTCGGAATAATCTCCAACGTCTCTTTGCCTTTTTTCACCAAATGTTCCGTAACAAGTTTGATGTTATTCATCAAACTATCGACGTCGGTAAACACTGTCGTATTAATCTGCTGAACAATATAGTCAGCACTATCGGTTGTTACTCGATAGGTGCGGTTAATATGACCATCACCCCAGCGATCACACGATGTAATATCCCCAGAAATACGGAACTGACGTGCAATATCTATAACGTCATTCATGCCAATTCCTTCCATACGATTGCCGAAGGCGCCAAATCAAAGTTCTCACTCTGACCCCTTGGCAAGCTGACCACGGTTTGTTGTGGCTTCTCGGAATTATTCATTACAGCATAGATGTTCTTATCCGCAAAATAGGCGACTTCACATTCGGGGTTTGATGAGCCCCAAACAGCATACTGGTCTTCCTTATGTGCCGCATAGAACAAGGCGCGCTCTAGCAACCGTGCATTCAGCGCCGAATATGGCAGACCAGAAAGATAGACGCCTCGCCCGTCGTCGTACGTATTAACTGCGAGCTGAACCTGCCCGTCAAGCCCAGAAATCACGGTTGTTTCCTCCGAAATTGGGAAGGTGTTTATTACCGCTTCACCAAAATCGAGGCTTTCGCGCGGAATATCTTGGATAACAAAATGATCTTCCGTCAGGTCAGGCCAGTATTTGTCGACGTTGAGGCTACGGTAGATTTCTTGATCGACGCCGAGGATATCCGCAAGTTGGAAATAACGTCCACCATGTTCGACGGCGCTCGGCTGGCCAACTCCCACAAATCCCTTGCCGGAGCTTACCCACGAACGGATAAGCGAAACCAGTTGCGGATTCTTCCAGGCTTGCGCACCCGAGTATGCGGTTCCTTGCGGACCGGCGTTAATAATAACGTCAATCTCCGGGTCAATACCGTTGGCGAGGACGTCGTCGAAACTCAAGAAACGTACGTTGACTCGCATACCAGAAAGAGCTTCAAGAATACCGTAGAACGAACGGTTGTACTTGTTCGGCAATGCGTGGGCGACTGTAAACTCTTGCCAGGATCGGCGAGCACCCCACGCATCCAACAGCGCCACGGTCAATTGTGTTTGCGCACCCTTGCCACTACACTTGTCATAAATATCGCGGAATTCGTTCGCAATTGTTGCTACGTCGTCGACGAACTTCGGGAACTTCGCTGCCAAAGACAGGTAGCCACCGTACCCCATGCGCTCAAGTGGCGAACGTAAAATAGCACGCCGGGCTTTGCGCCAATTATCCCACGCTTCGATAGACGGATCAGCACCCTCATAGAACGAATCCGGGAAGAAGTACGGCAAGAAACGACCCTCGTGATACTTAACGCCCTTAATGTCAGCGATCATGCGGGTGGTGGTGCCGTCACCTACCGAACCTACGATCGCATCCATACCCACATTCGGGAATGTTGAACTGTATGGTTCTGTGCCGATCCACTGGTCGCCGAGGAACATCATGGCTTCTTTGCCAGCGGCTTGAACTCGCTCAACCATTTGTTTCATTAATGAGTGGACGAAATTGGCGGTGAAATCAAGCCAGTCGCGTTGTTCTTTGCTGGGGTAGACGAAGGAGGAACCGTAGGAGCCGCCGTCGACGAAGTGTTCTGGACGCATCCGATAACCATACTCACGTTCGAACTCATCGAGCGCACGCGGCGAAACCGTCACCGCAAAACCAGTCCAGTCCACGATCTTTTCTTTGCGTTCGTTGTTGAAAATCAGCATGAACTGGTAGAAGAACGTAGTGAAGCGAACGACGTCGACATGCGGGTTATCCACCAACCACTTATCCAAGGTGTTCAGCATAAAATCTTGGATTTCCGGGTGACGTGGATCGAACGCGATTTCGTGTTCCTTATCGCCCCAATCGTTGGTGATGTGGTTGTACATCTGCACCGGATCCCAAATGACGTACGCCAAGAATGTCACGGTGTATTCGTGCATCGGATGAGCGTTGTGAATATGAACGACGTCGGTGTGCGGATCGAGCTCCCACTGGTCGATGGGCAGGACTTCACCGGAAGTACGGTCAATAACTTCCCAGAAACGTTGCGGCGCAGCGTCCCGGTTAATGGTGAGCTGCTCGGCAAAATAGGTGACCATCAACGGCACATCAACCGTGGTGTCCGTGGCGCGGGTACGTTCCGACATCAGGTAGACCATGGGCACGCAGTCCATATGATCTTTCATAAAATAGTTGTGACCGCGGTTAGGGAAATATGCCGAATATATACGTTTGCCCATGTTGATGACGTCGTCATCGAGGTGGGTGCCGTCTGAATTACGGATAGCATCCGCACCCCATTTTTCGGCTAACTCAGTGGACTGCTGAATAAAGTTTTCTTCGGTAGGTATAGTAAAGCGACCAACGCTCATATTTACTCCCTCATAACAGGTACTCACGGCAAGGTATAAGCATCCCTCAGCTGTGCCAGTGGAACGATCAGCGACTGGCTTGGAGAGTCCACGATGACACTCCACAACTGCAAAAATCGTAGCACAAAATAAACCTATGCTTCGTCGTCGAAATCAGCCTCTTCGCTATCAACTTTCACATGTAACGGATCGTCAAGGTTGTCCGGAGGAGGAAGAACACACTGCCGAATCCCATCCACATGTTCACTTAGACTTGGAGCGATTTTGGCCCACATCGGATCAAGAATAAAGTCTATTCCCGACCGTCGAGCATGCTTAGCAGCAGGCACAAAATCAGAATCTCCCGAAATCATAATAATTTGATTGGCAAACTGTCGTTCAGCAAGAGAGGCAATATCAAGTCCAATTCTCATATCAACATCCTTTTGCACAATATCAAGCTCGAAATCTCTCTCAGATAAGTCTTCGATAGCTATTCTGCCTGCAAGTAACTTTTTTAGGATTACAGGTCTTAGTCGATAACCACTCTGTGTTTCCAGCTCTTCCCCTAGACGAAGAGCTACTTTTCGTTTCTTCGTAAGTTCTTCGAAAAAGTTTGTACTCCATCGGTACTTGTCAGTTTTGCGAAGATCAACTTGTTTCTTTAAAAGCGGATGATAAAAAACTTTATCCGACGGCGGGCAGTCATAGTAAAAAATTCGGTAAAGACTGCTACGAGATTTGGATATGTGCCGGTGGCAATATTTCAAAAGTTCATCTGCACGATCTTTTTCCGTCTTATCGCCAAAAAGCGAATAAGCCCTTCTTCGATAAAAGCCACCATCGACCAATATTGCAGTCACGATTGGCCGGGTAGCATGAGTTAACGTTCGCCGTTGTAACCCCATTGTTACTATCCCATTTCATCAAAGATATGCTCCTGTCATCGGCACTATCCTTATAGGTGGATGGTCAACGGCAGGAGCTCCTTATGCAAATAAGCTACTTTATTTCCGCCCCAAAAGCAAGTATTAAGTCCATCTGGTCAACTATTGATTACTCATCCATCGATCCACTGCGTCATAGAACTTTTCCGGCTGATCGCGGCGCACACAATGGCTCGCCCCAGCGATACGTTCCACAGTAATTGCCGGATTAGTGATACTCGCAAGCCGTTCGACGTCGAACAAAATATTGTCCCTATCCCCGGCTACAAGCAACGTCGGTACGGATAGTTTGTCAAACAAACTCTCGTCCGTTGTCCCAACCACACCACTTTCAACCAGGCGCATATCCACTTGGGTTTTCCCCTGCACCCATCCAGCACACTCACACGCCGACCACGCCGGATGCGCGACGCGAATATCCGTCAACGCCTGCCCTGGATCAGCACACAACCCACGCACCCCAGCAGCTAACTCCGGCGCAGCTTCCCGATAATGGTCTGCCTGGCAGGCGGTCAAAATCGCCGGATCTTCTAACACCACCCCAGCCACCAAATCCGGGTAATTCACTGCCACCCACGCGGCAATCGCGCCACCCATCGAATGGCCGATCATCACCACTCGTCCGCTTTCAGCTTGCGCCGCGTATCGTTTGACGACGGCACTGGCAGCTTCACATGAGGCAGTGAACGGATCGCGCAGATCGTCGTCGGAAAACCGCTCAGAAAAACCGTGCCCTAGAGAATCAACTAATACCACCTGCCATGTGTCCCCAAAATAAATGGTCAGATCAGCAAGGGATGCTCCGCTATCAGTAACGCCGTGAAAAGCAACAATAATGCCGGTTACGTTCTGTCCAGTTTCCGTCACAGATAAACGCACGATCAATCCTTAAATACCAGCACGACTTACGCCGCACATATTACTCGCCCCCGATTACCCGTGCCAGGCATACGTGAGCAGTTCGCGCAAAACCGCACGATCGACGTCGGCAAGCGAAGCAAATGAAATACACGCTCGGCCACAATGAACATTGCCTAGACGGGTCGAAAATTCTTCATAATAGCTCGCATAGTGTCGCAAATATAGAAAGAGACGATCGGGACGTGCCGCGAAGCCGATTTCTAGACCGTCGCACAGGCAGTCGGGTTTTGCACCGGGATTCGTTTCCCCATAGCCGACGATAGCCGGCCCCCACATGATGGGTTCGTGGCCGGTAACGTCGCAAAAAATATGGGCGAGTTCGGCGGCATCAGGGGCGATTGTTTCGGGGAGTCGGGCAAGAAATTCGGGGACGGTAACCGGCTTGCCAAATGAGCAAGCTGGTCCGATTCGCATCCACTCCCCCTTGCCATACGTCATTGAATGATCGCCAGATACCTTCCATCGTTTCATAGGTAGCCCTAATTTGCTCGTTCTCAACAATAGTCACGTTATAGCATTTTGCAACTAATCAGATGTATGACCTTTAATAACTTTCCTAAAATCAGTACCAAAGTCCTATGATGTGGGTTACAGTTTTCCTATGACGACCTGCTAGCACTCCTTAAGACAAAAACTGGAGGACCCCATGCGCACCCCAATCACCCACAAAAGCACCGCCATTTCCGCAGGCTCACAAGCCCAACCCGAAATTGGAAATACGCTCATCCGCCACTTCCTTCCCGTGGTCGGCGGACTCCTCCTAGGAGCACTCATCTACTTCATCTTCCCAGACGCCATCTCCGACCAGCTACGCGAAACATTCGCCGCCAAAGACATGACTGTTACCCGGCACGATCTCGCCATCACCGCCGCGATCGCCGTCGTCATGGGCCTGTGGTGGATGACCGAAGCAATACCCCTGCCCGCAACCGCACTCCTCCCACTTATTGCGTTCCCGGCGTTCGACGTCGTCCCCATCAAAGCCGCGGCCGCGCCCTACGCTTCAGACACCATCTTCCTCTTCATGGGTGGATTCTTCCTCGCACTCACCATGCAACGTTGGAACCTGCAACGCCGCATCGCCCTTATCACGGTACTACTCGTTGGCACCCGCCCAAAGCGCCTCATCCTCGGCTTCATGATCGCCACCGGCTTCCTCTCCATGTGGGTATCAAACACCGCCACCGCCGTGATGATGCTGCCGATCGGCCTGTCAATCTTGAACACAGTTGGGAACGTTTCCGACGACGGCGCCAACCCCACCTTGCGCTACCCGAAATTCGCGACCGCTCTCATGCTCGGAATCGCCTACTCAGCTTCAATTGCTTCTCTATCCACCCTGATCGGAACCCCGCCGAACGTTCTCCTACGCGCCTACCTCCAAGAAACCCACGGAATTACCTTGAGTTTTGGACAGTGGATGCTCTTCGCTGCGCCAATGGCATGGACGTTCCTACTTGTCGCATGGGCAGTGCTGGTTCGCATCTACAAGCCAGAAATTGACGAGATTCCTGGCGGAAAAGCAATTATTCAGCGCGAACTTGCTGCGATGGGCAAGATGACAGTGCAAGAAATAATGGTAGGTGTGATTTTTGTTGGCGCCGGATTGGCGTGGATTTTCCTGCCGGTCATCTGGCCTGAAACTCCGATTAACGATTCCGGCATCGCCATGATCGTTTCCCTACTGCTCTTCGTGACGCCAGCTAAGCCGAAACAAGGCATCGCATTACTGGATTGGGATACTGCGAAAGATATTCCATGGGACATCCTAATTCTGTTCGGTGGCGGGTTATCGCTTTCCGCCGCGTTCGGCTCATCCGGCCTGTCACTGTGGATCGGCGATCACGCCCAAATCCTCGCCGGCCTGCCGTTGGTAGTTATCGTGGCGATCGTTACCGCGCTCGTCATCGGCCTGACCGAAATGACCTCCAACACTGCCACCGCGGCCGCCTTTTTACCGATCATCGGCGCGGTAGCAATCGGTATGGGCGCACCTGTTGAAGCACTCGTCATTCCAGTGGCATTGGCGGCGACATGCGCCTTCATGTTGCCGGTAGCCACCCCGCCAAACGCAATTGCCTACGGTTCTGGATTCATCAAGATCCGCCAGATGATGAAGGCCGGTATGCGGCTGAACATCATCGGCATCGCCTTAATCACCGTGTTCACAGTATGGGTTGGATCGCTGATTTTCGGCTACTAATAGCGGTTTGGGCAGCGGCCGCGGGTCGCTGCCCACCGGACACCTAACTAAGTGTTTCCTACACCACGTTTTTTAGTTAGCATCTTGGCGAAAATCGTTGTAAGCTAGAGGGCGTTCCAACGAACACTGCGCTCGTAGCTCAATGGATAGAGCGTCTGACTACGGATCAGAAGGTTGGGGGTTCGAGTCCCTTCGAGCGCGCTCTTCGGCCCAGTGGTGAATTATCCTGCTGGGTCGATTTTTATGCCGGTTGTACCCAGCCGGTTGCTAGTTGATTGCCTGCTAGTTGCGGTTGCCGCCAGCCGGGTGTAGCCACTGGGCCTAGTTGGTTGCCCGGCAAAAAATCTCGGGATTCGGCACAGCAGTGCTCTATATGGCACTGCTGTGCCGCTGGGCGAGATTTTGTACGAGTACCTATGATCAGGTCTAGGTAGATGGATAGGTTTGCTACTTTAATGAGAAGAAACTAGCTATTCCGTATTATCTTCAACCACATAATACTTGGTATCTCGGACACCCCAGCCACCAACCTGAGTAATTAGCCCAGCCTCTCGCATAAGTTTTATCGCATACCTTACTTGACCTTCTGATAAGCCTGTCTGCTGTACTAATTCCTCGAAAGTCATTCCCTTACTGACACTACGTAAAGCCCGCACAATAACTGGGCCATTCTTTGTAACCCGGCGACTATTAGCAACTATGTCTGGCATATCTGCATTTAGTCCACTGTGTACCGAACTCACTGAGGCCACCTTATCCTGCGAATGAAGGTTAACAATCAACTGCTCCACTAGGCCATATACAGCAGTTTTCCCTCCGTCATCAGCTAGAACAATCATGTTAAATTCAATTAGACGGCGCAGTACACGATCTACTTCGGCTAGAGAGATGGGTGCAAATTCTTTCAATATCTGCATACGCGATATTTTTTGACCGTGTCGCATTTTCACAAGTAACAATTTCTCAGTGGCAGTCAAAGTTTCATTTCCAGCCACCTCAGCTAACCATTCCGCTTCTTCTGACGAAAATACTGACTTAGCGTACAAAATTGCAGTAAATTGAACTCCCGTATCTTGTAGAGATGGCTTGGGAAGCAGTGCTTGCCTAGTTACACGGAATACTTCTTGGACTCCCGAGCCTTCTCCTTCAATGACATTATTGCCAGATTCAGAGTGAATTTTCTTAGCCAGATCATAAAGCCTAGGGTTCACCGCATTTTTTGCTAAAGTATAGCTTTGAAGTTGTTCCACTGAAACTCCACGTAAACCACCCGGGTTAGAAATAACCAACCTGTCCTCACGTAGCCGTATTTCAACCCACTTACCTTCTGTGTTTGGACTTAGATCTCGATGAACTAAAGCGTTGGCAATGAGCTCACGAACTGCAACTAGTGGATAAACACATTCATCACGCATATTTCCATCAGAAGAATAGCGACTTTGCCGTGGCGCATTTGCCTCAACCCACGCTAACGCATCTTCAAGCAAATCCGGCAAAGCACCATCAAAATCCCGCCTATTTCGCGAGCGCACACCAGCTTCACGCGACGACAAAGTTACAGCAGCAGTTATCCGCAATTGTGGAGCTTTAGCTTGTGGGAAAACACCCAAAGCATAAAGTCCTGCCAATGTTAATTGGCCTTCTTCTGTAACAATGTTAAGCATATGCAATAAAGTTTGATCATCCCCAACTTTAGCTAAGCGAGCACTAGACGCACGAATTTCAGAAAGAAAATTCTTGATTCTGCCAGAGTCTAAATCCTTCACATTCGAATTCGTAACCGGAGCTACATCAAATCGATACTGATCGGTAAGCGATAGCTTTTGAATTTCAATGAGAGCTAGATCTGATTCATTCATTCGGAAATCACCGTCTGACTGCCGTAAATATGCAATACCACTAGCCTTAACCGGCCGACACTTTAGCGCAACTGGAACAACCTCAACAATCAACACGTCTTTGTCATCCACAGTTAATATTTGGTGCTCTAATTGTGGCGCCGGTACAACACGATTTCGTGTCTGCTGAACAACTTGATCAAAGAGTTCCTGCGCATTTTCCACACCAGTAATAGCAAAATCTTGATTTTCCGCAACACCAAGAATAATGGTGCCACCTTCAGGCATATTTGCGAAGGCACACACTGTGTTAGAAAGATTATCTGGCAACTCGCTGGCTTGTTTTACTTCAATATCCGTCGTATCTCGACTATATTTCCTAAAGTCATTGAGACGATTTTCTAACTCTTGCACTGTCCATCTCATGCCTTAAGGATATATTTTTCAACTCTAGAGTGCAAGAGCAAAACACTTGCAATATCAGGAAAAAGTGGCGGTATTGTAGGGCCGTGATGTTTCAGAGTGTAATTACAAAGTAAAATTATCACTCTAGAGTGCGATAGTAGAAATCCACAGTGTAAACTATTGACGCTAAAGTATAAAAGTTTAAATCTCCTACGTGTCCACACTAGCAGTCTGCGCTCGCCACCAATCTGCGCAAACTAGCCCACACTCACCGGCTGCCCCGTCAAAAATCTCGGGATTCGGCACAGCAGTGCCGTATAGAGCACTACCCTGCCGCTGGGCGAGATTTTGTGCGCGTACAGTAGAATTGCCTCATGACTTTTCTTGGTTTACGCAATACTGCTGGCATGATTGCCGGGCATCTTGCTACTACCGCGTCGCGCACGCTAGGCCGTGGCTCGGGCGGCATGATCGGCGGCCGGGTAGCTTCCCGGATCGCCCCGAATCTCCTGCGCGATTTAACCCAGCGCATGAAAGTAGTCGTCATTACAGGTACGAACGGTAAATCCACCACCACGCGAATGATCGCGGAGGCAGTCACCGCCGATGGCCTGAATGTGGCAACCAATCGTGGCGGGGACAATATGCTCCCCGGCGTTTTAGCTGCCGTCCTGCAGGATCCGAAAGCTGATGTCGCCGTCCTCGAAGTGGATGAAATGTGGGTGGCGCGCGTAGCTCAAGAAGTTAACCCAGACGTTTTCGTTTTCCTTAATCTGAGCCGGGACCAGCTGGATCGCGTTGGCGAAATCGCCTCGATCGAACGCCGGTTACGCAGCGCCATCGACGCTCACCCGAACGCTACCGTGATCGCCAACATCGACGATCCACTCATGACCTCCGCCGCCTGGGATTCTCATAATCCAGTATGGGTGGCTGCCGGCCAAGGCTGGTCAGGCGATTCGCTCACCTCGCCGCGCACCGGCGGCATCATTGTTTATGGCGACGACGAACGAGCCCACACCTCCGATTCACAGGTTCCGCCAGCTTCGGGTCAAGATTCACAGGTTTGGTGGCGGGCCGTTGGTCTTGATGCAGACCTCGGCACATCCGAGGCGTCAACCTTTGCGCGCCCCTACCCGGACTGGTCGTGGAGCGTGGCAGAGTCCAACTATCAGCCTGGTGTTCCCATGCAGGTGCATGGACCAGATGGAACCACGGACGTCGTCGTCAATCTTCCGGGCCGCGCAAATCGTTCCAATGCGAGCCAAGCACTCGCCGCAGCCCATGCGCTCGGCGTGAACCCGGAGGTCGCCGCTCGCTGTATTGCCGGCGTTTCGTCGGTGGCTGGGCGGTACGCGAACGTGAACATCGATGGGCGAAACGTGCGGTTATTGCTGGCGAAAAACCCGGCCGGCTGGCAAGAATCATTAACTATGCTTCGCCCCGGCGCGGCCCTCGTGGTGGGAATCAACGGGCAAGTGGCCGACGGCGTCGACCTGTCCTGGCTTTGGGATGTCAAATTCTCTCAACTCGCCTCTCGGCAGGTCTGGGCGTGCGGCGAACGCGGCGCCGATCTCAACGTGCGCCTCCACTATGCCGGCGTAGCAGCCGATTTCATCGCCGACCCGGTGGACGCCATCCAGGCCACCCCGCCTGGCGATGTTGATGTTCTGCTGAACTACACGTCATTCCGCGACACCCGCGCAGCATTAAGGAAACGAGGCTATGAGGTATGAGTTTACGTATTGGAGTGCTTCTGCCAGAAGTGTTAGGCACATACGGCGATTCGGGAAACGCTGAGATTTTGGCGTTTCGGGCGCAGGCTCGCGGAATCGATACGCAAATCGTTCACGTAGGTATCGACGAAGCCATCCCGGACTCGCTCGATATTTACACCCTCGGCGGGGGCGAAGACATTGCCCAAACCATTGCATCTCGCAAACTCGCATCCGATTCTGGGCTAGCCCGCGCGGTGGCTGCTGGCCGGCCAGTGCTGGCGATTTGTGCCGCCTTGCAGGTGCTCGGCACTTACTATACTGACGCAGACGGCAAGAAAACTGCCGGGGCTGGCCTGCTCGACGTCGTCACTCTCCCCCAAGGATTGCGCGCGATTGGCGAATTGCGGAGCGAACCTGGGCCGGGGCTGGCTGCCCGCGGGGTAACCGACACGCTGTATGGTTTTGAGAATCATGGTGGCGGTACGGCGCTCGGGCCGGATGCTTCGCCTTTTGGGCTGGTCACGTTCGGTACTGGTAATGGCGTTCCGGGTGTGGCACCGGCGCGTACTAACGATTCGCGCACGCCCGATCCGAAACTAGTTTTGGCTGGCACGCCTGATGGTTATGTGACTGAGGTTGATGGTCGGCGGATTGACGGCGCAGTGCAAGGATCGGTTTTTGCTACCTACATGCACGGCCCGGTCTTGGCACGTAACCCGCAGCTGGCAGATATGCTCATTGCCATGGCTACCGGGGATGCACTTGCGCCACTGGACGTGCCGGGGGTGGCTGATTTGCGCGCCGAGCGCGAGCGGTTTATCGCCGGTCAGTAGCCGGCGTTGGCCCGGGCCCATCACCCCGGTTAACTAGCCCGATTAGCCCGGTTAGCCAGTCCGATTTCCCTGGCCCGCCGGGGATCCCTGCACAAAATCTCGAAATCCAGCACGGTAGCCCGCCATAGACCGCTACCGTTTCGCTGGGCGAGATTTTGTGCGGGACACTAACAACACGATTACCTCGCAGTGCTTCGTATGCGGGAACATGTCCACAACCTGCCCGCGCGTCACCTCATATTCCGGCATCCGCGCTATATCTCGCGCTAGCGTTTCCGGGTTGCACGATGAGTACACCACTTGTGGTATACCAGAATCGTTGAGCCACTGGCACAGTTCTGCGCTTAGCCCGCGTCGTGGCGGATTGACGACGACGGCGTCCGGCATCTCGCCTTCGGCACGAGCCGCCCAGGCGGTAGCATCGCCAGCAATAAACTGCACCCGATCGGCACACCCCATCTGCTCGGCAGTCTGGGATGCCGCCTGAACTGCTTGTTCGGAGGTTTCCACGCCAACAATGTGTCCGTGAGTGCGCGCGGCAGCCAACGCGAGCGCAAACCCGCCAACTCCGCAATATAGATCCCACACATTATCCGCGTCTGCTAGCCAGGTGACAGCATTATGGTAGAGCGCGGTGGCGGCATCGGTGTTTGTTTGGAAGAAAGATTGCGGACGCAGGTTTAACGTCAACGGTTCTGCCAGTGCAGGAATGTCTAAGACCATCGGCAAGACGTCGGTTTCGGTGATCAAAATTTCTTCGGCGCCTTCAATAATTGCTTTATGTTCGGGTTGCACATTGAGTGAGATAACCCGAATATTGGGTAGCATTACCCGCAGTTCGGCTTGGCGTTTGAACAGGATACCTTGTACTCCGCGCCGGCGAGCCACGAATCGAACCATGAGTTCGCCATCGTCAGACTCGGTGATGATAACGTATTTGAGCACCCCGACGTTAGTCGCCGGCGAATACGGTTCTAACCGGCAGGCGGTAATAAATTGTGCGATTGAGGGGATTGCGCCACGGATACCGGGGGTTGGCAGTGGGCAGTCACGCAGGTCGACTCCGCGTCCATCGTCACCTAAAATCCCCAACTTCGGGCGCCCTACCGTTCCGGTAACAACAAGCTTGACTTTGTTGCGGAAAGCTTGTGGACGCGATGTGAATGGATCTTCCCAGTGCCCGACGTCGATCAGCTCGCAGACGCGCTTGTTTTTGGCGTGAATCTGGCGTGGGTAGGGAGTTAACAGGTCGGTGCATGACCGGCATTGTCCGGCTTGAAAATAGTGACAGTCGAGGATCTGAGGGTTGACTGGACGGTGACGCATTGCGCGGTGGATATTACGTGCGGTTTTAAACATTAGAGAGTTTTCTTCCAGTCCTCGAATATTGCTTTGTGTAAGATTCCGGGTACGTGTTTTTGGTTGACTTCAGCAAAGGCGCACGCCTCTGAAAAACTGTCAGCGCATATCGCCACCATCTCCGAAATCATTGCCATTGCGTCCTTTTCTCTGATTCCGTAGTTAGGTGCCTGGTTTGCCACAGTCTTCAGGTTATGGGAGCGTTCGCCATTTCTTCCGTACACCATAGCACTATTTGCATCCCACCCAGATCCTCGTGTGGTTTCAAGATCAAAAACTGGAGCTAACTGGTAGTGGGATCCGTCCCAGATAAAAGCATGGTTTCGCGCATGGTCATCTGTGTTCCCTATGAGGATATTGGTGACGATACGTTTAAACACTTCGTGTGGATTCCCTGATTTTTCTGCTAGATCTAGATATGACACCCGCGGAATCAATGCGTTTTCTTCATTGAAGAGTGTCACGAGTGAGCGTGTGTGAAAACGCAATTGTCCGTCCCGGTCGAAGCGGTCAATAATCAGCGCATCACGACCGTTGATTCTACGCACCGAAAATCCCGGTACGGCTAATCCCATTTTCTGAGCTAAATATAATGCGCAGGCTTCAGTTCTTATTAGTGGTCTTGCTTCACTTGAGGTTGACAACTTGACAATTTTAGAGTCGATAATAATTTTTGGACGTGACCCGCCAATTGATGTGCCGTGGTTAAGAGCGATATGGATCTCCGCGTCAAGGTGTTTGTGTGCTAAAAGGTCCTGGATCGATTCTTCTAGTTCATCGAGTGAGATATTGCTATTTTCGCGTGGTTCGTAGCGTGTGGGTGAGTCTTGGAAATCTAATGCACCAAATCTGTTGGAACCTGATTCTAGCAAGTAGGTTTTGGTGGTTTGCTCGACGTTTCCGTGATGGTAGTCGATAACCATTTTCCCCCAACCATCTGGCAACCCATCGGTAAAGACGCCGTGGAGAGATAATCCTGCCGGTGGTGAGAAAATGTTGCGGTTAAGCGGGAGATCTTCAGCGAGTGGTATGGCTTGTTCCCGAGACAAATAGGATTTAGCGTAGGCGAAATCGAATCTGGTATCGACACGATGTAAAACACCAGCAACTACTGGAGTTGTGTTGCCTGCCAGCCATGTCCACACATAAATGTCATCTGGTTTAGAAGTCGACATTGATTGGTTCCACCCGTCGTATTCGTTCAGGCAGAAGTGCTACATGTTCCCCTGAGCGTGCTCTCATTTCCGCGATTTTTTGAGGCAAGTCTTCTCCGAATATCGGTATTCTCAAGACTTGTAGTACACGTAAAACTATTGCGATTGCTGTGGTGGGGGAACCGGCTTCAATGGATGCTATTGTTCGTGTTGAGCAGTGCGCTCGCTCAGCGAGTTCTGTTTGTGTCCATTGGTTGTTTGCGCGCGCGATACGTACATTATGTCCGACGATGACGAGTGCGTCCTCAACGTATGTGTTTGGTTCAATGCGTGTTCGCCCCACAATTCCTCCTTATGCAATAGTTTAACACTTAAACTATTTAATAGTTATACTATTGCATATTTCCTAACCAATTTCTTCGCCGGCAAGGAATGCTTCTGCGTCTCGTTGTGCCTGTGCTAGTCCGGTGAAGTGGACGGCTCGCAGGCCAGCTTCGCGAGCGCTGACGACGTTGGCGTACGTGTCATCAAAGAAGAGAATGTCATCTCCGTGCCCGCCAAGCGCATCGATTGCCGCCTGATAGATGGCCGGGTCTGGTTTGGCGAGGCCGAGGTCGCAGGAGAATAGCGCCGGGTCAAAGAGTGCCAGCCAGGGTTTGTTTTCTTTGAGCCACGCCAAATGGGTGTGTGGAACGTTTGATAGGACGGCAGGTTTTTTGCCTTGGGCGTGGAGTTGTTCGAGCCAGGAAACCATATCGTTGTGATGGTCTGCCCACGATTCGACGTCGGCCTGCTCAGTTGCGTCTATCAGTCCTGGGATTGCATGGAAATCGACGTTGAGTTCTTGGCCTATGGCGTTGAGGTATTGCGCATAGTTGTGGGTTCCGGCGTCGAGCGGGCCACGCAGTTGCCGGTAGAGGATATCGAAGCGTTTGGCGTCCACCCCGAGTTCGTCAAGATGTGCAGCGCGGTGGATACCCGCCACGCCATCGTCGTTTTGAATTTTCATAAATAGACCGAATAGATCAAATAAAAGTTTGCGCATGGTCTTATTGTGTCATTTTTATGACGACGAAGATACCCCCGGTTTTTCGGCGCCGGGCACGGCTAGGCGCCAGGCGTGCTTACCTGCCGGGCACGAGCAATAGGTAGGCGGCGAGGCTTCCTAATACGATACCGTAACCTGCTATGACTAAAAGCCACGACGTCGGCAGAGCGGTTTTTGATGTGGTGGCCGCATACAACACGGCGCCGACCATGAAAACAGCGGAAACAATGGCAATAAAACCGGCATAGTTCCGCAGGAGAATCATCGCAGTGAAACATAAAGCTCCCACGATAAGGAAGACGATTGCTATTTTGGTATCTCGAGTTACTGCGCATCGCTTGCCGGAATACTGACAATTTTTTCGATGCTGCATTACTGTTCTCCTCTTGACGACACCGTCATTCCACCTACATATAAGAGTACGTGTTACATCTGTCTTTTGTCTAGAAAATCAGAAAAGTCGTAATGTCTCATTTCCGCTTCTTCGCCCGTCTTGTGGGTTCGGCATGAGCCGGGTCTTCTGGCCAGGGGTGACGCGGGTATCGCCCGCGCATATCGGCGCGCACGCCCGCATACGGTCCGGCCCAGAATGAGGCGAGGTCGTCGGTGATGGCGAGCGGGCGCTGGGCTGGCGAGAGCAATTCTAGAGTAACTGGCACACCACAAATCTCCGGGGTGGCCTGCCAACCAAATGCTTCTTGGATCCGCATGCGCACTCGCGGACGTTCTCCGGCGTAGTCCACGCGCGCGCTACCTAGCGGAGTGTCGATGCGTTCGGGTGCAAGATCGTCGAATTGATGGGCATATTCCCACGGGATGAGTGCCGCGAGCGCACCGGCTAGATCTATTTCACGCGCTGTCACAAACGGTATCAGCCAGGTGCCTATAGTGCGGTTGAGTTCAGTGTCCGAAACATCGGGCCAGGGTTCGCCGAGGGCTTGATGAAGGAAGGCGAGGCGGTCGCGAGTTTCGCGCAGTGCTGGCGTCCACGTCAAGCCGGCTACTCCGGTTGCCTGAATACGTTGTGCATACACGTGGACTTTGTCTGCGTCCGTTAAGGTCACCGGGTGGCGGGCAATCTCGATGGCTCCTAGGCGAGTGACGCGATATCCGCGCATTTTCTCTGCGTCAATCTCGGTTTCGGTGGTAACGAGGTGGCGTGCTACATCCTGCACAATATCCGCATCGATCGGCGCCGCTGCATAGATCATGGCGTCAGCTCGGCCTTGTGCTTGTCCCGTATCGGCTATCGCCAACCATTCTTCGCCGGCTAACGAAGAGCCGAGTGGGAGTTGTGCACCTCGCCCGTTTGCTAATACGTATCCTTGCCCGCGAGCGCGTGCCACCCAATATGGGTGTGCTAGGCCGACGACGACGCCTACCGCATCGTCCCACGTCCAGTCACCTGTTTGCTCAGGAGCGTCCGGGATGAGCTGTGTGAGCATGCTTCGTAACCGGCGTATTTCTCTGGTGAGTTCGTTGGTTGTGCGTTTGCTTCGGATCCCGGTTGCAATATCGGCGTGTGACATTCGCATATTGATCGATAAGAACGCAACAATGTCTGTAGCCTTATTTGAGCCGACGAGGGCGCTGGCGTCTATCAGTGCTCGAGCTAAGTGTGCGCCGAGGGGGAGTTGCGAGACAAGTCGCCCACGAGTAGTGATCACCCCGTCGTCGTCGATCAATCCTAGGCCATGTAACTGGCGTTGGGCGTAGGCAAGATTATCTGGGTTGGGTTCGTCAAGAAGTTGTAAACCGGCCATATTTGGCGCACCCCAAGCGGCGCATTGTAAGAGTGCATCGGTTAAGTCAGCAGTACGGATTTCTGGCGGTGAATATTGCGGTGCCCGTGCCATCGCTATACACCGGTATCCCACTCCAGGGCCTTCTCGTCCGGCACGCCCGGAGCGTTGAATCATCGAGGCTTGGGAGGCATAGACGCTCACCAGTCCCCCAATTCCACCATCTACCCGAGCCTGGCGTGCTAACCCGCTATCAACAACTACCCGAACTCCTGGAACTGTTAGTGATGATTCTGCGAGGGCGGTAGCAACAATTATTCGATCGTGACTGGCATCCAATACGCGATCTTGTTCGACAGAACTCAACTGACCGTGAAGGGCCATAACTGGAAGATCTATTCCGTTTAGCCGGCCCATGACTGCATCTATGTCACGCACTCCGGGGACAAACACGAGAATTGATCCGTCACATTCGCTACGTGCTTGGAAAACTACCCGGGCAATGTGTTGCACAAATTCATTGGCTACGACGATTGCCCCGGCAGCAGTGGATGTTAATGCTTGTGGCCCTGGGACGTCTCGAATCTCAACAGGATGAATATCCCCGGGAACACTAATAATTTCCGCATTCAATAAATGCGCTGTTTGTTCTAATGCAATCGTGGCAGACATGGCAATAATACGTATGTCTGGGCGTAAAGCAGACTGCACATCAAGAACAAAGGCACAGGCGATATCGGTGTCGAGGTCGCGTTCGTGGATTTCGTCGATGATAACGCAGCCGACGCCGGGCAGTTCCGGGTCACTGTGTAGCATGCGTAGCAGCACCCCGGGCGTGATCATTTCAATAGCACGCCCAGGCTGAGTTTCGCCACGAACTCGATAACCTATCTGTTTGCCAACTGGCTCACCAAGAAGGGAGGCTATTCGCCGTGCGGCTGCCCGGGCGGCCACTCGGCGCGGTTGTACAACGAGGACTTTTGGATGCCCGGTTTTTTCTAATTGATGGGCGAGAACTACTGGAACGAGTGTTGTTTTTCCACTACCTGGGGGCGCGGCAATAACAACATTGCCACGCGAAGTGGCAATGTCTGCAATCGCGCTGGCAACTGGCAGCCCCACATCGGTTGCTAGAATCTTGGTAAGATTCACGCTTTAATAAGGGACTGAACCGCACCCAACACTGAGGTACGCACATCGGATAATGCCAACCCGTCGTCTAAAGCCCGCAGGCCGCAATCCATCAACGAACGGGTAATACGAGCACTCATTTGGGCAGAAGCCGGATCAATCTCTTGCCATAAATGACCGATCGTCATCGCCAATTCCCGGTGAAAGTTCACCACCGACGGCGGCAGGTTCTCCATTGATTCAAACGCTTCGGGGGAAATCTTCGCCGTCTTCAATACGTTAATCAGCCACTGATGCCCAGTTTCCGCGCCCAACTCTAATGACACATCAACAAGCGCAATGAGTTTATCTGACGGGGTTTGTGCACTGTCCATCGCCGCCGTCGCTCGCTCTTTCCACAACGGTAAATACCGTTCTAAAACAAGCAACCGCAAGTGATCAACCGAAGGAACATAACGATAAATCGAATTACGTGCAATACCTGAGCGTTTTGCCACTGCTCCAGCAGTGAAGGAAACTTTTTCCGTGGACCGTAATATTTCTTCGGCGGAATTAATCAATTTTTCGAACACAATATCGTGATGTTCTTTAACAGTAGGAGCTGAAATCCGCGGCACAGCAAATCCTTCCTTCATATCATCACAACAATATGCCTCTGGGTGAAGCTACCCCTAAGCCTACCTTGATTTTTCTTTTACTGTTATCCCACAGCTCCGCGTCTTTGGGGCTGGCGGAAGTTCGTGGGAGAATAGAACTATGGATTTCGTGATGTGGGCACAACGGGTAGCATCTGCTCACCCTCAGTTACGTGATGCGGTTATTACCGTACATGATGAATGGCTTGATATTTTGTTAGCTGATGGCCGTTCGTTTCGTTTCCGGCCAGGGGCGTTAATCAATCCAGATTCAGATGAAGATAAGCGTACCGATATCCTCAATCGTTTGTTGAGTATCGGGATTGCGGAAGCTCCACCTCCACCGGTTGACGAACAGAGACCAGATACCTCTCACCTATCAGCAGATGTTCCTGCTGTTTCGCCGCATCCAAGCTTGTTAAATACTGAGCATGGTACTGATGTTTTATCTACACCTGATACTATTCCTGCGGATGACGACGGCGATACGCCAGCACCTTTGTTACCACTTGTGGATTCGGCACCCTATTTTTTGAATTCACATCACGATGGCGATTCGATTGTTTATGTGCCGTTGACGGACTTCGTCGCCGTTGGTCTGGTACGTGAAAATGAACAGGGCGATTATCCCGTTTTTTATTCTCAACTAGCAGACAGCATGCGTGATGTTGGTGAGGTCATGAGTGAGGCCGTGATGAATCTACGTGCCTATGGCCACTCGTCTCATCCGTCAATTGAAGTGGGTGTTGCCGCGCTCGGTCAAGCACATATGCTTTCTATTTTGAAACCTGAGGGTTTTCAGCTTTCCTGGTGGTGTGACGTTGAGTTAATGCACAGTATTGCGGAGCATGTCACGGCTGATCGTCCCGGCGATATTCCATTATTTATTCCAGTTGCTCAAGATCAGCTCTTTATTGTTTTCGCTGACGATCCGCATCTGATTGATGTGGTACGTGCGCTGATCTTCACGTCGAATCCGCCAACGATGGTCTATCCATTACCGCACACGTTAGCTGCCGATGGTTGGGCTGAGTGGGTTCCCCTGCCCGGGGATGAACTATCTCAAGCATTGAGCCAGCTACGTACCGAATACCGGCAATATATCTATCAGGCACAGGCCGATATTATGAACCGTTGGGGAGACCTCGGGAATGTGAAGGAATACCGGACTATCAAAACCCAGTCCGGCGAGTTTGTTGGTAGTACAACCTGGGAAGCTACTGACGGTCACGGATCTGTACCTGATACGGAAATGATCACCTTTATCAGAGAAGAATCACCACACCCCTGGGATACTGAGCCAGCCGTTAACGTCACCTTGCGGGCACGGGTTGCCCGTGAGATATGGCCTGAAGGTTTCGAACAAGACAAAGATGCTTGGCCACCGCGGTGGAAAGTCACCGGATTCCCGGACGCCGAAACAATCGAACGATTACAACAAGCAGTAAACCGCGATTTTTAATCCACCGCAGAATAAGCCTAGAACTTCTTGCCAGAATTCGCGTAGAAACGTCCCAATGTTTCTTCTTTGAATTCCCAATAAGTTCCTTCATTTATATGATGGCGAATATCATCAACAAGTTTGATCGTGAAATACTCATTGTGGATAGTCGTCAACGTATTGACAACCATTTCCTTAGCTTTGAACAAATGATGGATATATGCCTTCGTGTAATGCGTACACGTATAGCATTGACACCCCTCAACAAGTGGAGTGAAATCCCGCTTGTGCCGGGCACGATTGACGTTAAAGCGTCCATCAGGAGAATAAATCGCCGCATTGCGCGCCACTCGAGACGGATTAACACAATCGAAGGTATCTATCCCGTTTTCCACACCAGCAAATAAATCATCTGGTTCCGAAATGCCTAATAAATGACGGGCCCGATCCTCGGGCAATTCTTCGTTCACCCAGCCAACAATAGTTCCTAGGTTTTCTTTTTCGAGTGCTCCACCAACACCAAAACCATCAAAGCGTTGGCCGTCAATTTCCATATTCCCTAAATCGCGGGCCGCTTTGCGCCGTAAATCCTCATATTGAGCACCCTGAATAACACCAAAAAGTTGCTGATATGGTTTGGTATCACGCTCGTGGGTCAACTCCTTATGCGCACGCAAACACCGTTGCGCCCACAGCCGGGTACGCTCCAAAGCTTCTTCTTGATATCCGCGCGAATTAAGCAACGTCGTCAATTCATCAAACGCAAAAATAATATCTGCACCAAGTTCATGTTGAATCCGCATCGACACCTCGGGAGTAAACCGATGGCGTGATCCATCCAGGTGGGAACGAAACCATACTCCGTCGTCGTCAACGTTAGCTAACCGTTCCTTCTTACCAGCAACCTGCCCATCAACATGAGCCTTGCCGTTAAACTCCTCAGATAAAACTTTCTTAAAGCCTGATCCCAAGCTAAGTACCTGAAAACCGCCAGAATCGGTGAACGTCGGACCATGCCAATTTTCAAATGCCGCCACGCCACCAGCTTCGTCAACAATATCCGAACCTGGTTGAAGATAAAGATGATACGCATTAGAAAGCAATGCTTGGGCGCCAATTTCCCGCATAGTTTCCGGCAAAACAGCTTTCACTGTTGCTTTTGTTGCAACTGGAATAAACGCCGGTGTTTGAATATCGCCATGCGGGGTGTGAATCGTACCGGTACGGCCAAGATGATCGTCAAGCCGAGTATTAATCTCAAACATATTTTCTTCCCTTTAAGACACTATCCAAGACAGGTCTTTAATAATCTATATGGATAACAGTTGAACCGTCGGCAACTGAGATTTCCTGAGAAACCGGATAGCTTCCGCCATCATGTGCCCCCACAGTTTGACTAGGCAATAAATAACTATCACCCATCACAATATAGTTCGCGGTGGCTTCAACAAAGGCCCCAGTTTCATCCATCGTTCGGCCCTGACCTGTTACTTCAAGATCAAGATGACCAAAAAGTGGAAGCCCTAATGTGCGTGCCCGTACCGACGGCTCATCAGCTAATCGGATATTAATCCACAGCGGCAATGGGGCCGTGCCTTCAGTGAGGAAATGAGCAAGACTCGTCACCATTTCCGGCGGATGGATAACTCCTAGCTCGTGGCGATACACACCAATAGCTGCTTCTTCACGCATCAACGCATCTGCTACCTGGGTATACGCAATATGGGCTGAAACCATCCGCCGCCGGCGCATAAGCTCTGCCGCATTTTCGCCATGCAACTGTTGTTCTCCAGCGATTTTCCCTTCAGTGAATCCCGCCTGTGGAGCGTAGAACGTCATGGCAATATACGTATGGTGTGGTGGCAACTGGCCCTTATCCAACACAAGTTCCCCGGTAACTGGAGTGAGCATGATATGTATGCCGTGCATATCAAAAGTGAGGATTTCTCCACTTAGCCCGCCAGCTTTTTCAGCTTCCACGTTCACCCATTTCGGGTCAATGTTTTCTCCCCACAGTTGGCTAATGCGTTGCATAGCAGCGCCGACGTCGATCGGAGCGTTTAACAGCGCAGCTGCCGTGAGATAATCGGGGGCGGTAGGGTGGATTGCGTTGATTCCTAGTTGATCCATGTCATTAAGTCTACGGGAGCTTTAGGATGATGGCTCTTTGAAGGCGGTTGGGAGTTTACGCACCGCAATGATTTGCGGGACAGCTTCGGGTATGGAGCGGCGCACCTGGTCCCATTTTTGCTGGTTGAGGGTAGTCAAGGCGCCTTCAGGTATGAAGGATTCGACGTCGTAGCGGGTCACCTCAATACGTGCCAAATTGCTTTGATATGCCACGTATTTAGCGTCTTTGATTGTTGCCATCACAACAGATGCCGAATAGAGAATATCGCGTTGGATACTATCTTCGTTTAGGTTGATTTCATGTAGGTTGATCACAACACCCTGATCGATGATACCAATTTGGGTAATTTTTTCGTTTAACGGCAAAGTTTTCATCAGGGAGAAAGTATTACCTTGATCGCCAACATAGTCTGAGGCATAGATCAGGGAATCGCTAATATTGTGGGTGCGATAGGTTAACAGGGATTCACCGTCATAGCTGATGCGGAGTTGGTTTGAGACCACAAGCCGATAAACTCCCCAAAATCCGGCTGAGACGATGATGATAACAATAAGTGCGCTAATGATTGTGCGCCAATGCGAGATACCTACCCTCATAGTTGTCAAAATATCATTTTTTAGCTCAGTGCGTTAACTGTAGCGTGCGCGGGCAGTGGTGCTGGATGCCGGCGTCTACTAGGCTAGTGGTAGTTCGTCATAATCGGGTGGCGTTGTCTCATGTTGTCTCAGATAGGCTAGGTTATGAACCACCGTAAAGTTATTATTTCTCTCATTGCGTTACTAACAGCTGCCGCATTAGTTATCGGTTTGATTGTTTCTGGGTTTTTCCTTGGTGGTGGGAAAACACCGGCGGCACACAACACTTCGGCATCGCAATCTGCGCAAGATTCACCATCAGCACAACCGTCTAACGAAGAAAATGGTGCTGCGGAGCAAAAACTATCTCCGGAGGTTATACAAGTTATTGACAATCAACATCGGTTGATTGCTGATGATCCGCGAGCGCTGGGAAACCTCGATGCCCCGGTTATTATTGAAATGTATTCTGATTACCGTTGTGGTCATTGCCGGGATTGGACTCTTCATACTTTGCCGGAGTTACAGTCGTTACTCGATGAGGGCAAGATCCGTATTGAATACAATTCCATGCCGGTTCTTGGGGATGATTCAGTCCTCATTGCGCAGGCTTCACATGCGGCCGCATCGCAACATAAGTTTTGGGAGTTCCATAAGGAGTTATTCGCTAACCCACCCCAGCCAACTAAGGAAGCTTTGACTGCACTAGCTGGTTCGTTGGGGATGGATGAGGATGCGTTTGCTGCTGAGATGGTTGCCGAGCAGACGGTGAAGGATGTGACTGGCGAACGTGAGCATGGAGTTGCGCTTGGTATTACTGGGACGCCGTCGTTCCTTATCGGTTATTCGTTTGTTCCGGGGGCGTTGCCGGCCGATAAGTTTATTGACGTTATCAATAAAGAATTAGTTCGCCCTGATCCGCATACTGAAAATTAAGGATTGTCATGTCTGTTAAGCGTTTTATTTCACGTACCTTTCAACGGTTTTCGCGTTGGACGTTAGTAACTGAGCCGTTGCCCGAAAAGGCGGTTGTTATTGGTGCACCGCATACATCTAATTGGGATGCGATGTATATGTTGGTGGCTTTTTGGGACACTGGCCGGGACTTGCGCTTTTTAGTGAAGGATTCGATTATTCACGGCCCGTTGGGTCCTCTTGCACGGGCCGTTGGCGGTGTTGGTGTTGATCGGGGTGCTGCCCATGGCCTGGTTCATAGTATTGCTCAGCAATCGCGGGAAACTGACGATTTTACGTTGTGTATTGCACCTAAGGGGACGCGTTCACATCGGGATACGTGGCGTTCTGGGTTTTACCATATTGCGTTAGAGGCTGGCATTCCGGTGGTTTTTGGTTTTATTGATTCGACGACGAAGACCTACGGGTGGTGCGGTTCGATCATGCTCACGGGTGACGTGGCTGCCGATATGGCGAAGATTCGTGAATTTTATGCGGATAAGAAGGGAATTCGTCCGCAGTTGACATCGGTGCCCCGGTTGCGGGCAGAAAATGAGTGAGGAAAGTGATTGACGTGCAAAAGATGCTACATTCGGGTTTTGGTATTCCACTGCTAGGGTTTGGCACATATAAGGTTGATCCTGCTGAGACTGCTCATGTTGTTCAACAGGCTTTTGCGGTGGGATATCGCCATATTGATACGGCGCAGATGTATGGTAATGAGGATGGGGTTGGCCAGGCGCTGGTGGAGTCTGGGTTGCCTCGTCAGCATGTTTTTATCACAACGAAGTTGGATAATCCGAATCATGAACCGGATCGGATAGTGTCATCCTTTGGCGAGTCCTTGCGGAAGTTGCGCACTGACTATGTGGATTTGTTTTTGATGCATTGGCCGTTGCCGATGCACTATGAGGGCCGGTTTGCGCAGACTTTTGCGGCGATGGAGGAGCTGGTTGGTAGTGGCCAGGTTCGTTCTGTTGGGGTATCAAATTTCCAGGTGTCTCATCTTGAGCAGTTGGTTGATGCCGGTACTGGTGTTCCGGTGATTAATCAGATTGAGATTCATCCGTATTTCCAAAACCGGGAGGTGGTTGCGTATTGTCAGGCTGCCGGTATTGTGGTTGAGGCGTGGTCACCGTTGGGCCGAGGTAAGGATTTAGCTGATCCTGTTATCCGGCAGATCGCGGCCAAGCATGCTGCTACTCCGGCTCAGGTGGTGTTGGCATGGCATCGTGCGGAGGGTTTTGTGGCGATTCCGAAGGCGTCGTCGCTGGCTCGGCAACGGGAGAATTTTGATTCTCTGAACGTGGTGCTAGATGCTGGCGATGTGGATGCTATTCGCGGTCTTGATCGGGGTGAATCGGGGCGGATGGGCCCGCATCCGGATGTTTTTGCGAAGATGTGATGATGATTAGTGCACGTGAGGCTTTTGAGCCGGCAGTGGAGTTTGCGCGTCACTATTTATTGAGTGATGAGCGGATAGTTGGTGGGAAGCCAGTTAGTGCCCGGGCGCGCCGGTATCGTTTTGAGCATAGTGTGCGGGTGGCTCGGATTGGCCGGACGGTGGCCCGTGGTGGGGGTCTGGATGAAGACCTTTTGGCTTTGGGTTGCATGCTTCACGACGTTGGTAAATTTGATGCTCAACGCCCGGTTGATCATGGCCGGGCCGGTGCGGTGGTTGTGAATGATTTTTTGCGCGATCTTGGGTTGGCTCAGGCGCAGCGCTTAGAGATCGTTCAAGGTATTGCCATGCATACTGATGATATGTGGAATCCGCGCAGTGATGGTGAAGGCACTGAGTATCGCGCTGATGGGCGGCCTTATTTGGTTTTTGATACTGAGCCGAGTATGTTGGCTCGCTCAATCGGTGACTGTGACAACATTGATCGTTTTGGTGCCTACCGGGTGGCTGACACACTCCACTATGTTGATTTTTTGTCTTTGAGTACTGCCGATCAGCGCTCTTGGCTCGCTGATTATGTGGCGAAGCTTCGCCGGCTTCGCCAACAGCAATGTCATACTCACACTGCGAGTGTTTTGTGGCGCGAGGCGTTAGATGTTCAGTTGGCGTTCTTCTCTCGCCTGGCAGCTGAGATTTGTGATTAGTATTCTTCAGTGCTGGCGTAGTTGGCGAATCGAGTAACGCTTCCTTGGAATTCGAGTTCGATATCGTCTGAGGTTGGTCCCGAACGGTTTTTACCAACGATAATTTGGGCTGGCGGTAAAGCACCCATTTCGTCGCGTTCGCGGGGACGGTTAATGAGGATAACGACGTCGGCGTCTTGTTCTAGTGATCCTGATTCACGTAAGTCGGAAACTTGTGGCTTTTTTGAATCTCGCCGTTCGGTTTCACGGTTGAGCTGTGCGATGGCGATAATTGGGATTTCGAGTTCTTTGGCTAATAGTTTGATGGATCGGGAGAATTCGGAGACTTCTTGTTGGCGTGATTCGGAGCTGCGTCCACCAGATGTTAAGAGCTGGAGGTAGTCGATCACAATGAGTTCGATTCGTTGTTGCTGACGCATCCGCCGGGCTTTGGAACGAATTTCCATCATGGTGAGGTTTGGTGAATCGTCAACGTACAAGGGTGCTGTTGATACTCGTTCAAGGGTGCGTGATATGCGTTCCCAGTCGCGTTGTTCGAGATCGCCAGAGATGAGTTTTGAGAGCCAAACATCGGATTCTGCTGATAGCATGCGCATGGCTAGTTCGTTGCGGTTCATTTCGAGGGAGAAGAAGGCAACTGGTTTGTTTTCTTTGATTGCGATATGCCGGCAAAAGTCCATTGCGAGAGTGGTTTTTCCCATGCCTGGGCGGGCGGCAACGATAATCATCTGGTTGGGCCGTAAACCAAGGAGGACTTTATCAAGATCGTGAAAGCCGGTGGATAGTCCTGCCAGTTGGCCGTCACGTGCGGAGTTGAGTTCGAGTTCTTCAACAAGGCCGGGGATGATGTCGTAGAGTTTGGCGTAATCGTTGGTCGTTTTCGTATCGCTCATGGAGTAGACCTCGGATTGGGCGAGGTTGAGCAGTTCGGTAACATCACCGCCATCTGTGGTGTATCCGAGTTGGGCGATGCGGGTTCCGGTTTCTACAAGACGGCGTAGCATCGCTTGATCGTGAACGATGTGGGCGTAGTATGCGGCGTTTGCGGCTGTTGGAACGGCCGAGACGAGATCGTGGAGGACGGCTCGGCCTCCAACTTGTTCAAGTTGGCCTTGGCGTTGAAGTTCGGCAGCTACCGTGATGGCATCGGCGGGTTGTCCAGCACCAAACAAGGTGAGGATAGTGGTGAAAATTATGGCATGTGCCGGCCGGTAGAAGTCTTGTGCATCGAGGGTTTCGAGTACGTCGGCAAGGGCGTCTTTGCTGAGCATCATGCCACCGAGAACTGAACGTTCGGCGTCAATATCGTGTGGTGGGGTTCGTTCAAACTGAGAGTTAGACATGATACTCGCTTGGTTTCCTGGTGTAGTTGTGGTTTGACGGGGGCAGCGGCGCAGGGATACGCCGTCCTTCTTCGGTTATTATCGCCTATTTTGAGGTTCAATGTTGTGGTTGTTGGGAACGCCAGCCATACCTCAACCCTAACTTCTCCACAGGGCTGCGATTACTTTAACTATCACTGTGGATAACTCCCGTGGATTTGTGCATAACCCTGGGGATAAAGTTTTCACTTTTCCACAGATTTTCACGTTTTTATCCACCGATGTGGATGAACGAGCAGATTCTCGCAGTATTCCGCCAGAAAATTCTCCACTGTTGTGGAAATCCTGTGGTTATTTTTAATATTGTTGCAGAAATTACTCACAGTTAGATGCCATTAACTTTAACTATCGGCGTGTCACTTGACATTCTTTTGCTTTTGCAACCTTGAATCGCGCTTGTTGCTTTACTTTTGCTAGTCTCATGGTGGTACATCTTGGCAATAAATTGTGACCTGCTATTTTCTTTTGGTAATCCACTCTTTGCCTTGAGTGCTTAATACTTATTTTCGATTTGAGGAATTGTCGTGGCTAACACTGATCTGTCCCATGTTGACTCATCAATTCTCCGCTTAGCGATCCCCTCTCTTGGAGCTTTGCTAGCTGAACCTCTTTTAGTTGCTGTGGATACTACGATGATTGGTCGTCTTCCCGGCATTGCCCCATTGGCCGGGTTGTCATTAGCGTCTACAATTTTGACCACTTTTATTGGGTTATGTATTTTTCTTACCTATGCCACAACTGCTACAACCGCACGTTCCGTAGGTAGTGGTGATAAGAAGCGCGCGTATCGCCTTGGCCTTGACGGTATGTGGCTTGCTGTTGGACTTGGCATCCTTTTAGGTCTTTTTCTGTTCTTTGGTGGCGAGTTGATTCTTGGCTGGTTCGGTCCGTCGTCGTCGGTATCAGTCCAAGCTCTCGCCTATCTTCACGCAAGTGCTTGGGGGTTGCCTGGGATGCTTCTTGTGCTGGCTGCTACCGGGGTTTTGCGCGGTTTTGGTGACGCGAAAACTCCTTTTATCGTGGCTACTGGGGGTGCGCTGGCTAATATTCCCCTCAATGCACTTTTAATTTATGGATGTGACCTTGGTATTGTTGGTGCGGGGTTAGGGACTGCGGTAGCCCAATCTTTGATGGCTGGCGTATTGGCGTGGATTATTGTTTGGCGCGCATATCGCTCTGGAGCTTCTCTATTTCCGTCTGGCGGGGGTGTTCTGCGTTCGTTATCGGACGCGGTTCCGCTGATTATTCGCACGGTGTCATTGCGGGCCGCTATTTTATTGCTGATTGCTGGCACGTCCGGTTTGGGTGCGGTTGCGTTGGCGACTAATCAGATTGTGATGACTTTATGGAATTTCATGTCTTACGGTCTTGATTCACTGGCAACCGCTGCTCAGATTTTGGTGGGGCAAGCACTTGGGTCAGACAATCCGGCTCGCGTGCGTCAAATATTAGATCGCTGTGTGTTGTGGGGATTGTGGGTTGGTGCTGTTCTTGGTGTTCTTTTGTTTGGTTTATCTTTCGTTATCCCTGGTGTTATGAGTGGCGAGGATGAGGTTCGCTCCTTGTCTCGTATTGTTTTATGGGTTGCAGCTGTGGCCTTGCCGTTAGCTTCTTTGGCTTTTATGTTGGACGGAGTGTTAATCGGTGCTGGTGATACTCGACGCCTTGCCTGGTATATGCTCATCACTTTGGCTGCGTTTGCCCCGATTGCAGGTATTGTCCTGTGGCGGCCAGAGCTTTTCGGATCAACTTGGGGGATGGTGACGTTGTGGATTGGCTATGGTGGGGTGACGATGGCTGTGCGTGCTGGTACGCAGTTTGTGCGCACGCGCGGTACTCAGTGGATGTATTTATAGTTTTGTTTTCTCATTGTTGATGGGGGTTTGGAGTTCCAAAGAGAGAAAGCTTGCCACTCTAAAATTTGTGATCGGTTAACCGGTTAGTTGTTTAGTGGCATGTGCCAAGGCGGTTGCTTTATCTTAGGCTTTCTGGTGAACGAGTCATGACACTTTTCATGGCAGCTTGAATGAATTCTTCTTTTTCTGTTTGTGTGTAAGTAAGTGTTGAAGGCGATATTGGTAAGGGAGGGTATGAACCTTTCGGTTCACACCCTCCCTTTGTTGTAATAACTGTTATTTAGTTATTACTTGTAGGATTTCAGCTTTCCTTGCGGCGACGGATTGCAACCGCGCCAGCAAGTACTGTTCCGAGACCTAGGAGTGCCAGTATGTTGAGGTCTAGACCGGTCTTAGCCAATCCTGACTTCTTAACTACTGGTGCCTGTGGGGTTTCAGCCACGGTTACTGTGATGGTGTCGAGGACGTTGCCGTCCTTGTCCTTCACGGTAACGATGATCTTGTCGCCAGGCTTTGCATTGTCATCGATGGTTACCTTGATGGAGCCATCCTTGTCAAGCATGCCCTTACCAGGACCTTCAGTCTCGATGGTTGTACCACCAGGAACATCTCCACCAATATTTGGAACGACAATCTCGTCGCCGGCCTTACCAGTGGTGTCTTCCCAATTTGGAGCAGCTGGCTTCTCGGTAACAGTGATGGTGACGGTATCGATAACCTTGCCGTCCTTGTCCTTCACGGTAACGATGATCTTGTCGCCAGGCTTTGCATTGTCATCGATGGTTACCTTGATGGAGCCATCCTTGTCAAGCATGCCCTTACCAGGACCTTCAGTCTCGATGGTTGTACCACCAGGAACATCTCCACCAATATTTGGAACGACAATCTCGTCACCTGCGTGACCAGTCTTGTCTTCCCAATTTGGAGCAGCTGGGCCTTCGGTGATCTTGATCTTTCCGGAGTCCTTGACGATTGGGGTGTTTGCACCCTTGTCGCCGTCTGGACGCTTGGATTCAATCGTGATCGTGTAGTCGCCATCCTTTGTCTCAGTTGGAGTACCAGAGATGACACAGCCCTTACCTTCGACGTACTTGATGGTCAGGCCTGCAGCAAGACCTTCAGCCTTACATACAAGGTCGGTAGCCTTTCCAGGATTCTGGATTGGGATAACAATGTCCTTGATTGGAGTATCAATCTGACCGTTGATGGTTGGAAGGTCACCTTCCACGGAAGGTGCTAGAGCACAACCATTCTCATCTACATCAGCACCCTTAGGAGTGTCTGCACACTTATCCTCACCAGGCTGCGGATCGTTTGGATCCTTCGGATCAGGAACACCATCACCATCAGAATCCTTCGAAGCGGTATCAGGATTAATATCAAGAGCTGGAAGAGTGATGTTCACCTTACCAGTCTCCTCAATCGGATCACCAGCACCCTTATCACCATCAGGCTTATTAAACTCAACCGTCACGGTAAAAGGCTGATCCTTCACAGTATCCTCAGTTGGAGTACCAGAGATGACACAGCCACCCTTAGCCTCATCATAAGCAACAGTCAAACCAGCAGGAAGACCTTCAGCCTTGCAAACAAGATCGGTAACCTTACCAGGATTCTCGACAAGAACAACAACAGGAGTAATCTCCTTGCCCTTCTCACCCATCACCTCAGGAACATCACCAACAGTCGGCGCAACAGCACAACCATTAGCATCAACAGTTGCACCAGCAGGAGTATTCGCACACTTATCCTCACCAGGCTGCGGATCGTTTGGATCCTTCGGATCAGGAACACCATCACCATCAGAATCCTTCGAAGCGGTATCAGGATTAATATCAAGAGCTGGAAGAGTGATGTTCACCTTACCAGTCTCCTCAATCGGATCACCAGCACCCTTATCACCATCAGGCTTATTAAACTCAACCGTCACGGTAAAAGGCTGATCCTTCACAGTATCCTCAGTTGGAGTACCAGAGATGACACAGCCACCCTTAGCCTCATCATAAGCAACAGTCAAACCAGCAGGAAGACCTTCAGCCTTGCAAACAAGATCGGTAACCTTACCAGGATTCTCGACAAGAACAACAACAGGAGTAATCTCCTTGCCCTTCTCACCCATCACCTCAGGAACATCACCAACAGTCGGCGCAACAGCACAACCATTAGCATCAACAGTTGCACCAGCAGGAGTATTCGCACACTTATCCTCACCAGGCTGCGGATCGTTTGGATCCTTCGGATCAGGAACACCATCACCATCAGAATCCTTCGAAGCGGTATCAGGATTAATATCAAGAGCTGGAAGAGTGATGTTCACCTTACCAGTCTCCTCAATCGGATCACCAGCACCCTTATCACCATCAGGCTTATTAAACTCAACCGTCACGGTAAAAGGCTGATCCTTCACAGTATCCTCAGTTGGAGTACCAGAGATGACACAGCCACCCTTAGCCTCATCATAAGCAACAGTCAAACCAGCAGGAAGACCTTCAGCCTTGCAAACAAGATCGGTAACCTTACCAGGATTCTCGACAAGAACAACAACAGGAGTAATCTCCTTGCCCTTCTCACCCATCACCTCAGGAACATCACCAACAGTCGGCGCAACAGCACAACCATTAGCATCAACAGTTGCACCAGCAGGAGTATTCGCACACTTATCCTCACCAGGCTTAGGATTAGCCGGATCCTTCGGATCAGGAACACCATCACCATCAGAATCGCCCTTAACGTTAAAGACAGCATTCACGACAGCAGTAGAACCGTCTGAATAAGTGACCTTAACAGGAACTTCAACAGGGCTTGTTGGAGTGTCAGCAGGAGGTGTGTATGAGATCATGCCGTGTTCCATGGTAATCGTGGCACCAGCTGGAGGATTCTCACCAAGACCAAACTTCGTGTTCTCAGGAGCAGCACCAGTCTCTACTTCTTCAGTCTGAAGATTATCAAACATCGGATCAGAAGTTACCTTTTGACCAGCGATAACGTCCTTTGGAGCATAAGAAGGACTCCAGAGCTGAGCAATAGTACAACCATGCTCATCTACCTTATCCTTATCAGCCTCAGGAGTATCAGGGCACTTGTCCTCACCGTCTTGCGGATTGGCCGGATCCTTCGGATCTGGAACACCATCACCATCAGAATCACGCTTAACTGTGATTGTGAACTTCTTAGTCACAGTTGACCCGTTAGGATTTGTTACCTTAACAGTTACTTCGACAGCGCGCTCAGTTTCATTATCGGACCAATCTGTGAACTTAGGTGAACCCGTTATGGTCTTGTCAGCGGTGTTGTAAGTAACTCCGTTTGGTAGTCCCGTTACTTCGATTGTTGCATCCTTATTGTCAGGAACAACATGAACAATAGCAATTGGTGTACCTTCGGTAACAGTCTGATCTGCAATATCGCCAAGACCGTCAACTGTTTCAAGATCCACCAATGGTTGCTTAACGGTAACGGTTACGTTGACATGATCTTTCGAATTATCAGGATAGGTAACAACTACCGGAACCGTAATTGTTGAACCTGGCTTTGCATCACCTGGAACAACAACCGAAATCGAACCATCTTGATTAACAGTTACACCATCTGGTGCACTATCACCCTTAACATACGTAGTATTCTGTGGAGCTGGATCAGTTTCAATAGTGTCTGCCGTTTCTACCTTATCGAAAGTCGGAACTGCAATCTCAACAGTATCACCTGGCTTACCAGCACCATCTTCATACTTCGGATCAAGAGTATTAGCCCACGGACAACCAGCATTCTCAGCAGGACCAGCTACATCAGGACACTTATCCTCACCATCAGGAACACCATCGCCATCTTGGTCGGCTTTGATGTTAAAGACAGCATTAACTTCATCAGTTGACCCGTCCTTATATGTCACGATGACAGGAACAGATACCGATTCCGTCGTAGCATCAGCTGGAGCTGTGTAAGTAACTACACCAGTTGCTTCGTTAATTGAAGCAGCAACTGGAGCACCGTCAGCCAACTTGAAGGTTGTACCATCAGGAGCATTCGCCTTCTCGACACTATCTGCAGTAGTAACATCATCGAAGGTTGGAGTAGATGTCATTGCGTTACCTGCGATAACATCTTTTGGTTCATAAGCAGGAGTCCACTGCGTTGTGATAAGAGATTTACTAATTTTTAGCGGAACCATATCAACAACATATAAAGATGAACCGTTACTATGGCGTAACGTGTATTCAACTCGCACATTTGGCTGATCTTCACTAGCAGTATTTTCTACTTCTGGAACGCCAGAAATTATACCGTTAGAATAAGTCAAACCTTCAGGAAGATCAGAAACAGTTACATCACCTTCAATGGTATAACCACTCGTCTCATCAACATTAGGTGTCGACTGATCGTCTGCATCAGCAGGCGCACGGAAGCCAATTGGCTTCACAGCTTGTTCGTAATTAGTACCAACACTTCCCTCAGCAAGTGGAGTGTCCGTTACGATAAATTCACGGTAGACAACAGTATTTCGTGTTTCCTGACCAACCTTGTATTCTACGTTGAGCTTAACCGTAGTAGAACCAGCAGCAGATGGCTTACCGGATACTGTACCGTCTTCTGCGAGAGTTAAGCCATTAGGAAGACTATCGGCCGTAACTTTAAGACCATCCTGCGGGAAGAGCTTTAGCTCTTCCAGTTCATCATATTTCGACCCTTGAACTACTCGTTGAACTATAAATGCATCTAGGGCTATACGTGAATCTTCAGCGTACGTACCATCATCTGAAATTGGATAAAGTTCAGCCGTATATACAGTTCCATCAGTGGCATTTGTAGGAACGGTTATATCACACGACGGTAACACACCTTTAATTGAAGGTTCTAGATTTTCACACTTATCGTCAACTGTTATTGCTTTACCTGAGACGTCAACAGCTTTCCACTTAATAGCATACTTTTGATTACCAATAGGTGGGAGACCTGTTGCAGTGGTTTTAACAGTAACACCTGGATTAGCTGGGCGATCAGAAGTATTATAATCAATAATCGCAAATTGGGGATTCGCTAAAGACATAGTAAAATCTACGTTTTGCCAGAAATTAGCCGAACCGGCACTATCTGATAAGTAGTTTACTGCTGACCATGCTCTAGAATTAGATTGCTCAACTGAAGTATAGGTGTTTCCGAATACGAACCCGTAGCGACCAGACCAACGGCCACCAAGCCATGGGTCTCTAAAGCTGACACCAGGTACCGGACCTAGTGTAACCTCGCCATTTTCATCTTCTTGGACAAGTGATACATTCATCCATTCCCAGTTGACATGTTTATCATTTTGAGTCCTTTTCAGAACTTTATCCTGATTCCAGTCACCGTCATTAGGGGAGTTTGCTACAGTATCACACTTTTCAGCTGGAACATTGCCACAATTTCCTGGCCATTGACCGTATAAACCATTGAATTGAACAATATATTTACCGTCAGTACCAGAGGTACCAATAACAGATTCAGCGATCCATTCTGGATGTGTTTTAATCTGATCCTTTATCCAGTTTTGAAGCTTGTCTTCATATTCAACAGTCCACTTATTATCGCGAAATTTTTGAACATTCGGGAAATCGACTGCTTTGACATCTTCAAAATGTTTTATTATCGCATCAATAGCATGATCAGTTAAATATGATGCAACAATCTTCTGTCCACCAATAGATTTATCGTAGTCACGCTGATACAGGTGAGCATTTTCCCAACTAAGTTTAACAGCGCCACCACCGCCATTTTCCCAAAATACTTTTCCTGTCAGCTGACCAAAACCGTTTTCATCACGGATATTTGTAGTTTTCCACTCAGACTTTGGCTTATGCATACCAGCATAATCATCAGCTTTAGGACGTGGAGAGAAGAACACATTGATGCCTTCAACAAAATGTTGAACGGGAGCCCAACCTACACCACCATAACCCGAATCTTCGATCAGAGCTTTTGGCACAAAGGATTGTCCATAAGCCCAGAAAAATTGAAGATCTGAGCCTTCAGGGGCATCTGCCCAAATCCTAATCTTTTCATAGCCACCGCCTGCTGTTTTTGCGTTTGCATCGAATGTACGGCGATCATTAAATCCATTGAAGAAATCTTCAAACTTGATGGTGAAAACACCGTTTGCATCAGATTTAGTCTTGTAAATCGGAGAAAGAAGACCGCTAACACCATCAGACCACTGAGCGTAAACAGTAGCACCTTCTAACGGCTGATCCTTTTTATAAGCACTGATGTTATATGTCGACGCACCACCCTCTTGGCTACCTTCAATTCGCACAGTACCGGTGATTGTACGTGGATCTTTCGGATTAGCAACTGCAGATTCGATAACTTCCTGACCAAGATAACGATCTGAATCACTTGCTAATGGCTGATTAGCAGTGAGTAGATTGGTCGCTGCGTAGGAGGGCGAGCTTAAAGCTCCGGATAAGAACATACCGCTAAGTAAACCTACTGTTCCCAGTAAGGCCACTGGCTTACGCCAGCGCTTAACAGATATGCTCCCCCTCAAACTGTATCTATTTGTTAAATTTAATGACACTCTTAGTGTTCCTTCCTTATCAATACTCAATTGAGTCTTGAAATCTAGGATCCGGGAGACAACGATCCTTTACCACTATGCCTAGAGACCGTTAAAACGATCTCGACTCCTTTTCACCCTCAAAAACTCAATCCTGAGAACGACGCATGTGATACGTCTCAGTTCTTAGGACTACTATCCCAAAACCTATGCCTTTACATAAATCTCGATAAACATACGTAAAGACAGATACTTAATCCTCGCATATAGGGAAAGATAGTTCAATTCATTTTCTTGCGCTAGTGCGGAAAAACATATTCCCATATTACCTCAACGCTTATCTTACAAACAGTTATAGTACAACAGACTCCTGCGGTAAAAGCGAATAAAAATGCGGTGGCAGGACTTTTGATCCATACCACCGCATCTCATTTTGTGGTGAAAACCACAAATTTTACGCGGCAATAACAGCGATCTTAATACTAGCTACAACCTCAGTATGAAGCTTGATCTGACCACTGTATTCACCAACAGACTTAATGTTGGTGTGCAGGTTGACCGAGCGGCGATCAACTGGCTTGCCGGCAACGTCGGATGCTGCAACAGCAACATCAGCAGTTGTCACAGCACCGAAGAGACGGCCGTTTGCACCAGCAGTCTTGGTGATGGTCAAAACGGTAGCTTCGAGAGCTTCGCGGATCTCGCGAGCCTGCTCAATATCTTCAGTCGCCCGCTTACGGCGTGACTCGGCGATCTGATCAATCTGACGCTGGGCGCCCTTCGTCCACACTGTGGCGTAACCACGTGGGATGAGGAAGTTACGAGCGTAACCATCCTTAACGGTGACAACTTCACCAGCGCCACCTAGCTTCTCAACTTCGTGAGTGAGGATAATCTTCATAATTTTTCTTCCTCTCTCGATCAGCGAGCTGAGCTCGTGTATGGGAGAAGAGCCATTTCGCGTGCATTCTTTACTGCACGAGCGATCTGACGCTGCTCTTGAACAGAAACCCCAGTAACGCGACGCGAACGAATCTTGCCACGATCAGAAATGAACTTACGTAGGGTTGCGGTGTCCTTGTAGTCGATAGCGGCGACCTTCGCTGCCTTCAACGGATTGGACTTCTTCTTTGGCTTGCGCAATACAGGCTTTGCCATTGTGATTCCTCTTTCGATTACGAAATAAACCAGCACCTAGCCAGAATATTTCAAAAAGTCTTAGAACGGCGGCGCATCGTCAAACGACGAGCCACCAGCTGGTGCCTGACCCCACGGATCGTAAGCCGATCCGCCGGCCGGAGCATCGTAGGAAGCGCGGCCCTGTTGCGGGGCACCTCCCTGGTTATATCCACCTTGATTGAATCCGCCACGATTACCGCCACCTTGTGAACGAGTCACTTGTGCAGTGGCATAACGCAACGATGGCCCTACTTCATCTACCTGCATCTCAATCGATGTCCCTTGCGATCCATCTTGACGCTGATAGTTACGTACCTGAAGTTTGCCAGTTACCACAACCCGCATCCCCTTCGAGAGCGATTCGGTAACGTTTTCCGCATATTCGCGCCAAACAGAACAACGAATGAACATGGCTTCACCATCTTCCCATTCGTTTGTTTGCCGGTTCAGGTTACGCGGAGTAGATGCCACGGTAAACGAGGCAACCGGCGTACCCGAGCCAACGTACTTTAGTTCCGGATCTGCGGTGAGATTTCCGACGACGGTGATAATCGGTTCGCCTGCCATGGTTTACTCCAGTTTCTATCAGGCTTCGGTAACAGCAACTGGCTCAAAGCGAAGAAGCTTGGTGCGCATAATCGACTCATTAAGGCCGAGCTGGCGATCAAGTTCCTGAGCAGTAGCTGGCGTAGCAGTCATGTAAACCACCACGTAAATACCTTCGGACTTCTTGTTAATCGGGTAAGCGAGACGACGCTTACCAAGGATATCCACCTTATCGAGGGTGCCACCCTCAGATGGGACGACGGCGAGTAGCTTCTCTAGGGTTCCCTGGAGAGTACGCTCATCGGTTTCAGGATCGAGAATGATCATCATCTCATACTGACGCATGTTGTACCCACCTCCTTTGGACTAAATACGGTCATGGTCTTTCCATGACAGGAGGGTCATGCTGTGCGTATTGGACGCACTAGCAACAATGCTACCGGAAGAAAGCCGATAGTGCTGTGCGGTTTTCCCCACACAGCACTATCGTTCTGCTCACTCTTACTGATTTTCCTGACCCGGCGGCTGCGGAGCCGGAACACCGCCATCATCACCAGGTACTTGTGGGCCTGGTTGCTGCCCCTCAACATCTGAGCTTGGTGGCTCAACCGGTGCTGGTGCTGGAGCCGGCACTGGCGCAGGTACTTCTTCTTCAACCGGCGCTTTTTCTTCTTCTTTTTCCTCTTCAACCGGTTTCGGACGCGGATACTTCCGATCAATAATCTTCTGCGCATCGGGGAACTTCACCTTATCCATCCCCTCAAATGCCACCTGCAAATAATCCAACGCAACCTGGGTAGGCCAACTCGAACCTGAAATTAACTTGATACCACCAAATGGTGTTAGCTCTTCTTCACTACCATCTTCGCCCACCTGATACATATCAACAACCGTCACCAAGTCCGGGGTAAACGTAGCAACCCAAGCTGAACGCGGCCCTGTCGACGTACCAGTTTTCGCCGCAATATCACGATGTAACACCGAAAGTTTCGCGGCTGTCCCATACGAAGCGATACCACCTTGTAAAACATGAGACGTTAACGTTGCAACCTCAGTTGAAATAACTTGCTCACTAGCCGTATTCCCACGATAAATCACGTTGCCATTACTATCTTTAACTTCACGCACAATATGAACCGCATGAAGCCGCTTACCGCCATTAGCTAACGTAGCTAACGCCCGCGCCATCTCCTTCGCCGTCGGCGCGGCTGAACCTAAAATATTACCCACATTATTGTCCAAGCCCACCAAATCCTTCGGTAAGCCCAAATCAACAGCCATCTTCGCAGTAGCAGACGGTCCAATCTTCTCATTGAGCTGAATAAATCCAGTATTAACCGAATACGCCGCCATGTCACGCAAACTCAACTGACCATAACCAATATTGGCAAAATTATTAAACGTAATATCCGTACCTGGAAGCGTATAAGGCGACGGCGAAGCATACGTCTGATACGGCGGAATACCAGCCTTCATTGCTGCCGCAATACCAAAAATCTTAAACACCGAACCAGCTTGGGCCCGATCCTGAGTAGCACTATTACGCTGGCGAACACCAAAATCCCGGCCACCATACATTGCCACTGTTTCCCCAGTAGCTGGATCAACCGACATCAACCCTATCTGGTTATTATCTGGCCGATCTTCTGGTAGCCCATTAACCGCATCCACCGCAGCTTGCTGCTTAACCGGATCAATCGTCGTCGTAATCGTATAACCGCCACGATCAATCTGTTCCTCAGTAAACCCCGCATCACGCACCAGTTCCTGGCGCACTTCTTGCAACAAATAACCCTTAGTGCCACTCAAATCCGACTGGCTCGTTGCAGGATCTAACGTTTCTGGGAACTGGGTAGCATCAGCTTCTTCTTGAGTAATCCACTCATCTTCCACCATCCGGCGCAAAACCCGGTCAAACTTCACCTTTGCAGTATCCGGATCAACCGCTGGATCCCACGCGGACGGGGCCGGAATAACAGCAGCTAATACTGCCGCTTGCCCCAACGTTATATCTTGTGCCGATACACCAAAATATTTTTGCGCTGCCGACTCAATTCCATACGCCCCACGACCAAAATAAATCGTATTCAAATAGCTATTAAGAATCTGATCCTTCGATTGCTCCCGATCAATTTTAATCGCCAAAATAGCTTCCCGAACCTTGCCGGTAAGCGAGGAGTTTTGCCCAGTATAGTAACGCTCCGCATACTGTTGAGTTAACGTGGAACCGCCTTGGGTAGGCTGACCTTGAATGTTATTCCACAAGGCCCGCAAAATACCCTTCGGATCAATTCCGTTATTCTCATAAAATCGCCGATCTTCAGAAGCAATCACCGCATGTTGCACATACGGAGAAATCTGCGTCAACTCCATCGATTTACGATCTGCTTCCGCAAATGTTCCCAGCTTCTGCGATCCATCTGCATAATAAACATCCGTGGCTTGCGCTAACGCAAAATCATCAGGTTCAGGCACATCAATGGCCACATATAAGCCCACAAAAGCGCCCAGCCCCAACGCAATCGAGGTGAAGAACGTACCTAGAATAAATCGCCACGACGGCATCCAACGCCGCACTGGACCAAGTCCCGCACGAGGATAGTTCCAGCCATGTTTACGTACCCGCTTAGCTTTTTTCTTCGAAGTCACGCCTTCAGCCTTCTTTCTTCGACGGTCGCTTCAACTGACGGCTAATCGCCTCAAGTTTTGGACGATACCGCATCCGAGCCTTACGTTCGAGTTCAGTCAGTGGATTAATAATATCGGGAACGGTATCTTCCGGAGTGATTTGCGTATCATAATAGCCATCTCGACGACGGCGCGCCGCCTCGTTTTCCGATATCAAGTACACGTCAAGCCAACGAGTACGTGGATCAGAATCAACTAACAACGCCTTAAAGAACAATGTTAACGGAACCGCAAGAATGGACCCCAACATCCCCACAATTGACGTCCACACAATCAAAGAAAAGAACGTGACAGACGGCGAAAGTCCCACAATATCGCCAGTCATCTTTGGCTGGATTAACGTCTGGATGACTACGTTAATCACCGTATAGGCCACAAAAACCCACAACATGGTTTGCCAACCCGAATCCAAAAGACCAATAAGCATAGGGGGAATAACACCGATAACAAAACCAATATTAGGCACATAGTTGGTGATAAAAGCCCAGTAAGCCCATGACCATGCCAATGGAATACTCATCCATTCCAACACCACACCGTCAACAAAAGCTACAACAAGACCGAAAACAGTTGTCACAATCCAATAGTGACGAACCCGGCGTTCAAAACCACGAAGTGCTTCACCCATATTCCAATGGTCTTTGTTGATAATCTTCGAACGCGAACGCGTCACCGTCGTATCGATCGTCAAAAAGAACGCAGCGATTGCCACAATAGAAAGCAAGCCACCAAAAGAGAAAATGCCACCAACAAGACTCCACGTCCATGAAACAATCGAATTGACATTGATCTGATTAGCATAAGAAGCCAAATCTCGAGTATTCAGCCCCTGAGACTGCAACCATTGGAGAAACCCGCTCATTGTTGCTTCAAACTTTGCCGAATAGGCCAAGACCAGATCTGGAACCGGCGTCAATGACCACACCGTCATTCCTAATAACCCAGCAATAATCGCCAATGTTAAAACCAGCGTCGTCAAAGCAGCCAACCAGGCAGGGAAACTCCACCGCATCAAGAACCGTCCCAAAGGGCGAACCGCTAAAACCACAGTAAATGCCAAAAAGAGCGGGGTGAAAACATCAGCGACTGAATGTACCCCAATACCCACAATCGTCGTTAATGCTAAAACACTCAGGATCATGAACCCGTTAGTATGAATATCAACAACAGATTCACTATTGTGCTCATGGTCAGCCGTAGAATCGACGTAACCGTCATCATCATGGTTCTGTTGGCTCACAGTGCCCTCCCTGGAAAAATACTGCGTATCAAACTATACGCACTTTCTATTGTGCCAAAACACAACGCGAACCCGATAAACAAAGCACCGCAATGGCATAACTGAAACCAACAGCACCATAACCTGCGGCACATACCACACAAACAACAACTGACCAGCCAGTTACCGGTAAAACTGCCGCCCCACAAAGAAAAGCAGCAACAAAAGCAGCGTTGAAAAGCATGTCATACAACGAAAACGCCCGGCCCCGAAAAATATCGCCAGTATCGCGTTGAACAATAGTGTCAATCGTTATTTTTGTTCCTTGGATACTTAACCCGAGAATGCCAAAAACACACATCACCACCGGCATACGGTAACTTATTGCCAATATTAGCTGCGCAACAACACCCAAAAGCAGACACACAATAATCCACGAATGAGAACTCATCTTGCGGTGTGCAAACGGCGTCGCCACAATCGCAACAGCACTGCCAACAAAAAACATTGCCATCACCACACCAAAAACTGCGATGCCCGATGATAGGTCCGCTGGCTGAGCTAACATATTTCGGCTCATCAGTAACACCATCATCAACGAAATACCGTAAATGAAGCGTTGGATCGTCATCACACCCAATACCAACGCTGGAGTTCTGCGCTCGATAAGATGCGAAATACCGGCCCTAAGTTGCCCGATAACCTCCCAGAAATTCCAGAGTTTGACCTCATCTGGACCTAGGCTCTCACGGCTCATCGTCCCCGCCGTCAAACTAGCACCTAAACAACACAAAGCAGCAAGAATCAACGAGGTGACATGTTGCCACGGGCTAACTGTGAGCGTCGTTGATAACACTAGTCCAATCAACGCTCCACAAAGCGCCGCGAACGAACCAATCGTCGGAATAAGAGAATTAGCAACAACTAATAACCGCGATGGCAATGTGTGCGGTAAACCAGCTGAGAGCGCCGCCAAAATAAATCGGTTAATTCCCAATGTCACCAAAGCACCAACAAAAACAATCGGACTACCCGGCGCTAACAACACGCCTAGCGCAATCAGTCCTATCACCACGGCACGAACAAGATTACCCAGTAAAAGAATGTGGCGACGATTCCACCGATCCAACAACGGACCAACAAACGGCACCAACAACGTAAAAGGCAATAACATCACAGCAAAGGCTAAAGCTACATCCAACGGTTGCGCAGCATGATAGGGGCTAAACAACACAAGTGTTGCCACTCCCGCCTGGAAAAGCCCATCAGCTATTTGAGAAATGAGACGAACTAATAACAGACGGCGAAAAATTGGATACGGCAACATACGTTGCAGTGTCGCTATCATTTACCCTCAATATTGGTATCTTCCCACCAGGCAAGCAGACGTTTCGTTGCCTCCTGCGGTCCCAACGGGCCTTCCTCCATACGTAACTCCAACAAGAAGTGATATGCCTGACCAACCTCAGGACCCGGTTTCAAGCCCAGAAGCTCCATAATCTGCTGGCCGTTAAGATCAGGACGAATCGCATCAACTTCTTCACGCTCTTTAAGCTCAGCAATACGCTGCTCTAAATCATCCATACCAGCAGCCAACCAGCGAGCTTTCCGCTTATTACCCGTCGTCACATCGGCACGTGTCAAGCGATTCAACCGTTCAAGCTGATCTCCCGCATCCGTCACATACCGGCGAACCGCCGAATCAGACCAACGCTGCTCACCATATCCATGAAAACGCAAATGAAGCTCAACGAGCCGAGCAACTGCCTTCGTCGTCGCCTTATCAAAACGCAAAGCCTTCATTCGCTTAGCTGCCATCCGTGCGCCCACAATATCGTGCGCATGGAAAGTTACCGTGCCATCTGGCTCATAGCGGCGAGTAGCTGGCTTGCCAATATCATGCATAATAGCCGCAAAACGCAAAATAAAATCAGGAGCTGGTACTGGTCCTTCTTCATCCGTTTCTAACGCCATCGCCTGATCCAAAACTGTTAGCGTGTGCGTGTAAACATCCTTATGCCGACCATGCTCATCAACGGTATCGCGTAAATTCGCCAACTCCGGGAAAACCACATCAGCCACCCCGGTCTGCACCAACAGCTCCAAACCCTGGCGTGGGAACGGCGAAATAATCAATCGATGAAGTTCTGCCTGAATACGTTCAACTGAAACAATCTCCAAACGCGACGCCATATCTGACATCGCCGCACGCACATCATCAGCAACCGTAAAACCAAGCTGGGCAGCAAAGCGCGCCGCACGCATAATACGCAAGGGATCATCGTCGAAACTCTGACGGGCACTAACCGGGGTGCGCAATACTCCAGCAATCAAGTCATCTAAACCACCCGTCGTATCGGCTAGCTCCAATGACGGCAACCGAACAGCCATGGCATTTACCGTAAAATCACGACGCGTCACATCGCCTTCTAAAGAGTCCCCATAATGAACACCTGGTTTACGCGACCCGGCATCATACTCCTCTGTACGATAAGTTGTGACTTCAACCACAAGGCCATCTCGGGAGGCGCCAATCGTGCCAAAATCTCGGCCAATATCCCAATGCGCTCCACCCCACGAAGCTAACAACCGCTCCGTCTCATCAGGACGCGCCGACGTCGTGAAATCATAGTCATGAATCGGCAGGCCAAGAAGCGCATCGCGAACAGGACCACCTACCATTGCCAATTCATGACCATTACGTGCGAAAATAGAACCTAGTTCCAGAATTGCCGCAGGCAACTCACTCAACCTCTTATGGGCTTGAGTAAGTAGCCGGGCACGCTGATTAACATCAGTGTCCGTCGTCGTCGTATGAGAATTGAATACAGAATCGCTTAAAGTCACCCTCTTAGGGTGACACAAAAGGCGCTCTCAAGCATATTCTCAGCGACTGTGAAGTAGAAGTTATGTCGCGAAAATATCCGGCTCCGCCGCCAAACGGACCGCGCCGAACCCACTCAGCGCGGCGTGCACCCCTGCCCATAGTGAACGAAACCTCCGCCGGGGGAGTCATTGTATCCGTACGTGAAGGACGTGCATATATCGCCGTTATCGCACGCCGAAACCGAGCCGGGCGCCTCGAATGGTGCCTTCCAAAAGGACACCTTGAAGGAACCGAAACTGCCGAACAAGCAGCCGTTCGCGAAGTGAGTGAAGAAACCGGAATCACCGGACGTGTTTTACGCCACCTTGCCTCTATCGACTACTGGTTCTCTGGCCATGATCGCCGAGTACACAAAGTCGTCCATCATTTCCTTCTCGAAGCCCTCCACGGCACACTTACCGTAGAAAACGATCCAGACCACGAAGCCGAACTCGTCGAATGGGTACGCATGGACCGTGTCACCAACCGTCTTGCCTACCCCAACGAACGGCGCATCGTCAGCATTGCACGCGAACTCCTGGAGAAAAAATGAAAAACCGCATCATCAGGGGCACCCTCGCCGTCTTTCTCTCCCTCGCCCCGCTCACCGCATGGGACACGGTCCTCACCGCGAGTGCACAAACACTACCTACCACTTTCAGCGGACAAGACCAAGACGCCAATCAAGCCCATATCGTCATTGACTCAGTTGGCGAACCCACTCTTGCCCCCGGCAAAGATCTCACTTTGAACCTCACCATCACTAACCCTGGCAGCGAACCATTGGCGATCAACGCATTAAATATCCGCGCCCAAGTATGGCCTGCTACCAACCCAGCCCAGGTAGCAGCATGGATGGGTGGAGATCTTTATGGTTACCAGCTACGTCACACCAATACTGACCTGGTTATCCCAGCAGGGCAAAGCACTAGTCAAACATTAACCGTACCTCGTGACGATATTTCGTGGAAGAACACCACCTATTTTTGGGGTCCTCGCGGAATCGCTGTTGACGCAATCACGAGTGATGGTTCTGTTCTCACCGATCGGTCCTACCTCGTCGTCACTCCCGATACTGAGCTACCACGTAGCCAATTCACGGCCGTCGTTCCAGTTGTTAATAACCTACCGGCTTCTCCGGCAACTCCGTACGAGTTAATCACCCGTACGCTGGATAAAACTGAAAATCCAGCGTCCGCCGATCACACGGACGGGGAAGCATCTGACCCTAAGGCCCTTCTGAGCCAATGGGATTTTCCTGGTATCTCACTCTTTAGTGACCCAAAAATCAGCCTTGCTACACCGGTGAAAAACGCCGAAATACATACTTTGCCTGCTTATGACGCCGATTTACCTGCCTTCGTTCATGCCAACGCCGAAGATCACATAGCTAACTATCTCTCTTCGGCGAAAGCTGATGTTTGGTTCACTGAGGAACTTACCGATATCGCTACTCTTCGGGCGGTTCGCGCTGCTGGAATGAGTAGCACTATCATTCCAGATTCTCAGCTCACTCCTATCGGAGCGCAGATCTTTACTGACCACGCACATACCAGTGTTGATATTGACGGTAACTCGATGCCAATACTCACCGCTAACTCCACATTATCGGACGCAGTCAATGGCACACTCACGCACGATGAGGACACAATCACGCTGGACCGTCTCGATCGTCAGCAAGTCTCTCTTGCCCTCTCCGCAATTTTGTACCGCCAACAACCACACGATCAACGCGGCGTCGTCGTCATCACAAAACGAGGAATGATCACTGGTGCTGACGCAGAACAAACCCGGCAAACACTGACCTCACTCACTCAAGCACCTTGGAACGAAGCAAGTAGCGTCAACTCACTTCTCGCCTCACGCCAGGTCGATTTCAACTACGAAGCAATGCCAGAGAACCAGCCTTCACCTGGCGAATTTACCGACGAAGAACTCACGCACTATAACGAAACCCTGAACAAACTTCATCATTTTGCCGCAATATTCCCGCAAAATGATGAACTTGATACCACACTCGCTAACCACGCTAACGCTTTCTTTTCTACCAGTTGGCGTCACACCCCCGAAGCACGTGCCGCCTATGCAGCCGCATTGAATACTATCGATACCAGTGCACTTAAGGTCGAAACGTCATCAACAATTAACCTTATTTCTGAAAGTTCTTCCCTCCCCATTCACGTTACGAACACCTACGACTATCCCGTAAATGTCACGGTCACACTCACAGCACCTGATAGACGACTACACGCACTTGAACCTGCTAACGCCACGATTCCAGCACACAGCACAACTCACGTGACGATACCCGTTGAAGCTTGGGGATCAGGCAATCTTGACGTAGACGTTGCAATAACTGACTCCAGTGGTCTCACGCTTGGAAAATCTTCCACAGTTCATGTACGGGTACGCGCTAACTGGGAAAATACCGGCACAGTTGTTGTTGCTCTCCTTATCGGCACGCTATTCATCTTCGGTGTTATCAAATCTATTCGTAATGGACGACGTTCCGAACCGGTTGATCCACAACTTGCTAGCCACGCCATCCACCAAGCTTCTGCCACTGCTAGCAAGCCACTTTCCCAGAACTCAGAGTAGACTTTTGACTATTAATATTTATTTATCGTTATATCTATGACGAGGAGAGATTTGTGAGCACGTCTTACGCCCACACCGGTCAACTCATCGCTGATCGTTTTGAACTCATGCATCCCGCCTCTGCACGCTCAGAGTTTCCGCACACGTCAGTGTGGATAGCTCGAGACACTGCGCGTTCTGTTCAGCTTCGTGCCCTTGTCATTGATCCCGATTTCCCTGGCGCAGAAGCAGCTCTTGATGCTGCCCGGCGCACGTCCTACCTTCATAATGGTGGCGATGCTGCCGCAACCATGGTTTCCACAATTGCCGTTGTTGGCCGGGAAAATGAACATGCCATCTTCACTGAGCTTCCCCCTGGCCGTCCTCTTTCTGACTTTTTAGCCGATAAACCAATTAATCCTGACCTCGTCCGCTCTGTTATCGGAGAGGTCACCTCAGCTATCAACACCGTTCGCCATCAAGGGATTCGTCATCTGGCACTTAGCCCGCACGATGTTTTTATTACCGACGCCGGCAATATCGTCATTGATGGATACGGCGTAAAAGCAGCGTTGCATAACATCCCATTAGATACTGAATCTGCTGAACTTGATAAGCGTGAAACTACTGGAATCGTGTTGTTATTGGCAGCAATGCTACTTGGCCGGGACGTTTCACGTGAAACTTTCGACGACGTCGATACGCACCTTATCGATGAGGCTAGCGCCCTGCCAAACCTACCGGCAGAGTTTACTGAACTATTTGACGACGTGCGCCAAAGTTCTGCGCCACAGTCCCCCAGCGAGCTTCTTTTACAACTCGTTCCATGGAATGATATTGACACATCTGGCTTAGCCCTTTTCGCACCCACACTCCCAGAATCTTTTCTCGATGCTGACCGGACAACTGATGAACCACTGGGAGATTTCTCCAATGCGGTGTTCCCAAAAGTTTTCGAGGGTGAATCAGATGATGATCTGGAACAGGATCTTGCTGATGTCTCATCTGGCGATACAGCCGATGAGGCTGACGATGAGGCTGACGCCTCAGATTCCTCTGACATAGAACTCTTAGAGGATCAAACCGATGAGGAAGAATTCGACGATGAAAACCTTGTCGTCGAAAAAAGCCCGGTTCTGCCAGCACAAACACCCGAAGAAGCTGCCCAAAAAGTCACTGAACTTCTCGAACTAGATGACCAAGAGAGCCAATTGCCAACCACCCAGTGGCCTAAAGTTAGTTCACTGCCCACAGAATCCGTAGAGCTCAGCGATCCTGCCGAGGAAAATGAAAACGATGACCTCGCCGAATCCGATGACTTCGTAGAGCCAGCTGAGCTTGCTGAACCGGCAGAACCTATCAAATTAAAAATAGCGGTCCTGCCAGAAGACGATACTTCTGCTACTGCTAGCTTCCTTCCTGCCGGCACAGAATCCACCTCTAAGATCCCACGATTAGTCGGTTCAAACTGGCAACAATCCTTTACCCGAATAATCCAAAAAGTATCAGCTCCTTTCAAAAACACGGAAGCTGATACTAAAGAACAAAATTCTGATTCATTCGACTCATCGCACTTCATCATCATTTTCCTTATCGCAGGCATCATGCTTGCTGCATTTTTCGGATTCGCCGGACTTTTCAAACCATTACGTGATGTAGAGGTGACACCACCAAAACCACACACACATAGCAATACATCCGAAGAAGTTCCGATGCCTGTTCCACACATTGCATCAGCAGAGCTTATCGACCCGGATACTGCCAATGTTGCACTAGATAGTGGCGTGCCAAATTCACCAGAAGGTATTCCACTCACCATCGATGCAGACCCTGCAACTAGCTGGGAATCCTGGTATTTCAAAGATCCTGGAATGGGAGATGTATCCGGAATCGGAATCCACCTCACGCTGACTGAAGAAACCCGAGTATCACGGATGGTCTTGGCGATTGCTGGCTCTGGTGGCAATGTACAAATCAAAACTGGTGCCGATCCAGCTCAAGGTGAACTCCTCTATGAGGGGCCTGTCAACGAAACTACAACTATCGATTTCGAACAACACCCAGTCACCCAAGACCTTCTCATCTGGTTTACTGAACTGCCAGTTGATCACACCGGTGCCAACCGTATTTCCCTCGCTGAGATTTCAGTGGAATAATACAACATAGTTGCAACGTTTCATACACGACAACTATTTATCTATGACAATTATTGAAGAGGTATTCATGAGCACTGTCCACGACGTCATTATTGTTGGCTCTGGCCCTGCTGGATGGACCGCAGCCACATACACTGGGCGCGCAGGTCTTTCCCCAATCGTTCTCGCTGGAAGCCTCGAAGCCGGCGGCGCCCTCATGAACACAACCGAGGTTGAAAACTTTCCTGGCTGGCCAGAACCTATCCTCGGTCCAGAACTCATGATGCGTATGCAACAACAGGCCGAACGTTTTGGCGCACAAGTCCGCTATGAAGACGCCATCTCATTCGATTTTTCATCAGAAATTAAGACCGTTACTACTGATGATGCAACTTATCAGGCAAAAACTGTTATCTTAGCACTCGGTTCTGAATACCGTAAGCTCGGCCTTGAAGGCGAAACAACTTATTCCGGTAAGGGTGTTTCATTCTGTGCTACTTGCGATGGTTTCTTCTTCAAAGGTAAAGAAATTGCTGTTGTTGGTGGTGGAGATTCCGCTGTTACCGAAGCTATTTTCCTTTCACGGTTTGGTTCAACTGTTCATCTCATTCACCGCCGTGACGAATTGCGTGCTTCGAAAGTCATGGCTCAGCGCATCGAAGATATTGACAATATTAAAGTTCATTGGAATTCAAAAGTTACAGAGATCAATGGCGCCGGCGGACTTGAATCTTTAACATTAGAAGACACCGTTACCGGAGCTACATCAAACCTTCCCGTTTCCGGCATGTTCGTTGCTATCGGTCACGATCCACGTACCAGAGTACTTCAAGGACAGGTTGAGTGTGACAGCCATGGGTATATCATTGTTGATTCCCCATCAGCCAAGACCTCAGTTCCTGGCGTTTTCGCATGTGGTGATGTTGTCGATTCAACATACCAGCAAGCAGTAACCGCCGCTGGCAGTGGCTGTGTCGCTGCGCTTGACGCTGAAGCCTACCTCATCAATATGGAGGCTGAAGCAGGACAGAACTGATGGATACGAGCGACTCAGGGATTATTTTTCGGTATTTTACTAGCTCTTGGTCACCTATTTGCACCTAGATATGTAGAATCTTCGGTGAATTTTCTTTTGACATCGCTCGCCACATATCACAGGACTTACCTGAGTTATCAGGAACACCGTATGAATCGGTTATTGTTGACATTAACTATAAACCGATAATTACGAATACTCACGGTATAACACATGTTCCAACAATTCAATTATCAGTTAATCGCCAGGACCTCACGACTCTTGTGGGAGCAAGATCAAAACTGGCATTGCGCACCGAGATATTCGATGCGTTAGAGATGCACTGCAGAAAAGCAGAGCAACAAAGGAGTAGCTATGGCAGAACATACGGATGGCAGCACGATAATCCACAACACCGCCGCTGCCGCCGCTGCCGGCGGTCAAGGTGAGCAAACAGGTATTGGGTTCGCTCCACTCGCTCCGCAAGTTGATGAGGAAATGTGGGGACACGCGTATTCAAGTCGCGCACTCAACACTAAACAATCTGAAACTCGCTCTCTTTTCGCGGTAGCTAATTGCCCAGAGGTTGTCTCACTTGCTGGCGGCATGCCGAATATCGCCGGTCTCCCACTCGATTTTCTTGCGGATATGACTGCACGTCTTGTGCGTGAACGTGGAACACAACTTTTACAATATGGTGGCGGACAAGGTGAACTTGAGCTACGAGAACAAATCGTTCATCTTCTAGAACAAGAAGGCGTACATGCTTCTGCCGAGCAAATAACTGTGACCACCGGATCACAAGCTGCTCTCGACATTGTCACTCAAGTTCTTGTTAATCCTGGAGACATTATCGTTGCTGAAGCACCATCTTATGTTGGTGCGCTTGGTGTATTTGCTGCTCATGAAGCAAAAGTAGTTCATGTAGCAATGGACGAACACGGATTAATTCCTGAAGAGCTCGAACGCACTTTGACTGAACTTGAAGAGCAAGGTAAGCCAGTCAAATTTATCTACACTGTTCCGAATTTCCACAATCCGGGTGGCGTATGTATGGCCATCGAACGCCGCCCACAAGTTGTTGAGATTGCTCGGCGTCATAAGGTCATCATTTTAGAAGATAATCCTTACGGCATGCTTGGCTTCGATGATCAAACGAATCGTGCACTCTATAACTGGAATCCAGATGGCGTGATCTACTTAGGTTCGTTCTCAAAGATTTTCGCCCCGGGTTATCGTGTTGGTTGGGCGCTTGCTAGTGAAGAACTCACAGCTCGGCTTGTTCTAGCAAATGAAAACGCAGTACTTTCACCAACGAAGGTTGGTCAACTTTCCATTGCAGAATACTTACGTACATACGACTGGTTGGGTCAAATTAAAGAGTATCGAGCAATGTACTGCGAACGCCGGAACGCTATGAATGCGGCTCTTGAAAAGTATTTACCACAATGTGAATGGACTGTTCCTAGTGGCGGTTTCTATATGTGGGTAAAACTCCCTCAAGGAATTAATGCTCGAGAAATGCTACCACGCGCTGTGGAGCATGGTGTTGCCTATGTTTCAGGTACTGCATTCTATGCCGATGGTCAAGGCTCAGATCATATTCGGCTCTCGTTCTGTTACCCAACACCGGAACAAATTACTGAAGGTGTTCGTCGTCTAGCGCTGACCATCGATGAAGAACTGAAGAATTTATCCTAATTTCCACTAGATCAATAAGCTATATACTCCTGGTACTTTTATCTTTGTATCAATGCTGAAGTACTAGCTCTAAACTTTGGGGGCTTTCGTTCGTTGAACGAAAGCCCCCAAAGTTTAGATTTCCTGTGGAATCGAATTAATTCTCTGATGTTTCACGTGAAACATCCACGTTTTCCTCATTAATCATATTAAGAATTCTATTGAGGTCTTCGATAGAACCAAAGTCAATAGATATGCGCCCTTTCTTCTGACCCATAACCACTTTAACTTTTGTCTCGAATCGATCCATAAGACGCACAGCTAACCCGTTAAGTTCTGACTGATAACGTTTAGTACGTTGCGTGCGTGAAGGTTTTTCAGACGTATCATCTACACCCATCGCTACAAGTTCTTCTACAGCTCGAACTGAAAGGTTTTCGGCAACAATTCGTTGTGCAAGACGTTCCATTGCTGCCGCATCAGATAGGCCTAATAAAGCACGTGCATGTCCTGCTGAAATTACCCCTGCGGCAACACGACGTTGCACAAGTGGTGGTAGCTTTAATAAGCGCAATGTATTAGAAATTTGTGGGCGCGAGCGAGCAATTTTCCGTGATAATTCTTCTTGAGTATAGTTGAAATCTTCCATGAGCTGCTGATATGCAGCAGCCTCTTCAAGTGCATTCAACTGAACGCGATGTAGATTCTCTAAAAGGGCATCACGCAACATGTCATCTGTATCAGTCTGTCGAACAATTGCCGGTACAGATGTATTTCCTGCTAATTTCGATGCGCGCCAGCGGCGTTCACCCATGATTAATTCATAGCGGGCTTCAGGATGGTTCGGGAGAGGTACTGATAGTGGACGAACCACGATGGGTTGAAGTACACCGACTTCACGGATAGATGCAGCAAGTTCTGCAAGGTCATCTTCGTCAAAAATCTGCCGTGGCTGTTGCATATTCGGGACAATCTCATCAAGCAATAACTCACCGAAGGTAGCACCTGGAATCGCTTGTAGTTCATCATCATCATTTTTATCCACAGACTTATCCACAGTCTTATCCACCGGAACATGCCGAGAAGTATCGGTATTATTTCCCTGATGATCAGTCTCAGTTAAGCTACTAGCTACTATCTGATCCTCGTAGCTCTCTACCTTATCTAACTTCTCATTATCCTGTAATTTCTTAGTTTTTCCCTGATCAATAGAAGCTTTGTCAGTTATCTTATTTGTTTCTTCTGTAACTTTTACAGACGATGTTTCGCGTGAAACATTGCGCTTCTTCTTTACTGAAGATGATTTGCCTTTGTTAGCAATAATTGGCTTTTCCACAGGTTCTACGGTCGTAGCATTTACTACTTGTTCCGAGGAAACATTCTCCTGGTTTTCAGGTGATGGCCCTTCTGCTTGTGGTGATAGCCTTTCTGCTTGTGGAGGCTGTGGATTGCTAAAGAATATATCGATAGGCCGATTTCGTACTTCTTCTTGACTCGTTGGGAATAGGGCGCCAATTCCACGACCAAGTCCGCGCCTTTTTTCTGCCATAATATAACCACCTACCGCTGTTCTTGTTCCGTTAATTCGTATGCTGCAGCTCGATAAGCAAGAGCTCCTGAAGATCGAGGATCATAAGTGACAACAGTCTGTTGAAAACTTGGGGCTTCAGAAATTCGAATATTACGTGGAATCTCAATGGAAAGCGTCTCCTGAGGAAAGTATTCACGTACTTCCGCTGCTACATCCTGCGCTAAATTCGTCCGTCGATCATACATCGTAAGTAAAATTGTAGAAATGCGAAGACTTGGATTTAAAGAGTTCTTCACCATATCAATAGTCTTCATTAACTGTGTTAAACCCTCAAGCGCATAATACTCAGTTTGGATAGGAATCATGACTTCATCCGCTCCAACGAGGGCATTTAATGTTAATAAACCGAGGCTAGGTGGGCAGTCAATAATAACGTAATCAGTTCGATCAGATGAGCTATCCTCATAACCAGCTAAAAATGTTTGAATTGCATTTCGAAGGCGGTATTCACGTTCATCCTGCAGAACAAGAGAAATTTCCACACTCGATAAATCAATTGTTGATGGAGCAACAAGTAGTCCTTCTACATCAGGACATGGCTGGAGAATATCACGTAAAGAAAGTTCCTTTTCTAATACGTGATACAAAGACGGGGAACCAGCGGTATGTTCAACGCCAAGTGCGGTGGTTGCGTTCCCCTGTGGATCCGCGTCAATGAGCATCACGTTCAATCCACCTTGTGCTAAAGCAGCAGCGATATTGACAGCCGTTGTTGTCTTTCCAACGCCACCTTTCTGGTTAGCAACGGTAATGACACGTGTTTTACGTGGGCGCGGAAACACCACAGATTCAAGCTTCTTCATTAGCTCTCGATCACGTAACAAGTCAGCACCGACCGGCGAATTCATATTGTCAAACAACGAAACACGCGAGGCATGATTACAACGGTCATCTGAGTATCCGAGTGCTTTTTTGCGGGGATCTACCATGCGAACGGCTCCTAACGGTTAACTCATTTAATTCTACTAGGTAATTTAAAAATATGACTTAGATAATCCACAGATACGTAGTTATCCACACTCATTAAATACTTGGCTCGTAATTTGACAGATAAGAAAATGAGAAACTTCTCCGTACTTTTACCGTGATGTTTCACGTGAAACATCACGGTAAAAGTAATTATCGCCGATACATTAAGTACAGGAGATGCTTAACTTACGTGTCTTCTAACTAGAAACAACGTATCACTCAGCCAAAATCATTCAGATGAATCAAATTGATTTAATATCAGTTCAGTAAAAATACAGATAATAACAATCACGTATACTGAGCTACTTTGATATGCATGAATGATATTTAAGTCAATTAAGGATGACTCTACAAAATTATCTATAGATCACCAGAGGATTTAATTATGCTAATACGTCTCGCATACATGGAAAATTAATAAAAGCCACAGAGAAACATACCGCAGATTAACACAGACAATATTTGAAACTATCTACACAACCGATATATGCACTACATAAGAAACAAATCTTTTAGCTTTTTCTAGAATGTTTCACGTGAAACATTCTAGAAACAAAACTTTCCCTCATAAGATGTTTCACGTGAAACATCTTATATTAAGATATTTTCTGCACAATAAGAACGCGAGTACCTTCCGGTGTACCCCACACATCTACATCATGAACGTCAACCCACTGAGCTTTATATTTTCTGAGCATTTTATCAGCATCATCAATTTCCTCTTCAGCGCGCGCACCTTTCAAGGCAACAAGTTGACCACCAGGTTTCAGCAATGGCATTGTCCAGGGGAGAAGTTTTTTAAGTGCAGCCACTGCTCGGGCGGTAACAACGTCAGCAACGACCTTTCCAAAAAGTTCTTCAGCACGATTATTAAAAACAGTCACATTCTGAAGTTTAAGCTCACCTACAACATAATTAAGCCAATCAGTACGACGACCGAGAGAATCGACTAAACTAATGTCAACATCAGGACGAGTGATCGCAGTGATAATACCAGGAAATCCAGCACCCGAACCGACATCTACTAAAGAAGTATTCGGTGGCACAAAATCATTAATCGCAGTTGAATTAAGTATATGACGTGACCAAAGCTTACTCATTTCACGAGGGCCAACGAGACCACGAAGTTCGCCTTCTTTCTCGATTAATCTCGCAAAGCTCACTAACCGCTCCCATACGTCAGATCCAAAATGATCCAACCCGCCGGAAGGAATTTCCTCAACTGTCACCATATCCTCCATACGATCATCTATTATCATTAAAAAATATCAAATATAACCAATAATAATTAAACAGGCGATAATTATCAGTTTCTACCAAAAACATCATACCGAAGTAAATAGAAATATCCGCGATTATCTCAGCGACTACAAAAGATAAAAATAGGTGTGCCCCGCACTTGGCAGGGCACACCTAAATAAAGTATCTACCTCACTCAGCAGAATCCGCAGACTCAGCCGAATCGTCGAAATCCTCGTCGTCAGGAAGTGAAATAACAACGTGACGAGCCGGCCCGATTCCAGAAGAATCGGAGAAAAGCCCAGCATCAGCAACGACGTCGTGAACAACTTTACGCTCAAACGGATTCATTGGTTTGAGCGCAACTGGTTCGCCACTATCTTCTACACGCTCAATAGCTTCGCGAGCAATAGCCGCAATTTCCTTACGATGCTGATCACGATATCCAAGAATATCGAGCATCAATCGAGAACGCTCACCGGTCTGCTGCTGAACAGCTAACCGAGTCAATTCCTGAATGGCATCTAACGTGTCTCCATGCTTGCCAATCAATCGCTTTAGACGGCGATCTCCACCATCATCAGCGACAATCCCAACAGCTGCTCGATCTGCCTCAACAGTGATTTCAATATCTCCATCGAGATCGGCAATGTCAAGAAGTTCCTCTAAATAATCTGCAGCAATATCGCCTTCTTCATCCAAGGCAGCACGCAAATCAGCGAGTTCTTCGGTCATATTGATTCCCTTTGTTTCCCAGGTCCACTACGGACGAGACTAAAAATTACGATTCTTCTTATTGCGGTTTGCTTTAGCCTGGCGTGCCTTTTTCTTTTCATTAGCACGCTGACGTTCTGCCATCCGTCGCTCATAACGCTTTTGTGCACGCTCCGCATCGGTCAATCCATCTGGTCCGCGAACTTCTTCAGGCGGTAATGGAGTGCTCGCCGGCGCTGGCGCCTTTCCCGCATGCTTCTTCTTAGCCTTCTTTGAGCGTTCTTTGCCTAATGGTTGAACGCGTGGCTGTACAGGTTCTTCTGGCTCTTCTTCCGGAGGTAGACCAGCTGCGATGCGCTTAGCCCGAATCTTTTCTTGACGCTTCTTCCATGCAGGTGAACCCGGTGTTGGATTATATGTGATGAGCCAGTACTGCTGACCAATATTCCAGAAGTTAGAAGTCAACCAGTAAATAAGTACGCCGACTTGGAAAGCAAAACCACTGAAAATGTAGATCAACGGCATACCGTAGAGCATCATCTTCTGCATCTTATACGCAGGGTTATCCGGATCCTGAGCTGATTCCGGAAGATTCTTCGTCATAATCATCTTCTGTGAGAAGAACAAAGTTGCCATCATAAGGAAAATCAAAATAACAGCAACAATACGCACATTGGTCGGAAGATTATATTCCGCTGCCGTACCTAATGATGAAGATAGCGGAGCTCCAAATAATGTTGAGTTAGCTATTTCCTCTGCAACAGTCTTATTAACTGCACCAATGGCAGGCATATCTCCAGTAGAGATTGGACGGACTGCATAAAGTAAGTGGAATAGTGCGAAGAAGATCGGCATCTGAATCAACAATGGCATACAGGAAGCAAATGGCGATGTGCCACGCTCGCGATATAGCGCCATAAGTTCTTCTTGCTGACGTTGCTTGGAAACTGCGTCCGTGCGGCCCTTATATTTCTTTTGTAGCTTCTGGACCTCTGGCTGGATTTCTTGCCCCATGCGCATGGCCCGAATTTGCTTATTGAACAGTGGAATAATGAGGATTCGAATGACCACCGTTAAACCAACGATAGATAACACCCAGGCTGCGCCTGATCCGCTACTCATACCGATGGCGGTCAAAACTGCGTGGATGCCGTACATGATCCACGAGATGACCCACTTAATAGGGAAGAGGATAATATCCACAATTCTTCTTTCGCTTAGGGGCAGTTGCCGTTATGTTCATCATCGCCATGGCCGCGTTGGCCTGATGATTCTTGTTCGGCGCGAAGCGCCATAAGTTCGGTGTATCCGAGTGGTTTTGTTGGCCAAGAACCTTTTTCTGGTACCCAGTCCACGCCACCTTTACTCCACGGATTGCAACGCAATAAACGCCACATACTCAGAATTGTACCTTTAATTGCTCCGTGAACCTCAATGGAATCGAGAGCATATTGGGAGCAGGTTGGCTGATATTTACATCGACGTGGTAAACCAGCAGAAATATGGCGTTGATACCACCGGATTATTGCCGTGAATACCCGTTTCATCGTTCTTGTTCCGTACGATAGACGTGTGCTCGTTGGAATGCTCGAACGAGTGCTTCATGCAGGTCATTCGACGACGCTGTGGCAGCAGCAGGGTTTGCACGCACGACAAGAGTTCCCGGGTGGAGTTCAGGAAGAATATCTCTGACGACGTGACGGAGTTTGCGTGCCACCGTGTGTCGGACTACTGAGTTTCCGACTTTTTTACCCACGACGAAGCCGACCTTTGTGCAAAGGTCGGCTTCATGTATGGAGTCATCTATCAAAAAATAGACAACCACGAGGCTGTTTCCGCTCCGTCTTCCATGACGAACTGTTCGAGCGAAGTCGCTCGATGTTCGTAACCGGTTGACGGCGGGCAGCATTTACGCAGCTAGGCGTGCGCGGCCCTTACGACGGCGGGAGGCAAGAACTGCACGACCCGCACGGGTGGCCATACGCTTACGGAAGCCGTGGACTTTCGCACGACGGCGGTTATTCGGCTGGAACGTACGCTTGGTAGACATGGGTGATCTCCCACTTATCGATACTTGAAACGAATCCGAAGGTTTCGAATTCGTGTGTGTCCTGCACACACATGACTTGATGACTTTACGCGACTTTTTGGCTCATAGTCAATAAAAGACACGGGTGCCGTAACTATTGTCACACGTAGAATTATGTGTGAGAACTCTTTCTATATTACTTTCCACAGCTGTGGATATTTTAGTGGATACATTTTTACATTGAGAGTTCGCGGTTCAAATGATGTAATTACACGCGTGTAATATCCACAAGTGTGAATAACCCTGTGGATAACTTTAGAATTTCCACGCGTCTTCTCTT